>NZ_WWRX01000005.1:58835-214306 GCF_009875575.1 Eggerthella sp. BIOML-A4 | reverse complement strand
CGACCAGGCGGGCGGCGACGTGAAGGCCCTCAAGAAGGCCGACACGGGCATCGAGCCCGCCGCCGCCTATCCCGAGGCGGCGGCGCGCATGCTTACCCGAGCTTCTTCGCCAGAAGCTCGTTGATGAGCTTCGGGTTGCCCTGGCCGCGCATCTCCTTCATGCACTGGCCCACGAAGAACCCGATGAGACCGGTCTTGCCGCCCTGGTACTGCGCCACCTTGTCGGGGTTGGCGGCCAGCACCGCGTCGACGACGGCTTCGATGGCGCCCGTGTCGGACACCTGCTTCATGCCGCGCTCCTCCACGATGGCGGCCGGATCCTTGTCCTCGTCGAGCACGGCCGCGAACACCTCTTTGGCCTGCTTGGACGAGATGGCGTCCTCGGCGGTGAGACGCACGAGCGCAAGCGCGCGCGCCGGGGTAAGCGGCGTGTCGGCCAGCTGAACGCCTTCGTGCGCGTTCAGGTAGGCGGTCACGTCGTTGATGACGAGGTTCGCCACCGGCTTCGCCAGCTTGGCCGCATCGGCGCCGGCCAGCTCCATGCACGCCTCGAAGAAGTCGGCCGTGGCGCGATGCTCCACCAAGTGGCGCGCATCGTAGGCGCTCAGGCCGAACGCGTCCTCGAAGCGGGCCGCCTTCTGGTCGGGCAGCTCGGGCAGCTTCGCGCGCACGGAATCGATCCACTCGTCCGTAAGGTCGTAGGGCGCGAGATCCGGATCGGGGAACAGGCGGTAGTCGTCGGCCGTCTCTTTCACGCGCATCACGATGGTGCGCTTGGCCGACGGGTCCCAATGCCGCGTTTCCTGGAAGATCTGGCCGCCCTCCTCGAGCACTTCCGCCTGGCGGCAGATCTCGTAGGCCAGGCCGTCGTGGAGGTTCTTGAAGCTGTTCATGTTCTTGAGCTCGGTCTTCACGCCGAACTCCTTTGCCCCGCGGCGGCGCAGGCTCACGTTGCCGTCGCAGCGCATGGAGCCCTCTTCCATCGAGCAGTCGGAGATGCCCAGCGCCAGGTAGATCTGGCGCAGCTTCTGCATGAACAGGCGCGCCTCCTCGGGCGTGCGCAGGTCGGGCTCGGTGACCAGCTCGGTGAGCGGGGTGCCTGCGCGGTTGTAGTCCACCAGCGAGTGCGTGGCGCCGGCGATGCGGCCTTCGCCGCCGCCGATGTGCACCATCTTGCCCGCGTCCTCCTCCATATGTATGCGCGTGATGCCCACGTGCGCGGTGTAGCCGGTCTCGGTGCGCGTCACGTTGCCGCGGCTCTCGCCCACGTCGAGGCCGTCCAGGTCGATGCGCTCCTTGGCGGCCGCGCCGTCCACGTCGAGGTCGAGGTGGCCGCGCATGCAGAACGCCACGGGGCCCTGCGTGGTCTGGTAGTTCTTCGACATGTCGGGGTACATGTACGTTTTACGGTAGAACATCGAGTGCTTCTCGATGTCGCAGTTCGTGGCCAGGCCCGCCAGCACGATGGACTCGATGGCCGCGCGGTTCGGCACGGGCAGCGCGCCCGGCATCCCCAGGCACACGGGGCACGTGTGCGTGTTCGGCTCGGCGCCGAACTCCAGCTTGCAGCCGCAGAACATCTTGGTGTCGAGCGTGGTGAGCTCGGCATGGATCTCCAGGCCGATGACGGCCTCCCAATCCTCGAGCACCTCTTCGAGCTTCCGCATGGCTACTCACCTGCCTTTTCTACCTGGAACGGGAGCCCTCCGGGGGCATCCAGTCGCTCAGACAGTCCTCGCTTCGCTGCGGAACTCGCTTGGTGGACGCCCCCGGAGGGCTCCCTGTCCATGCATAGTCCCGGCAGGTCGACGCCTGGGGTCGCGTCGGCGGCGTCGGGGATGTCCGCCATCGATCCTTCGGGGTAGGGTTGACCCGGGGCGAAGGCCGGGGCCACGGGGGCGGGGCCGTACACCGTTTCCAGCGCGGCGGCCACGCGCAGCATGTTCTGGTCCTTGAACTGGGGCGAGATGAGCTGTACGCCCACGGGCAGCTGCGTCTGGGCGCCGAGGCCCACCGGCAGGCTCATGCCGCCGTTGCCAGCGATATTGATGGAGATGGTGAACATGTCCGACAGGTACATGTCGGTGGGGTCGCTCACTTCGCCGAACGTGAACGCCGTGCGCGGCGACACGGGCGCGACGATGCAATCCACCTGCTCGTAGGCGCGCGCATAGTCCTGCGTGATGAGCGTGCGCACCTGCTGCGCCGGGTAGTAGTAGGTGTCGTACACACCTGCGGACAGAAGGTAGCTGCCCAGCATGATGCGGCGGCGCGCCTCGGGGCCGAAGCCCTTCGCGCGGCTGGCCTCGTACTGGCCGCCGAGGTCCTTGTGGCCCGGGTCGCAGTAGCCGTAGCGCACCGAGTCGAAGCGTGCGAGGTTGCTGAACGCCTCGCAGGGGCCCAGCACGTAGTAGGCGCTCATAGCGGCCTGGGCGTTGGGCAGCTCCACCTCCACGATGTCGGCGCCGAGCGCGCGCAGATGCTCCACGGCCTCCTCCACCTTGGCCTTCACCTCGTCGGTGAGACCCTGGGCTTCCATGAACGCGGGCACCACGCCGATGCGCATGCCCTTGACCCCCTCGGCGAGGTTCGCCGTGAAGTCGACGTCCAAGTCCTGGCTCGTGCAGTCCAGCACGTCGCGGCCGGCGATGGCGTTGAGCGCGAAAGCCGCATCCTCCACCGAGCGCGTGAACGGGCCCACCTGGTCCAGCGAGCTGCCGAAGGCCACCACGCCGTAGCGGCTGACCACGCCGTACGTGGGCTTGACGGCCACAGCGCCGCAGAAGCTGCCCGGCTGGCGGATGGAGCCGCCCGTGTCGCTGCCCAGCGTGATGGCGGCCAACCCCGCGCCCACGGCAGCGGCGCTGCCGCCCGACGAGCCGCCGGGCACGCGCGAGAGATCCCACGGATTCCTAGTGGAGCCGAACGCGCTCGTCTCCGTGGAAGAGCCGAACGCGAACTCGTCCATGTTGAGTTTGCCCAGCGGAATACCGCCGGCTTCGATGGTGCGCTGAACGCACGTAGCCGTGAAGGGCGACACGTAGTTCGCCAGCATCGCGGACGAGCACGTGGTGTGCGTACCCTCCAGGTTCATGTTGTCTTTGAACGCCACGGGCACGCCGGCCAGCGGGCCGCACGCGTCCAGCGTACCGGCCGCGACGGCGGCGTCGAGCGCAGCCGCCTGCCGAAGCGCCAGCTGCTCGGTGGTTTCGAGGAACGCATGCGTCGCGCCGTCGAGCGCGCGCACGCGGGCAAGCGAGCTCTCGGCGATCTCGCGCGCCGAGAAGTCCTTGGAGGCGAGGCCCGCGCGGATCTCGCGCACGCCCATTGCGGCGAACACGGGTGCGGTTGCAGCCATCAGCGATCGCCCCCTTCGCCCAGAATCGAGGGGATCAAAAAGCAGCCGTCCTGCTGCTTCGGCGCGTTCTCCAGCGCCTCCCCCTGCGTGAAGGAGGGGGATTCTTCGTCCTCGCGCATGACGTTTGAAAGGCCGCCGATGGGGTGGAACGTAGGCTCCACGCCGTCGAGGTCGTATTCGGTGATGGGCTTCAGGCTGTCGATGATGGCGTTGAGATCGACCGTCATCTGCACGACTTCGTCGGCGTCCAGCCCGATGCGCGCGTACTCCGCGATGCTGCGGACGTCGCGCTCGGTGAGGTGTTGGGTCATAGAGCCTGCTTTCCTTCTCTCGTTTTCACGCATCGGCTCCGCGCGTATCGCTCGAAAACCGAAGGTGGCACCGGTGAAAACATAACCCGTCTATAATAGCAAACCTCGGCGTTGCCAACCCACCGCGCTCCCGCCCCGCATGATTTTTCTCAACGCCCGCGCGCCTTGAGGAACGCGGCTCGGATCGCGCCGCGCCGGGTCGTCGCTTCGTGCCGTCGGGCGGGTTCGCGCGTCTCCTCAAGGCGATGTGCAGCAAAAACGAGGTTTTGGCACGCCGGACCCGTCCGGAAACCGCCGAACCGAGGCCGAATGCCGCATTCCCAAGGCTCGATGAAACGCGACCTGGGGTTTTGCTGCAAAGTTTCAACGAGCAAAATGCCGAAGAGCACCGAGGGGTGCCAAAAGCTCGTTTTTGCTGCACATGGAACCACGGAAACATGCCGCGCCGGTCGACGTGCCGCGCACTACCGTAACGGCGCCGAGCGCGCGATCGGCGTCTCCCGCCCGGGTTCTCGCGACCGATACCGTCGCGCCTCGCTTCGATGGAGAACCGCACAAATGTTTCACGTGAGACACTCGCGCACTTCGGCTGAGCGGGAAGGCTCCGCGACCAGGCCCTTCCCCATCTCGGAGCGTCCCCGCAGCCCCAGCAGCTCATCGGCAGCCGTCGCAGCCGTCGCAACCGCACAGCCCCGGCAGCTCATCGGCAGCCGTCGCAACCGCACAGCCCCGGCAGCTCATCGGCAGCCGTCGCAGCCGCGCAGCCCCTTCCCCGCCATCCTTCCCGCGGAATCTCCAAATACCCGTTGACGCCTTATACTATGTGTCATATAGTATAAGGCGAAAGGAGGTATGCGATGGATGCACAATTGAAACGAGGTTTCCTCGATGTTTGCGTGCTCGCATCGATCAACCGCCAGGACTCGTACGGGTACCAGATCGTCAAAGACGTGCCGTCGAGTTTGCATTTGACCGAATCGACGCTGTACCCCCTGCTCAAACGCTTGGAATCGGCGGGGCTGCTGACGGTTTACGCCATCGAGCACAACGGGCGCCTGCGCAAGTACTATCGCATCACGCCGGCCGGGGTCACGTACCTCGACGAGTTCTTGAAGGATTGGGACGACGTATTGGACGTCTACGAATATGTGAAACGAGGTGCCAACCGATGAACAAGACCGAGTTTCTGGATGCGCTCAGGCATGCGCTCGGCAAGCTGCCCTCCTACGAGGTGGAACAATCGATCGCGTTCTACGCCGAGATGATCGACGACCGCATCGAAGACGGGATGAGCGAGCAGGAAGCCGTGGCCGCGCTGGGATCGGTGCACGCCATCGCAGCTCAGATCGTCGCCGAAACGCCGCCCATTCCCAAGGCCATCGCGAAGGCGAACACCGGCAGCCGCACGCTCAACATCGTGCTGCTTGCCATCCTCTCCCCCATCTGGGTGACGCTGGCGCTGGCGTTCGCCTGCATGGTGTTGGCCATCTACCTGGCCATTTGGTCGGTCGTCGTGGCGCTGTGGGCCGTCGTGCTCACGCTGCTCCTATGCGCGCCCATCGGCGTGTTCGGCCTGGCCTGGTGCGCGGCCACGGGGTTTCCGCTCTCGGGCATCTGGGTCTTCGGCTGCGGCCTGGCCGGTGCAGGCCTGGGATTGTTCTCTTGGTTCGGCGTGCTGGCCGCCAGCAAGGGGCTCGTCAACCTCACGCATTCGTTCGCCCGCTGGGTGAAGGGGCTGTTCATCAAGCTGAAGCGCAACGATGCCAGCCCGATCGCGCCGGAAGGAGCAGCTCATGTCTAGCGGCAAAAAGACGTTGCTCGTCATAGCAACCATCCTCGTCATCGGCGGAGGCGCCATATCGTTCGGCGCGTTCGCGGCGGCCGGGTTCAACTTCGAGAACCTCTCGACCGAATCCCGCAATTGGACGTCCTCCACGAAGACGTTCGCACCCGAGACGGAAAACCCCCACACCGCCATCGTCCTGCGCGACATGGGCGAGGACGTGCGCATCGAGCCGACCGACGGCGACGCCATCGAGGTGACGTACTGGACGAACGAGCGCAAGAGCTTCGACGTGGACGACAACGGCGGCACCGTCACCGTCGAAGGCTCGCGCGAGCCGGCCATCGACATCATGATGATCGGATCGTTCGAGGACCACTCTACCGTTCTGAAGGTGCCGCGCAGCTACACGGGCACGCTCGACATCGACCTCATGGGCGGCAATGTGGATGCCGCAGATCTGGACAGGTTGGGCTCAGTGACGGCGAAAACCGCGAGCGGCAACATCTCGCTCTCCCGCCTCGCCGCGGACGATATCGTGACGAACGCCGCCAGCGGCAACGTGCAGGTGCAGCGCGTCCAGTGCGCATACCTGAGCGCAACCACGATGAGCGGCAACATCGAATTCTCCGACGTCGAGGCGACCGAGATCGTGAAGCTGGACACGGCGAGCGGCGGACAGCTGCTTCGAGGCGTGAACACGGCGACCCTCGACGCCCGCATGGGTAGCGGCGACATCCTGGCGGCGGGCGTGGCAGCCACCGACGCGAAGTTCGATGCCGTGAGCGGCAGCGTGAACGCCTCGTTCTCCGGTTCGGACGGCGAATACGCCATCGAGGCCTCCTCGGTCAGCGGAGACGTGCACTCGCCGGCCGGCAGCGCCACAGCGTCGAGGCATGTGAGCGCTCGCACCATGAGCGGAGACGTGACGCTCACGTTTTCCGGCGGCAGCGCGAGCGTCAGCAACGGCAATGGCGTCCGCAGCGACTCCGGCGCGCCGACCGCACCGGAAGCCCCCGAAGCGCCCGAGGCCCCGAAGCTCTAAATCACCCTTCTTCCTGCGCAAACGCGCAACGAAGGCCCGCGGTGTTGCCGCGGGCCTTCTGCATGCCAAAGCCGTTACGCCTCGTCAGCAGCCATGTCGAACATAATGTAGTGCGACGGCGTCTTCGCGCGAACGGACACCTCGCGCGTGGCGGTGATCTCGGCCGCGTCGCCCGCGTCCAGCTCGTTGCCGTTCACCATGCCTTCGCCCTCGATCTGGATGAGGTAGGCTTGCCGCGCCGGGTCGAGGTCGTAGTACAGCGTCTCGTCCGAGCCGATGACGCCTACGAGCACCTTCATATCCTGGTGGATCCGGATAGGCGCGAAGCCCTCCTCGCCCGAGGCGACGGGCATCCACTTCCCCACGCGGTCCTCCCAGTCGAAGCGGTGGTCGCCATAGTTCGGCTCCGCGTTCTTCTCGTCAGGCAAGATCCATATCTGCAGGAAACGCAGCGGCTCGTTCGTATCGTTGTACTCGCTGTGCATGATGCCGCTTCCTGCGCTCATGTACTGCACGTCGCCCCGCTCGAGGCGGCTCCCGTTGCCCAGGCTGTCACGGTGCGTGAGCTGGCCGTCCACGACGTAGCTGATGATCTCCATGTTGTCGTGGGGATGCATGCCGAACCCGCCGTGCGGGTCGAACCGGTCGTCGTTGACCACGCGCAGCGCGCCGAACTTGATGTTATCGGGTTTGTAGTACTCGGCGAACGAGAAATGGAACAGGCTGTGCAGCCATCCCCGGTCGCTTCTGCCCATGTTCTCGTGCTTGATGACCTTGATCATGGCCCATCGCTCCTTCTTGTTGTTTGATGAAGCGATGATAGCGTGCCCCTGCGCGCCACGCGTGGCGGTTGCATGTCGCTCGCGTAACGAGATGATGAGGAGCAAGCTTAGAGGGCAAGCGAGAGCGGGGCGGATTTTTCGCACGGGTCGGAAGCGGCGAGGCGGATCATCGCCCGTTTGCAAGCCCCTGCTCGAACGCGGCTATCTCGGACAGGAAGGCTTCGCCGTAACGGGCGAGCTTCGTAGCGCCCACGCCGCTGACCTCAAGGAACTCCTCGTCGGTTGCAGGCCTTTTCGCGCACATATCGCGCAGAGCCGCATCGGAGAACACGATGTAGGGAGGCTTGCCCGCTTCGTCGGCCAGGCGCTTGCGCAGCGTGCGCAGACGCTCGAACAGCTCGGGGTCGGCATCGTTCGCGGGCGCTCCCGACGAGCCGAACACGTGCGAACCGCCTGCAGCCGAACGCGTGCGCTCGGGCTTTCGCAGAACGCGCTTCATCGACAAGCTGAAACCCTCTTCGGCAGCCTCGCGGGCACGCGGCCCCAGACCCACCACCGGGTACGTCCCCTCGGTAATCAGCAGGTAGCCGCCTGCAGCCAGCAGCTCGATCACTTCTTTCACCTGCGCAGCCGGAGCGTTCACCGTATCGTAGCACGCGGCCTCGTCCAGATGCATGTCCAGCAGCTTCGCGTTCTGCGAGCCGCGCAGCACATCCACCACCATGCCCTTGCCGAAGCGACCCCGCAGCTCCTGCACGCAGCGCATGGCGGCGAGCGCGGTGTCGGTGACGTCCATCGACTCGAACTCCCCCGCGCAGTTCGAGCAGTTGCCGCAGGAAAAACCTCTGTCGCCGGTCGTTCGTAACGTCAGCGAGGAGGCTTCTGGCGCCGAAGATTGCGGTGAAAGTCCGACGTGGCGGCCTTCGGGCCGTGAGGAGGACTTGGAGCCGCAAGGTTCGGCGCCAGAAGCCTCCGCAGCGTCGGCTCGTTCCGTCGGCCGGCAAGCCGACGGAACCTTCTGCTCCCCGAAGTAATCGAGGATGTAGCGGCGCAGGCAGCCGGTGGTGTGGCAGTAGCCGGTCATCGCCGCCAGCAGGCGGCGGCGCGAGGCGCGCACGGCTTCGGCCTCTTCGGGCGAAAGCTCCTCGTTGCCCGATTCCTGCTCTATGAAGAAGCGGCAGGTGGACACGTCGCCGTCGCTCCAGTACAGAAGGCACGTGGAAGGCTCGCCGTCGCGGCCGGCCCGACCGGCCTCCTGGTAGTACGCCTCGATGCTGCCGGGCATGTTGTGGTGGATCACGTAACGCACGTTCGACTTGTCGATGCCCATGCCGAACGCGTTGGTGGCCACCATCACCGGCGCGTCGTCGGCGATGAACGCGCTCTGGCTCTCAGCGCGGTCGGCCGCCGACATGCCCGCATGGTAACGCGCGGCGCGGACGCCCTCCTCCAGCAGCGCGGCGTGCACCTTGTCGGTGTCCTTGCGGGTGGAGCAGTACACGATGCCGCTGTCGCCCGCATGCTCCAGCGCGTAGCCGGCGATGCGCGCGATCTTGCGCTTCGGATCGAGCCGCTCAACGCCGAAGTACAGGTTCGGGCGGTCGAAGCCCGTAACCACCTCGTAGGGGTCGCGCAGGTCGAGCAGGCGCACGATGTCGGCGCGCACGCGCGCGGTGGCCGTGGCCGTGAACGCCGCCACGACGGGACGGTTCGGCAGCTGTGCGATGAAATCGCCGATGGTCAGGTACGACGGGCGGAAATCCTGGCCCCACTGGGACACGCAGTGCGCCTCGTCCACGGCAACGAGCGGGATGGCCGCCCTCTGCGCGAATTCGAGGAACCTCGGATCGGCAAGTCGCTCCGGCGCCACGTACATGATCTGGTAGGCGCCGTCCAGCGCGCGGCGCAGGACGGTGGACTGCTGCCCGGGCGTGAGCGTGGAGTTGAGGTAGGCACCGCGGATGCCGGCGTCCAGAAGCGCGCGAACCTGGTCGCCCATCAGCGACACGAGCGGGCTCACCACCAGCGCCAAGCCGTCCATCACCACGCCGGGCACCTGGTAGCACACCGACTTGCCCGCGCCCGTGGGCATGACCGCGAGCGCGTCGCGGCGGCCGAGGATCGCCTCGACGACACCCTCCTGCCCCGGTCGAAAGGCCTCGTAGCCGAAGTGCTGCTTGAGCGCCTGGTGCGCCTGCGATAGATCCGTCACTGCTGCTTCCTCCCCGCCCGTTTCCGGCTTGCTCTCGTATTCCCATGATACTGCATTGTTCCTCGAACACGTCTTGCGCGACGGCAGGAAGCATGTATAATGCAGGGTGTCAGCGGTGCCCGTGGGATTGAAGCTCCGGACGGGTGACGCCGGTACGTTTCGGGGACGGTTAGGGACTAGGACTCCCGCCGTCCTTTCTGTTTCCTCGATGCCTTCCGCTTTCGTCGCGCCCAGTCGTAGGCTGCCATGAAGAATGACAAGATGGAACATAGTCCTGCGATCAGATTGAAACTATCCATCGGGTAATCACCTCCTCTCGAAGGCGCCACCCGCCGGAAACGGACACTGCTGACAGCCATGATTCTAGTGCCTCGCACGCTGTCTGTGAAGTAAAAGTTTTCCCAGATCAAACAATATTTTTGACGTTAGATCCGCGTTGGATCCACGCGTGATCCGCGTTGGATCCGCACTGGATCGACGCGTGCTGCGCGTGGTATCCGCGTACGATCCGCGCTAGAATCGCGCAAGATCCGCATGGACTGCACGCAAGAACCGCGTGGGCTGCGCGCAAGGTTTCGCAGGCTTGCGGAGCGAAGCATCGCCTTCCGCTACAATATCCTCCAAATTCATCCGACAAAACCCGCCGCTCGATCGTGTTGCAGTCAGAAAGGGAAAACCGCTGCAGAACAACGTCGACATAGCCGCACTGTTCAACCGCCACGCCGCGACGGTGTATAGGCTGTGCTACTCGTTTCTGGGCAGCGCGGCCGACGCGGAGGACGCGACGCAGAGCGTGTTCATGAAGCTGATCGACCGCCCGCGCCGATTCAACGACCCCGAGCACGAGAAGGCATGGCTCATAGTATGCGCCCAGAACCACTGCCGCGACGTGCTGAAAAGCGCGCACCGAACGCGGCAGACCGCCCTTCCCGAAGACATCGCGGACGAGAGGCGCGCGCGGCAGGACGAGACGCTGGATGCGGTGCTGGCCCTGCCGGAGAAGTACAAGACCTGCGTGTACCTGTTCTATTACGAGGGGTATCGCACGGCAGAGATAGCGGCCCTGACCGGAGTGCCATCCTCGACCGTGCGCAGCCATCTGAGCGAGGCGCGGGCGCTTCTGAAGACGATGTTGGGAGGTGAGAGACATGGACGATAGCCGTTTCCACGCGGAAGAATCGCTCGAGAAGTGTCTGGCGGATGCCTACGAGAGCATGAGTCCCGACGAAGAGGCCCGGCGGCGCATGCTGGCGGAGCTGCTGGCCGCAAGCGAGCGGCGCGCGCCGAAGCGCCGGTCGGCGCGGCGCGCGCTGATCCCCCTCGCCGCCTGCCTCGTGCTTGCTGCGGGCATCGGCGCGCTCACCTACGCCTCCTCCCTCACGCAGCCCCCGAGTTCCGGCGGTGCGGCGACGATCGCCAGCATCAACGACGAATTGAAATCAGCCGCCCCCTCCTCGGCCGACGAAGCGCAAAGCGAATCGGGCGCGGCTCCGTCCGACGGAGACGCACGTCACCCGTTCGTCACGCTCTCCTCGGGCGAGCGTCTGCGCGTCGCCCTCGGCGACGACGGCCCCCTACCTGCCAGCCCCGAAATCGTCGGAGAAGAATTGGAGCGCACCGTCGCCACCGGCCCCGGCGTAACGGCATCCTCGCCGTGCACGGTGTTCGCGACGAGCGACCCGGCCCACCCTTATGCCATCCGATACGACGAAAACGGCGTCACGTACCTGGCCGACCCCGCGTAAGCCCGACGAACGGAGAACATCATGCACGCTTCCAACCGCAGCCGCGGCAGGCTCGCCGCGGGCTCCATCGCCTTCGCCGCCCTGATCGCCGGCGCATCGCTTGCCGGATGCAGCCCCGACGGTCAGGCGGGCGGCCAGCTGGGATCGGCTGCAAGCGAATTGGAGATCATGGCCATCGGTTCCGCGCTGCCCGAGACAGCCTCCTCATGCCCTCCTCCCTATCCGTACAACCCCTCGCCCTCTCCCGGCGGCACCGAGGAATACCGTGCGCTCGACGAGCCGGGGTTCCTCTCCCCTGCGACCAGCCCGCTGTCCACGCTGTCGGCCGACGTCGACACGGCCTCGTACTGCAACCTGCGCCGCATGGTGGCGCAGGAATACGCGCCGGCCGTCGTACCTGCCGGCGCCGTGCGCACCGAAGAGCTGCTCAACTACTTCGACTACGCCTACCCGGCGCCCGTTGGCTCCGACTTGTTCGGCGTATCGACCCAGATGAGCGACTGTCCTTGGAACGACCAGACGAAGCTGCTGGTCATGGGATTCGCCACCGAGAAGGACGGCGACGCTTCGTCCGCGGGCGCCAACCTCGTGTTCCTCATCGACGTCTCGGGGTCGATGGACGACCCTGACAAGCTCCCCCTGGTCAAAGACTCGTTCGCCACGCTCGTCGAAGGGCTGACGGAGCGCGACCGCGTGTCCGTCGTAACCTACGCCAGCGGCGAGCGCGTGCTGCTCGAAGGCGTGCCGGGCGACGACAAGCGGCGTATCATGCGCGCCGTCGACGGCCTCGTCGCCGAAGGGTCGACGAACGGGGAAGCCGGTTTGGAGCAGGCGTACCGTCTGGCGGAATCGTCGTTCATCGAAGGCGGTGTGAACCGCGTCGTCATGGCGTCGGACGGCGACCTCAACGTGGGCATCTCGTCCGAGAGCGAGCTGCACGACTTCGTCGAGCGGAAGCGCGAGACCGGCGTGTACCTCTCGGTGCTGGGATTCGGCTCGGGCAACTACAAGGACAACAAGATGGAGACGCTGGCCGACCACGGCAACGGCGCCTACCACTACGTCGACTGCGCCGAAGAAGCCCGGCGGGTGCTCGGCCGGAACCTCCGTGCGAACCTCGTGCCGCTTGCCGACGATGTGAAGATCCAGGTGGAATTCAATCCCGACCGGGTGAAGGGCTATCGGCTGATCGGTTACGAGAACCGCGCGCTCGCCGACGAGGAGTTCCGCGACGATGCGGCCGACGCGGGCGAGGTGGGCGCGGGCCATGCGTTCACCGTAGCGTACGAGATCGTCCCCGCAAGATCGGCGTTCGAGGCGGGCGCGTCCGCATTGAAATACGGAAGCGATGCCGACGACCGGCAGGACGGTCGCCGCTCCGAAGCGAACGACGGGGAATGGCTGACGTGCACGATGCGCTACCGCCCTGCGGGAACCGTCGAAGCGGTCGAGCAGGCGCTGGTCGTCGACGACGAAAGCTGCACCGACTGCCCGAACGGAGATTGGACGTTCGCCGCCGCTGTCATCGAGTGCGGCATGGCGCTGCACCGCTCGCCCCATGCCGGTACCGCCACCCTCGAAAGCGCCCGCGACCTGCTGGCAAGCTGCGAGCTCACCGACCAGCAGCAAGGCTTCGAAACCCTCCTCGCCGACCTCGCCCGCCGGCAGCGCCGCTAGACGGGCTTCGGCAGGAAGCCGTCGAGCTCGACGTCCAGTTCGGCAAGGCGCTTCACGCGAGGATGCTCGTCCAGCACGCCGCGAGCCATAACCATGCGCACGTCGCGAAGCGCCTCCAGGTTCTCCAGGGGGTTGCGGTCGAGCACGATGAGGTCGGCCGCCTTGCCCGCCTCGACGGAGCCCGTCTCGTCGCCCAGCCCCAGGATGCGCGCGTTGCCCAGCGTGGCCGTATGCAGCGCCATCTGACGCGACGCGCCCACGATGCGCTCGAAGTACACCACCTCACGCCACATGTCGTACTGGGTGATGTAGGGGCACGACGAATCGGTTCCCAAACCTACGGGGATCCCCGCCGCCAGCGCCTGCTTCGCCGCCTGCACGATGCCCTCGAACACGATGCGGCCGTTCACCTTCTGCACCTCGGTGGAATGCGTTTTGGCGGGATCGAGCTCCACGAACGGAAGCGCAGGCGAGACGGTGCAGGTCAGCGACGAGGCGCGCCCGGCTCCGTTGCGCTTGAACAGCGCGATCAGCTCGTCGTCCAGCGGGGCGCCGTGCTCGATGGTGTCCACGCCGGCCTCGAGGCCCACGCGCACGCCCTCGGCGCTCTCGATGTGCGCGGCGGTGGGCAGGCCCAGCTTGCGTGCCTCGTCGCAAGCCGCCTGCGCAACCTCGGGCGACATGCGCAGCACACCCGGCTCGCCCTCCACCTCGGCGTCGAACACGCCTCCCGTGACGAACAGCTTCACCAAGTCGCACTTGTGCGAGAAGCAGTCGCGCACGATGGCGCGCGCCTCTTCCGGCGTGGACGCGACGTGCGCGAACAGGCCCGCGCCGTGGCCGCCGGGCACCGTGACCCCCACGCCGGACGTGACCAGCCGCGGACCCGGATGCTTCCCCGCGTTGATGGCATCGCGCACGTCCACGTCGGCGAACCCAGGATCGCCCACCGAGCGCACGGTGGTCACGCCGCTGGCCAGCTGCTGCCGCACATGCGCCTTGAGCGTGCGGCGCAGGTACCACCTGCCCAGCGGGTTGCCCACCACCTTGTCGATGAGGTCGCCTGCGGCGCCGGCGCTCGTGGGCTTGCCCGAGCCGCACAGGTGCACGTGCAGGTTCACCAGGCCGGGAGCCAGATACGCTCCGGCAAGGTCGATCTCGCGAGCGTCGAACGGCCCCACGGTGGTGGCCGCCGGACCCACCTTCTCGATGATGCCCTCGTTCACCACGACGGTCATGTTGGGCTGCGGCTCCATGCCCTCGGTGCCGTCGAGCACGGTTGCATGGGTGAACACGTAGGAGGTCATGGCGATCCTTTCGGTTGAGGCAAAGGCGCCGCCGCGCTCGCCGAAGCGGCGCGTCGCGCTTAGCGTCAGTATACGCCGTCGCAAGCCGCGCGCGAAGCCCGGCACGCACCCGCCGCGTGCCCCGGAACGAGCGACGGCTAGCCCTCGCGCTCCACGATGCGCGCGAGCAAAGGGGCGAAGCCTTCGTCGATCCTTCGACGAAGCAGAAGCTTGTGGGAGGCTCGAACGGCCTCGGACATGATAGGCCGTCCGTATGCCTCCGCCGGAACGGAGTCGATGAGCGCGTCTATCCGGTCCATGTCGACGGAGCCCATGAACCGCTTGATCGCCGCATCGAGATCGGGATTGACTGTTTGCGCCATGTAGGAGAAGGGGTGAATGGACGCTCCCCTCCCATCGCCCGAAGGCAGGCGATAGCATGACACGTTCGTCCCGAACGCATCCTGATCTATATCCGACTCGTCGAGCATCCTCCGCCGTGCAAGCGAATCGCCGCGCTTGCCGAACAGCGAACTGCCCAGATCGTACACCGGCGCGAGCTCGTAGGAGAACGACGCGTCCATCAACACGCCCCAGTTACCGTTGCTCCGGCCGGGGTTCTTGATGAACGCGTCCACCACGAACATATCCCAGAAACGCTCGAGCACCCCGGGCACGCTGCGCAGGAGGTCGGATGTCTCTATCGTGGCGAGCACGTCGCCAAGGAAGACGCTCTCGCCGTCCGAGGGAGCCGAATCGAATCCCCCGTCATCGTCGGAAAGGGCGTTCTTGATATCCTTGAACTCGAATAGGCGCTTTCCGGGAAACGTGAAGTCCTTGCACGCGCAGACGATCTTGCCGTTTCGGTAGCCTAGCATCGTCTCATGAACGGGAATGCCGAGCGACGCGTAGATTCGCGCGCCGAGATGCTCGGATACAGGGCTCGACGTGTACGGCGGAAGATTTTTGCCCTGGAGGTCGCGCGTCGTACGCGGATACTTCGCTATCCACGGGACGCCGTCCACGAGAATGCCCTCTTTCTGTCCGGCGCGCCCACCGTAGAAAAGGCCGCTGGCGGGACAATCTCGCAAATCCACGATCTTCATTCTGCAGGCTCTCCTTCGCCGACGATTGATGTCGAATCATCGTAGCACGCTCGACCAGCGCGGCTGCAGCCTACGACGAATCGTCAACCGGCGCGTCGCGCTTACGGGCGCTTCCCACCCGTCACGCCCAGGCGTTCGGCCGTCTCGGCAAGCGCCTGGGCGGTGACGGGGCGTCCCGCGCCCACGTGCACGGCGATGCACGAGAAGCTGGGCTTGTCGGCCGTGAACAGGCCCAGCTCGCGCGACGCGGCGCGCACGTCGTCTTTCGTCATGCCCGCGCGGCGCAGCGGCGACACCACGCCCAGCTCGGCGAGCGCCTGGAAGCCGGGGCGGTTCGCCGGATCGTCCGTGACGTTCGTGCCGTCGGCCAGCACCTCGAAGCCGTCCTCGGCCATGCGCGCGAGGATGGTGGAGAAGATGAACGTCTTGCAGCGGTAGCACCTATCGGGCCCGTTCGCGCAGATCTCGCCCTGCGCCAGCACGTCGGCGTCGACCAGCTCGAAGTCCGCCCCCAGCTCGGCGGCGAGGCGCTTCGCGTCGTCGATCTCGAAAGCGGGCTGGAACGCCGTACGCACGCCGTACGCTTTCACGTCGCATCCGGCGCGCAACGCGGCGGCCAGCAGGAACGAAGAGTCGCACCCGCCCGAGAACGCCACGGCCAAGCGCGGCGTGCGCGCGAAAAACGCGTCGAGCGCCTCGACGCCCACGTCCTGGCCGGGGCCCGTCGCCGTCATGCCGGCTTCTCCTCGAACAGCTCGGCGGCGCGACCCAGCTCCTTCACGATCTCGATATGCTGCGGGCACACGCTTTCGCACGCGCCGCACCCGACGCACGTGGACGCGGGGCCGCTCGACGCGTTCCAATCGTAGTTCTCCTGCGCCCGATGCATGTCGTGGAACAGCTCTAGGATGTTGAGCGACGCGAGGGCCGCCGGGATGCGCACGCCCTTCGGGCAGTTCTTCAAACAGTAGCGGCAGTCGGTGCACGGCACGGTGGGCACGCCGTCGAGGATGGCCCGCACGCGCGCCAGCGCCTCGTCCTCCTCGTGCGTCAGCGGATGGAACGAGCGCATGATCTGCGTGTTCTCGCTCACCTGATCGGGCGTGGACATGCCGGACAGCACGGTGAGCACGCCCGGCAGCGACGCGGCGAACCGCAGCGCCCACGAGGGCAGCGACTCGTCCTGGTTCACGGCGCGCAGCACGTCCGCCGCCTCCTCGGGCAGATGCACGAGCGAGCCGCCCTTAACGGGCTCCATCACCACGACAGGCAGCCCGTGGGCGCGCGCAGCCTCGTAGCACTTGCGCGATTCGACGGTTTCGCTCTCCCAGTCGGCGTAATTGATCTGCAGCTGCACGAAGTCCACCTCGGGATGCGCCTCCAGCACCTCTTCCAACACGGCAGCCTTGTCGTGGATGGAGAAGCCCAGGTTGCGGATCAGACCCGCCTCCTTCTTCTCGTGCAGGAAGTCCCACAGGCCGAAGTCGTCGAACAGGCGCGTGCGCTCCTCGCCCAGGTTATGCAGCAAGAAGAAGTCAAAATAACCCGCCCCCGTCTCGCGCAGCGACTTGTCGAACATAGCGCGCGCATGGTCGGCGTTTTTCGCCAGCCACGCCGGCAGCTTCGTGGCAACCTGGAACGATTCGCGCGGATAGCGCTCGACGACGGCCTCGCGCAGCGCCGCCTCCGACCGGCCGTTATGGTAGCCGCGCGCCGTGTCGAAATAGGTGAAGCCCGCGTCCATGAACAGGTCTACCATATGCTTGACCTGCTCGATGTCGATCTCCTTGCCGCCGTCGCCCTCGACGACGGGCAGCCTCATGAACCCGAAGCCCAGCTTCCCGATCTCGTCCATAGATAATCCTCGCTCCCCGACCATGCTCACCCGATCGCGCTCGACACGCGCGGCCGCTCGAACCATCCGACACGCTTCAGCGCATTGTTCGTGATCAGTATACACAAATGGAAAACAAGCCGGCCGCAATCGTTCGAGCGGCAACAAAGCTACGAAGCCGACGCCGAACGCAATGCAAGCCGTTCAGGGTTCTTCGACACCGCGGCATGCGCCAACCTGAACCCCCACGTTACCCCTTCCAAACGAAACCGCATCAGGTCGGTACGCCCTCTTCGCCCTCGGACGCCCCGCATCACAATGGGGGCCGTACCCCCACGTCGAGAGATTGGAGAGCCTGTGTACTATTCCAGCGGAAACTACGAAGCATTCGCCCGCCCGGCAAAGCCGGAGGGCATCGAGGACAAATCGGCCTACATCGTCGGCACCGGGCTGGCGGGCTTGTCGGCCGCGTGCTACCTGATCAGGGATGCTCAGATGGACGGCTCGCGCGTGCACCTGTTCGAACGCGACGCCGAACCGGGCGGCGCCTGCGACGGGTGGGAGTATCCCCAGCTCGGCTTCACTATGCGCGGCGGTCGCGAGATGGACAACCACTTCGAAGTGATGTGGGACCTGTTCCGATCCATCCCCTCCATCGAGGACGAGAACATGAGCATCCTCGATTACTACTATCAGTTGAACAAGCGCGATCCCAATTATTCCCTGTGCCGCGCAACGGTCAACCGGGGTGAAGACGCCGGCCTCGACAATACATTCAACCTGTCCGACAAGGCGTGCATGGAGATCATGAACCTGTTCTTCACCCCCGAAGAGCAACTCGACGACAAGCCCATAACCGACTATTTTTCCGACGATGTGCTCGATTCCAACTTCTGGCTGTACTGGCGCACCATGTTCGCCTTCGAGAACTGGCACAGCGCGCTCGAGATGAAGCGCTACATCCAGCGTTTCGTCCACCACGTCGGCGGGCTCCCCGACTTCAGCGCACTGCGCTTCACCCGGTACAACCAGTTCGAATCCCTCATCCTGCCCATGGTGAACTACCTGAAAGGCCAGGGCGTGCAGATCCATCTGAACACCGAGGTCGTCGACATCACGTTCTCCAGCACCCCGGAGCGCAAAGTAGCCACCGAGGTGCAGACGATATGCGAAGGGGCCGACAAGACGTTTCACCTCACCGACGACGACCTGCTGTTCATCACCAACGGCAGCTGCGTCGCCAATTCGTCCTTCGGATCGCAAGACGAGCCGGCCCAGTTCAACGCCGTGCTGGAAAAAGGAACCGGGTTCGACCTGTGGCGACGTATCGCACGGCAGGATTCCGCATTCGGGAATCCGGAAAAATTCATCGGCGATCCGGAGAAGTCCAACTGGATGAGCGCCACCGTCACGACGCTCGATGAGAAGATCGTTCCCTATATCGAGAGCATTTGCCGTCGCGATCCGTTCTCGGGCGGCGTCGTAACCGGCGGCATCGTTACCGTAAAAGATTCGAACTGGCTTTTAAGCTGGACGTTCAACAGGCAACCCCAGTTCAGAGCCCAGCCCGACGATCAGCTGTGCGGCTGGATATACGGCCTGTTCACCGATGTGCCCGGCAACTACGTGAAGAAAACCCTGCGCGAATGCACCGGCAAGGAAATATGCATGGAGTGGCTGTACCACCTGGGCGTTCCCGAATCGCAGATCGAGGAGCTCGCCGAGAACAGCGCCAACACGGTTCCGTGCATGATGCCCTACATCACGGCATTCTTCATGCCGCGCGCCGCAGGCGACCGACCCGACGTCGTGCCCGAAGGCGCGGTGAACTTCGCGTTCATCGGCCAATTCGCGGAAACGCCGCGCGACACCATTTTCACCACCGAGTATTCCATGCGCACCGGCATGGAAGCCGTCTACACGCTGTGCAACGTCGACCGCGGCGTGCCCGAAGTATGGGGCAGCGCGTTCGACATCCGCGATTTGCTGAACGCCACCACGTTGATCAGGGACGGCAAGCCCATCACCGACATGGAGATGAATCCCCTCGAAAAGCTCGCCCTGCACGAGGGAATCGAGAAGATCAAGGGGACCGACCTCTACGGTCTGCTGGTCGAGTTCGGCGTGATTCCGCCCGATCGCGGCGACGCGCCCGCGCCCGCCACCGGAGCCGTATACCCCGGCATGCATTAGACGTTTCCGTTAAAAACCGAACCCCCTGTTCAAAGGGGGTTCGGGACGAATTCCTTACACGTTGAACTTGAAGTGCATGACGTCGCCGTCCTGGACGACGTACTCCTTGCCTTCCTGACGAAGCTTGCCGGCATCGCGGCAGCCCTTCTCGCCGCCCAGCCCCACGTAGTCTTCGTACGAGGCCGTCTCCGCCTTGATGAAGCCGCGCTCGAAATCGGTATGGATGACGCCCGCCGCCTGCGGAGCCTTCGCACCGACGGGGATGGTCCAAGCGCGCGTTTCCTGTTCGCCGGTGGTGAAGTACGACTGCAGCCCCAGAAGTTTATACGCCTCGCGCACCAGGCGCGCCAGGCCGCTCTCTTCGAGACCCATGGCCTCCAGGTACTCCTTCGCCTCGGCAGGATCGAGCTCGGCCAGGTCGGCCTCCACCTTCGCGCTGATGGGCACGGGGCGGCAGCCGTCGATCTCGGGCAGATCGGCGTCCAGTTGGTCCTCGTCCACGTTGGCGATGTACAGCATGGGCTTCATCGTCAGCAGGTGCAGATCGTAAATGGCAGCCTGCTCGTCCTCGTCCAGCCCCAACGTGCGGGCGCGGTGCCCCTCGTCCAGGCCCGCGAGCACCTTCTTCGCCACCTCGACCTTCTTGGCGCCGTCCTTGTCGCGCTTCGCCTCTTTTTCCAAGCGCGGCAGGGCCTTCTCGATGGTGGCCATGTCGGCCAGCATGAGCTCGGTCTTGATGGTGTCCACGTCGCTGCTCGGGTCCACCCGGCCCGCCACGTGCACCACGTCGGGGTCACCGAAGAAACGCACGACTTCGCAGATGGCGTCCGTCTCGCGGATGTTCGCGAGGAACTGGTTGCCCAGGCCCTCGCCCTGGCTGGCGCCGGCCACGAGGCCCGCGATGTCCACGAACTCGATGGTGGCGGGCACGATGCGCGTGGGATGGTCGATGTTCGCCAGCGCGTCCAGGCGCGCGTCGGGCACGGGCACCACGCCCACGTTGGGCTCGATGGTGGCGAACGGGTAGTTGGCCGCGAGGCCGCCCTTGTTCGTGAGGGCCGTGAACAGCGTGGACTTGCCGACGTTCGGCAGACCGACGATACCGATGGATAGCGACATGGAACTTCCTTCTCATACGATGCAGATGTGTCGTCCCATGATAGCAAACTACCCGCGCCCTGCGCGGCCTCCCCTCGCATTCTCCGACGCTTCGGTATCTTTTTCATGCGGAGCACTCGAGGTGCCCCGTCTTGACCGACAGCATGCCGCCCTACGTGCACGGCGGCATGCGTCAACACCCGTCGATGCCGATTTGACGGCGAAATCCCCGCTCCGTGGCAGCAATCGGGCGGTTTGGTAATCCTATCGATTCGCTTTT
This sequence comes from Eggerthella sp. BIOML-A4, assembly GCF_009875575.1. Taxonomy (NCBI): domain Bacteria; kingdom Bacillati; phylum Actinomycetota; class Coriobacteriia; order Eggerthellales; family Eggerthellaceae; genus Eggerthella; species Eggerthella sp. BIOML-A4. Next base: position 193,596 of record NZ_WWRX01000005.1, on the reverse strand, counting down.
ATTTACGCTTCGAACATCCGACCTGGGAAAACCCCTTCGATCGCGCTCTGCGGGTCCGAGATGCCGCGACCGAGCCCTCGTCGAGATTACCAAACCGTTCGATTTCCGCCGTTCGACTTCGCTTCCGCCGTCATACCATCTATCGGCGCAAAACCGTTCAGCGCGTCCGTTGCACGGTTTTGCCCGCGATGTTGCACTTCGAGCGCACTTGGATGCCTCCGCGCCCCAAGACGCGCAACCCGCGACGTTACGCCAGGTCGCGCGAGGTTGGGAGCCGGACGGTCCGAACCGAACGCAACATCCCTGCGAAAACCGATCGCTGCCGCCGTAACGCCGCTTGCAGCGGGATCGCGCCCGAACGAAAACCGGATCCGGTATGCGGCAAAATCAACGGTTTGGCACTACTCGGCATCCCTCGACGCATCTTCCCGAAGGATGCCGAAGCGAAACCCCAGGTCGCGTTCCGCCATCGCCTCGGAATGCCGCGCCTGAGCGAGCCGGCCGTGCCAAAACGACGTTTTTGCTGCACATGGCCTTGCGAAAACACGCATCCGGCCGAAGCGGCGCGGCCAGGGCACGGCTGGGCAGGACGACACAGGCGGGCGATGATGGCACGGGCGGGACGACCAGGCGCGACCAGGCGAGGGACGCGGCTGAGCGGGGCGACGCGACCGGGGCAGCGGACCAGGCAGCGAAGCCGGGCGCGGACGCGGCCAGGCGACCGGGCCGGCGGCCGGGGCACGACCGGGACGCAACCGGAACGCACACGAAGCACGAGCCCCATCCGCGCCGCTCGCGCCCGAAACGAAACGGAGCGCCCCGAAGGGCGCTCCGCGCGAATGCCTCGTATGCGCCTGAACGCTAGAAGCTGATGAGCCCGAACGTCTGCGCGACGAACGCAACGAGGATGACCACCACGAGCACCGGCGCCACGTACTTGATGATGACGGTCCAGGCTTTCTCCACCTTGAACTCGCTGGAGATCTTCACTTCGTCGACAATGGCCTTCGGCTTGATGATCCAACCGACGAAGATGCAGGTGAGCAGCGCGACGATAGGCATGATCACCGAGTTGGAGATGAAGTCGAAGAAGTCCAGCAGCGTGGTGCCCTCGCCCATCGGCTCGATGAACGACAAGCCGTTGTAGCCCAGGTTCACGAAGATGCCGGCCACCGTGACCACGCCGATGACGGCGCACAGCGCCTTTTTGCGCGACCAGCCCGCACCGTCCTGCACGATGGAGGTGCAGGTTTCGGTCAGCGAAATGGCGCTGGTCAAAGCTGCGAACAGTACCAGCAGGAAGAACAGGAAGCCCACGACGGTGGCCGCGCCGCCCATATCGGCGAACACGGTGGGCAGGATGACGAACATGAGCGACGGACCGGAGTTGGCCGCCACGGCCTCGCCCGAACCCATGGCCACGAACGCGGCCGGCACGATCATGAGGCCGGCGAGGAACGACACGCCGATGTCGAAGCCGCCGATGCGGGCGACGCTCTGCGTGAGGCTGGACTTCTTGTCCAGGTAGGAGCCGTACGTGATCATGATGCCCATGGCCAGCGACAGGCTGTAGAACATCTGCCCGAGCGCGCCGATGACCAGCTCCGGTGAGAACTTGCTGAAGTCGGGCGTGAGGTAGTACAGGGCACCGTCGACGGCGCCGGGCATGGTCAGCGTGTACAGCGCGATGCCTACGGCCATGATGATGAGCGCCGGCATCATGACGAGGTTCGCCTTCTCGATGCCGCCCTTCACGCCCAGCGACACCACGATGAACACGATGGCCATGAACAGGAGCATCCACAGGAAGCTCTCGGTGTTGCTGGAAATAAAGCCTGTGAAGAAGTCTCCGCCGTCGGCCAGCGCCTCCGGGCCGTTGATCAGGTAGGCCGCCGCGTACTTCGTCACCCAGCCGCCGATGATGCAGTAGTACGGCGTGATGATGAAGGGCACGGTGGACGCCAGGACGCCGATGAAGGCGTACTTCTTGCCGAACTGCTTGAACGCGCCGATGGCCGACTGGCCCGTCTTGCGGCCGAGCGCCGTCTCTAGCAACAGCAGCGACACGCCGAACGTGAACACCAGCACCAGGTAGGTGAGCAGGAACGTGCCGCCGCCGTACTTGGCCGCCAGATAGGGGAAGCGCCACATGTTCCCCAAGCCCACGGCGGATGCCGCCGCAGCCAGAATGAACGCCCACTTGCCCGACCAGGCCGAGCGCGCGTGCGCATGCGTTGAAGCCATCGAAAACCTCCGTTAACGTTCAGTTGGTATTCCCCGGAAAATCCGCTCGCGGAACGCGTCCGCAAAGGATCGGATACGGGCGCCCATCCACGTCGTGCACCTGCGCCGCGATCCAGATGCATCATTATACCGGGAAAACCCTGGTCGCCAACAACGTTTTGCCGAAAGATCCGTTTTGCCAGCAACCGACGCCCGAAGAGGTGCTACGGAAGCGTCCTCCGACGCGCGCACCGCCGCGCGGGAACCGCTTCGCATTCGGACGCCGGTCTCGCCGCTGCCGCACCGAAAGAACGTCCCGGGTCTGCGAACGTGCGCGGCGCTGCATCTTCGCCCGTAAAACACGCCTCGCGCGCTGTGGCGTGTTTTACGGGCGAAGATGCGTTCCTACGGTGACTACTCGCTGCCAGCTCCCTCCAAATCTGCGGTTTTGGCGAGGGGGCGGGCAGGGCGCTTGGGGGTTGCGGGGCGCTTGGGCTATCATGGTGCGCAGACCAAACGAGAAGGAGAATCATTCATGTGCGGTATCTGCGGATTCACCGGCGCGACCGAAGCCGACGCGCCCACGTTGAAGGCCATGTGCGACATCATGGCGCACCGCGGCCCCGACGGCGAGGGCCAGTACCTTGCCGACGGCGTGGCGCTGGGGCATCGGCGCCTGTCGCTCATCGACCTCGAGAACGGCAGCCAGCCCATGGTGCGCGCCACGGGCGCGCATGACTCCATCGTGACGTCGCCGGCTACGGAAGGCTCCGCCCCCGGATCGTTCACCATCGGCGACTACGCCATCGTGTTCAACGGCGAGATCTACAACTACCGCGACCTGCGAGACGAGCTGGCCGCGGACGGCTGGACGTTCAAGACCGAGTCCGACACCGAGACGCTGCTGGCGTCGTACCTGGCCTGGGGCAAGCTGCTGCTGGACAAGGTGCGCGGCATGTTCGCGTTCGCCATCTGGGACAAGCAGCGCGGCGAGCTGTTCTGCGCGCGCGACTTCTTCGGCATCAAACCGTTTTACTACACCGTGCAGAACGGCGAGGCCGGCCCGCAGTTCATCTTCGCCTCCGAGATCAAATGCATCCTGGAGCACCCCGCCTACGAGCGCGAGCTCAACGAGGAGGCGCTGGAGCAGTACCTGTGCTTCCAGTTCTCGGCGCTGCCCGAGACGTTCTTCAAGGGCATCTACAAGCTGGAGCCCGCGCACTGCATGACCGTGCGCGCCGACGGCACGACGGAAACCGAGCGCTACTGGCGCCCCACGTACGACTTCGACCAGAACCGCAGCCGCGAGGACACCGTGAAGGCCATCGACGCCGCTATGCGCGAAAGCGTGCGCTACCACAACGTGGCCGACGTGGAGGTGGGCTCGTTCTTGTCGTCCGGCATCGATTCCAGCTACATGGCCGCATGCCTGGCGAAGGAGAATCCCGACATCAAGACGTTCACCGTGGGCTTCGCCGAGTACGAGGGCGAGCGCGACGAGATCTCCTGGGCGCGCGAGCTGGCCGACGAACTGCATATCGAGAACAACTCCAAGCACATCGGCGAAGAGGAGTACTGGGAAAGCCTGCCCCGCGTGCAGTGGCACATGGACGAGCCGTCCGCCGACCCGAGCGCCGTGGCGCTGTACTTCGTCGACCAGGAGGCCGCGAAGAAGGTGAAGGCCGTGCTGTCCGGCGAGGGCGCCGACGAGTTCTTCGGCGGTTACCGCATCTACCAGACGCCGTTCGCCAACGCGAAGCTGTCCTGGGTGCCGAAGGGCCTGCTGCGCGGCGCGTCGAAGGCGGCTCACGCGCTGGGCGTGCGCGGCGCGAACTACCTGGAGCGCGCCAGCGAGACCCCCGAGGACTGGTACTACACCAACGCCAACGGCGTGGCGTTCAGCCCCGAGGAGCGCGCCCGCCTGCTGAAGCGCCCCGTGCAGGCGTGCTCGCCGCAAGAGCTGATCGCGCCCGCGTACGCCGAGGCGGCCGGCCTCGACGACACGACGCGCATGCAGTACGTCGACCTCTTCTTCTGGCTGGTAGGCGACATCTTGCTGAAAACCGACAAGATGTCGATGGCCCACTCGCTGGAAAGCCGCGTGCCGTTCCTCGACAAGGAGGTGTTCAACGTCTCGCGCACCATCCCCACCCCGTTCAAAGCGAACGGCGAGCAGACGAAGATCGCCCTGCGCGAGGCGGCCGAGCGCACCATCCCGAAAGACTGGGCGCAGAAGGAGAAGCTGGGCTTTCCCGTGCCCATGGTGGACTGGCTGCGCCAGGACCGCTACTACAACCAGGTCAAGGAATGGTTCACCGGCGACATCGCGCAACAGTTCTTCAACACCGACGAGCTGGTGCGCCTGCTCGACGAGCACAGGTACAAGATCGACCGCTCGCGCAAGATCTGGATCGTCTACATGTTCCTCATGTGGTACAAGATCTACTTCGTGGACAAGACCGTCCCCAAGAAACCGGCGGCGTAAACGAACGAAGGGCCCTACGGGGCCCTTCGCGTTCGCTAGGCGAGCTTCGACGAGTCGAGGGCCACGAGGTGGCCGTGCTCGTCCTCGAAGACGCACAGACCGCCGTCGCGGCTTTCGTACAGGTTGCGAAAACGCGCGAAACGGCGCTGCCGAGGCGGCTTCTCTTTGGGCGCAGCCACGGACTCCGGCTTCGGCTCCGGCTCTGGTCGCGGCTCCTGCTGCGGCTGCGTCGAGGAGGGTTCTTCCGGCTTCGTCGCCTCGACCTGCGCGGCAGGCTCGGCAACGGGCGCAGGATCGACGGGCTCGGGATCGACGGGCAAAGGAGCGGACTGCGAATCGACGCGCGCCACGGCTTCGGCCGCCTCGATGAAGTCGCTTTCGTCGGGATCGTTCTTCGCCACGAGATCGCATTCCGCCTGCACGCCGGCAACCTGGAAATCGGCTTCGCTCGGCTCTTCCACGAAAACCTCCGGCTCGATCGACGGAGCCTCGACGATCGGAGGGCGCCGTCCCCCTCGATCTCCCCGCTTTTCGATGGCGGCCTCGGCAAGCCCGCCCTCCATCACTTCGATACCCGACGCCATCACGCGCGAGGACGAGGGTTCCGGATCGAGGCCCAAGCGCGTGTACAGCGAGCGGTTGGATTGGGCGATGGACACGAGCTCGCACGCCAGCGAGACGCGCTCGGCCTCGTCGACGCCCTCTTGGAGCTGATTGCCTATTTCGAGCACGCGCGTCCACGAGACGGCGTCCATATCCTCTTTGAGCGATACGATCTTTTCCGCCTCGCGCGCCACGCGCTTTGCCGTTGATGTGCTGAACATGATACGCCGCCTTCGGTTTATCGGAGGCCTATTGTAGCACGTCAGTAGATGACTCGCCAGAATACAAGCCCTTGAGCTGGGGCGTTCTCCCCCGCAACCCGACGATCGCACGCCTCCAGCACCTCGCCCACCCAATCGGCGTCACGCTGGCCCTTCCCCACCATCACCAGCGTGCCCACGATGGTGCGCACCATGGAGTGCAGAAACGCGTTGCCCACCACCTTGATGGACATGAGGTTCTCGCCCATCACCGTCTCGGGATGGAAGGAAATCTCGCGCACGTTGCGGTGCGTGGGCTTGCCTTCCGCCGAGGCGGCCATGCAGAAGCTCTTGAAATCGTGCTCGCCCAGCAGATACTGCGCACCTGCTTCCATAGCCGTGATATCGAGGCCGCCGGGGACGAACCACGAGAAGTCCTTCATGAAGATGGGGCACGTGCTGTCCACGCACAGGTGGTAGTGATACTCGCGCGCCTGCGCGTCGAAGCGCGCCGAGAAGCCCAGCTTCTTCGGTTCGACCTCGCGCACGGTGATGGCGTCATGCGTGAGCGCGTTGAGAGAACGGCGCAAGCTGGGCAGCGAGCGTCCTGCGATGTCGCGGTCGTCCACGTCGAAGCTGACCACCTGGCCGAGCGCATGCACGCCCGCATCGGTCCGTCCCGCGCACGTGGTTTCCACGTCGCGGCGGAACAGCATGCGCAGGGCATCCTCGAGGTCGCCCTGCACGGTGGTCTGACCCGGCTGACGAGCGAAGCCGCTGAACGGCGCGCCGTTGTACGACAAGGTCAACGCCAGAGTATGGTCGCGCACGGGTTTATCAGCTGCCGCAGCGGCCGCTGCTTCGCGCTTACGCGCGGTGTTTGGGGTGATGGTTTGCGTATTCATAGCCGACATCATAAACGAACACGCCCCCTCTGCGAAGAGGGGGCGCTATCCGCTTGCCAAATTGTTTAAAAGCGCCGCGAAGCTACGTCGTATCGCGCGTTGCCCACCAAGCGAGTTCCGCACGAGCCGAAGGCCCCAGCGGGGCCTTCGAGCGAGCAGGACTGTTTGAGCGACTGGGCAATGCGCGATACGACGCTACGTACGCGAGCCATCGGCATCGCCGCGAGATAGGGCGCCCCAGCGCTTCGCAGCGTCGAGGAGCTCCGTCGTTCGAGAACGACGGAGCATCAAGAAGCCCTCCACACCTGCGAACCGAACAGATCCTGGATCTCGGAACGCATGACGGGGCTGCGGGAATCCACCGACACGGGCAGTTCGGCGCGGAACTTGCGGCCATCGCTCTGCTGCACGAGCAGAACCACGCCGTCGCGACCCGGATACGACTTCAAGATGCGGTTGAGCCGCAGCGACTTCGACTGGTCGAAGTCCGAGGACGCAACTTTCAGCTCAAGGTGCGACGGACGCGCATCGGCCTCGTTCAGCTCGATGACCTCCACCTCGAACGCCATGATCTGATTGCCGCGGTCGTTCGCCTCGAACTTGCCCTTCACCTTCACGATGGCGTCTTCCTGGATGGCCTCGGCGTTGTCGTCGTACTTGAAGCAGATGCACTCCACGTGGCCCGTCGTATCCTCCAAGGTGAACGTGGCCATCTTCGTGCCGCGCTTCGTCAGCTTCGTCACCACGTTCGAGATCATGCCCACGAACACCGCGGACTTGATCTCCTTCGTGCGCTCGGCCAGGTCTCCCAGCGAGAACTTGGTCATACGCGCGATGGTGCCCTCGTACGGGCGCAGCGGGTGGTCCGAGACGTAGATCTTCATGATCTCCTTCTCGAACGTCAACAGCTGGCGCTTCGGCCACTCCACGCCGTCCGGTTCCGGAACCTCCTCCTCGAAGCCCGAATCGGGATCGTCGCCGAACAGGTCGAACATCGACACCTGGCCGCTCTCACGATCCTTCTGGCGCTTCGAGGCGCTTTCCAGCAGCGGCGTCTCGTCAACGAAGTACATGAGCTGCTTGCGCGTGTAGCCCGTCGAGTCGAACGCCCCGCCCTTGATGAGCGCTTCCAGCGTCTTGCGGTTGTAGCATTTCGCGTCCAGGCGGTTCACGAAGTCGTGCAGCGACGTGAACGGCCCGTTCGCCTCGCGCTCCTCGATGATGGCCTCGGCCACGTTCGCGCCCACGCCGCGCACGCCCACCAGGCCGAAGCGCACGCCCTCGTCGGTGGGCGTGAACTCGGCGTTGGACGAATTGATGTCCGGCGGCAACACGGGAATGCCCGAGTGGTTGCAGCTTGCGATGTAGCGGATCAAACGGTCGGTGTTGCCCATGTAGGACGACAGCACGGCCGCCATGAAGTCGTTCGGGTAGTGCGCCTTCAGGTACGCCGTGCGCATGACCAGGATGGCGTAGGCGGCCGAGTGCGATTTGTTGAACGCGTACTTAGCGAATTTCTCCGCGTCTTCCCAGATCTGCTTCGCAATTTCCAGCGGATAGCCGTTCTCCACCGCGCCGGTGTTCCAGTCTTCCTGCAACGCGCGCATAACGTCGAGCTTCTTCTTGCCCATAGCCTTGCGCAGCTTGTCGGCCTTGCCCGCCGAGAAACCGCTCATAGCCATGGATATCTGCATGATCTGCTCTTGGTAGACCATGGTGCCGTACGTCTCCTCCAGGATGGGGCGGAGGCGCTCGTCGTAGTAGTGGATGGAGGTCTTGCCGCTGGCCACCTTGATGTAGTCCTCGACCATGCCGGATTCCAGCGGGCCCGGACGGTTGAGCGCGATCGAGGCGACGATGTCGGAGAAGCGCGTGGGAGGCAGGCGCGCGAACAAGCTGACGTACAGCGCGCCCTCCACCTGGAACAGGCCGTCCATGTTGCCGGACTGCATGAGCTTGAAGGCGCCCTCGTCGTCGATGGGGATGTCCTCGGGAATCACCTTCGTGCCGAAGCGCTGCTCGATGTTGCGGCACGCGATGGTGAGCACGTCGAGCGTGCGCAGGCCGAGGAAGTCCATTTTCAGCAGACCCAGCTCGGGCGTGTAATGGCCGTCGTACTGGGTGATGATGCCGCCGCCCTTGGTGTCGCGCTTCATGGGCACGTGATCGGCCATGGGGTCGCGGCAGATGATGGTGGCGCACGCGTGCACACCCTCGCCGCGCACGTGGCCTTCGATGGACAGCGCGGCGTCGATGACGGCCTTCACGTCCTCTTCGGTCTCGTAGGCCTTCTTGAGATCGGGGTTCGTGGCCAGCGCCTTGTCGATGGTGATGCCCAGCTCGTCGCCGATCATCTTCGTGATCTTGTCGCCGGTGCTATACGGGTAGTCCAGCACGCGCGCGGCGTCGCGCACGGCGTTCTTGGCCTGCAGGGTGCCGAACGTGATGACCTGCGACACGTGGTCCTCGCCGTACACGTCCTTGATGTGGTTGATCACTTCTTCGCGACGGCCCTGCTCGAAGTCGACGTCGATATCGGGCATCTCCACGCGCTCGGGCGACAGGAATCGCTCGAACAGCAGGCCGTTGGACAGCGGGTCGAGCGCAGTGATGTCCATGGCGTACGCCACGATGGCGCCTGCGGCCGAACCACGGCCCGGACCCACGCCGATGCCCTGGCTGCGCGCCCATTCGATGTACTCCTGCACGATGAGGAAGTACGCCGGGAAGCCCTGCTGGATGATGATGCCCATCTCGTAGTCGGCGCGCTCCTGCGCCTCCTGCGGAACGGGATTGCCGTAGTGCTTGACCAAGCCCTCCTGCACGCGCTTGCGGAAGTAGCTTTCCTCGGTCTCGCCCTCGGGCAACGGGAAACGCGGAAGGATGGAGTCGCGCTCCAGCACCACGTTCACCTTCTCGGCCACTTCCACCGTGGTGTCGCAGGCCTCGGGGAAGTCCTTGAGGGCCTCGCGCATCTCCTCCTCGGTCTTCATGTAGAACTGGTCGTTCTCGAAGCGCATGCGGTTGGCGTCGTTGAACGCCGCGCCCGTGCCGATGCACAGCATGTAGTCCTGGGCGCGCGCGTCCTCGCGCGTGAGGTAGTGGAAGTCGTTCGTGGCGATGGTCTTGAGGCCGGCGGCCTTGGCCACGTCGGTCAGCATGTGGTTGAGCTCGGTCTGCGTGAACCCGGCATCGGTGCGGATGCCCTGGTTCTGCAGCTCGATGTAGAAATCGCCCGGTTCGAAGCAGCTGGCGAACTTCTTGGCCCATTCGACCGCCTCGTCTACCTGGCGGTTGTCGAGCAGCTTCGGAATGATGCCGGCGATGCAGGCCGACGAGCCGATGATGCCCTTGCCGTACTTCTGCAGCATGCTGAAGGTGGTGCGCGGCTTGTAGTAGAAGTTGTCCACGTGCGACTCGCTGACCAGCTTCACCAGGTTGTGGTAGCCCTCGTTCGTCTTGGCCAGCAGCAGCAGGTGGTACAGCTTCGGCTTCGTGTCCTTGCGCAGCTCTTCGTCGGTGGTGAAGTACACCTCGCAGCCGTAGATGGGCTTCACGCGCTTGCCCGTCTCGGCTTCCACCTTGTCGCACATCTCGCACAGCTGCGGAACGCCCGACATCACGCCGTGATCGGAGATGGCCACCGCGGGCATGTCGAGGTCGGCGGCTCTCTTCACCATGTCGTAGATATGAGTGTGGCCGTCGAGCAGGGAATATTCGGTATGGTTGTGCAGGTGGACGAATGCCATATCTTGTGCCTCTTGTCAGTCATGGATGCGCGTCGTGGTATCGATGACATTCTAACAGCATTCGTCGTAAAGCGCCGTCTTCAAACAGCGAACAAACGATGGTTTTTGCGCGAACGCCGCCCGCAACAGCAGGCGGCGTTCGCAGCGCTCGATCCGCCGCTTACGAGACGCCCGATATGACGCCGCCGCGTATCTGGCAGCCGACGAGCTTGGACTCGCAGTACACGCTTTCGACGTTGAGCGCCCGCCTGACCTTCTCGATAAGGTCGAGGATGGCCTGCTCGTCGCCGTGGGTGCTGTCGAACACGAGCGTGTCGTTCTGCACGACGGTCCCGTCCTCTTTGGCGAAGCCTCCTTCGGCCTCGTACACGGTATAGCCCGACCCCGCCTCGATGAACAGCGGGATGGCGATATCCTTCGCCTCCTCCATGGTGAGCTCCTGCTTGCCGGTGTCTTTGTCGGTGAGGCCGAAGTACAGGCAGTACACCACTTCCTGCCGATCGGTCACACCGTTGACGAGCGGCTGCGCAGCATCGTCGGACACCTTCGAAGCGCAACCCGCGCACAGCGCGGCGACAAGCGCTCCGGCGCACAGGCACGCGCCCAGCTTCTTCCACGTTCTTGCGTTCATACGAACCCCTTTCGTTTAGGATTCGATCCATTGTAGGACGCACCGCTTCGCTCGCGCGCACCGAGTCGTGCCAAAATCGCGCACAACCTGCCCGATTTCGCACGGCTCGCCGAGCGCTCGCGCATCCTTCCCCACCTTGGGCGCAAATCGACTCCCATGACAATATCCGGCGGGATCGAACCCCCGGAAGGCGCAGGGGGATTTAGCCACCAGGGGTTTTGCATGCCTTCGCGGCGGTAGGACTCAAAGGAATTGCCATAGGCATCGATTCGCGCCCAAACCGAAAGACTGCGGGAGCCCGTCAGACTCCCACAGGGCGCCGGTAGAGGCTTGACGGCGGAAACGGCGTCGAGCGGTAAAAAACGAACGGTTTGGTAATCACACTGATTCGCTTTGTTTTACGGTTCGAGGAGTATCCGACCTGGGGAAACGTTCCCAATCGCACTCGGCGGACTCGAAGCGCCGCGGCCGGGCTCCGCCAGGATTACCAAACCGTTCGATTTTTACCTCGACGCGTGCATTTCGCCGTCAAGCAGGTGTCGGCGGGTGCTGGGGTCGTTCGAGCCCTTAGCCTCGAGCAGACGACAGAAATCCCCGATTGCGCGAAGATCGACGCGGCCGCCCTCGCATCGCGGCTCCGCAGGACTCCCCTATTCCCCTTCGCCCTCCGTCAGATAGCGCTCGGCTTCGTCCAGATCGATGTACATGCCCTGGGTGACGGGCCGCCCGTCGATGCCCGGAAGATTGCATTGCCGATACAGCACGCGTGCGACGGAGCCGTCGCGCCTGATGAAACGATAGGAGAACGGCTCCGACTCGCCGGTCTCTATCATCTCGACGCTCTTCTTGTACAGATGGTCGAGATCGTCGGGATGCACGATCATTCGAAGGTTGGCTCCAACCTCTCCGTAAAACTGCTCCTTCGTGTAGCCGAGGATGTCGAACATAGCTTGATTCATATAAGTTATCAGCATGTCGCCCGACAAATCGTAGCGAATGATGCCCACGGGCACGACCCCGTAGAATTGATCGAGCGCGGGGCCTTCGTCCAACCGCTCCATATCCATTGCCGCCATCTGCAAGGATCTATGCGAATGACCCGAACGGTTGACTCGGTCGATCTTCATCTTGGTCAGAAGGACGCCGGCATCGGTTGCCAAACACGACGCACCGAAGTAGAAGACGCCCTGGTAGTCCACGTCTCCGGTGAATACCGCTTCGCCGCTCACCGCGACGAGATCGCCGGACAGCTCGTTCACCGTGATGGCCTTGTACGCGATGGAGAGCTCCCGGCCGCTCATCGCGCGCTCGAGATGCGCGCGCACCGCGTCGATGCCCGAGAAGCAGCCCTCCTCGAACCGATCCTGCCACTGCACGTCGTCGAAGCAACAGTCTGCGAACGCATCGAGATCCTGCCTTACGAAGGCATGATCGAACAAGCGCACGATGAACGACCGCGCGTCCTCTTTGCGCAGCGGCGATCGCTTCTGGGGCTCGTGCGCCAGGGCGCGTTCCAGCAAGCCGCCGAACGAAGCCTCGTCGACCGGGCGGCTGAAGAAGAAGCCTTGGGCAATGTCGCACCCGATGCCTTTCACGAACTCGACCTGCTCGGCGGTTTCGATGCCCTCGCAAACCACGACCAGGCCCAGCACCTTGGCGATGTTCGCCATCGAGTACACCACGGTCGCGTTGCGGAAGTCGGAAAGGTCGCGCTGGAAGAACAGCTGGTCGATCTTCACTTCGTCGATGGGCAGGTTCTGCAGCATGCCCAGCGACGAGTACCCGCTGCCGAAATCATCCATGGCCACGCTGAAACCGTGCTCGTGCAGCCGCTTCACTTGGCCGATCACGGTGTCGAAATCCTCGACGAACGCGCTTTCCGTGATTTCCGCGCACAGATACGACGGAGGGACGGCGTAGCGGTCGACGATGCCTTTCAACGCGTCGGCGAACGAGTCGTCCAAGAAATGCAAGCGCGAGAAGTTGCAGTTCAGCGGCACGATGACCGCGCCCTTGTCGAGACGGTCGCGCAGGAAGCGGCAGCACTGCTCGAATATGGCCAGATCGAGGTCGACGATGGCGCCGCTGCGCTCGAGCGGCGGGATGAACACGGCGGGGCTGACCAGGCCGCGCGACGGATGCCGCCAGCGCGCGAGCGCTTCGGCCCCCACGATCCGGCCGTTCGAGGGCCTGAACAGGGGCTGGAAGAAGGCTTCGAACTCCCCGCGTTCGAGCGCATCGCCGATCTCGACGGACAGCTCCATCGAAAGCCGCATATCCTCCCGCAGACGCGCGAATTCCGCATCGTCGGTCTCGAACGCGTAGCGGCGGCTCCGGCCGAGCTGCTTCGCCTTGCGCAGCGCCACCTCGGCTTGATGGATGAGGGCCGCCGGCGTCAAGGCAGCTTCCCCGTCCCACGACACGACGCCCGCGCCGGCGGTCAGGCTGACGGACGTGGATTCCCCGGAAGGCCCTTCCCCGTCGATGGTCAGGCGCACGGAGAGCAGATCGCTCGTGAGGCCGTCCAGGACGTCCCGGTCGGCGCCGTCGACGATGGCGAGGTACTCCTCGCTGCCCACGCGTCCCACCATCTCGACGCCGGTCGAGAGGCTCGTCTGCAGATAGCGTCCGAACCGGGCTATGATCGCGTCGCCCACCGCATAGCCGTACGCGTCGTTGAACGACCTGAAATTGTCGATATCGATGACGATGAGGCTGAACGGACGACCCTTCTGGGCAAGGCACCGCTCGATGCGTCGCTCCAAGGTCGTACGATCCGGCAGCCCCGTCAGCGCGTCATAGCCGTCTTCCTCGCCCTCGATCTGCACGCATCCGGAGAATTCAAGGGACTTCCGACGACTCACGAGCGTTCTCCTTCATCTTTGCGCCGCAGCCCGTCGGCGCACAACGATTTCCCCCTTATCATACCACTCTCGAATCCGAACCTCTCGCATTGTCCGAGACCATCCCTCTTCGGGACGCCAACGCCTCGAAAACATAGCCGGAAAAAAGGAAGAGCCCCGTGCGGGGGCTCTTCCACATCTTGCTCGTCAACCGCAGCGCATCGGCCGTTGCGTTGCCAAGCGACCGAAGCCGCGCGTCTTCGAACGCGTCCGCCTTAAGCCGCTTTGGCGACCCTCAGCTGAACGTCGCACCACGCCTTATCGGCTGCGAGCGTCGTCTTGCGAGCCTCCTCTTCGGAGAGTCCGGACAGCTGCTCCTCGATGCCGGCCAGCTGCTCGCGCACCTGCTCGACATCGATGTCGGCCGCAGGCAGCGCACGATCGGCCAAGATGATGACCTTGTCGTCCGTCACCTCGACGTAACCGCCCTGCAAAGCGTAATGCACGGTCTCGGAGGCGCCGACCGCCTTCACGCGCGCCTCGCCGTCAGCAAGCACCGACACGAGCGGAGCATGGCCTTTCAGAAAGCCCATCTCGCCTTCGACGCCGGGCACGACGACGAGCTCGACCTCATCAGAGACCAGCTTCGCCACCGGCGTCACGATGTCGCACATGAACCCAGCCATTACGAGGCCTTCTTCATCTCTTCGTACGCGGCGTACACGTCTTCGATGGAGCCCTTCATGCGGAAGCACTGCTCGGGGATCTCGTCGCACTCGCCGTCGAGGATGGCGGCGAAGGAACGGATGGTGTCCTCAAGCTTCACGTACTTGCCCGGCAAGCCCGTGAACTGCTCGGCCACGTGGAAGCACTGGCCGAAGAACTGCTGCGCCTTGCGGGCACGGTTCACGATCTTCTTCTGATCCTCGGACAGCTCGTCCATGCCGAGGATGGCGATGATGTCCTGCAGGTCCTTGTAGTTCTGCAGAAGCTCCTGGATGCCCACGGCCACGCGATAGTGCTCCTCGCCGACGATCTGCGGGTCGAGCGCGCGGGAGGTGGACTCCAGCGGGTCGACTGCCGGGTAGATGCCCAGCTCGGAGATCGAACGGGACAGAACCGTCTTCGCGTCGAGGTGCGTGAACGTCGTGGCCGGCGCAGGGTCGGTCAGGTCGTCGGCGGGCACGTACACGGCCTGCACGGACGTGATGGAGCCGGTGGACGTCGACGTGATGCGCTCCTGCAAGTCGCCCATCTCGGTTGCCAGCGTCGGCTGGTAACCCACGGCAGAGGGCATGCGGCCCAGCAGAGCGGACACCTCGGAGCCGGCCTGCGTGAAGCGGAAGATGTTGTCCACGAACAGAAGCACGTCCTGGCCCTGATCGCGGAAGTACTCCGCCTCGGTGAGGCCCGCGAGACCCACGCGCAGACGCGCTCCCGGAGGCTCGTTCATCTGACCGTACACGAGGCAGGTCTTGTTGATGACGCCCGAGTCGCTCATCTCCAGGTAGAGGTCGGTACCCTCGCGGGTACGCTCGCCCACGCCCGTGAACACCGACGTGCCGCCGTGCTCCTGGGCCAGGTTGTTGATGAGCTCCTGGATGATAACCGTCTTGCCCACGCCGGCGCCGCCGAACAGACCCGTCTTGCCGCCCTTGACGAAGGGCTCGACGAGGTCGATGGCCTTGATGCCGGTCTCGAAGATCTCGGTGGTGGTGGACAGCTCGTCGTAGTCCGGAGCCGGACGGTGGATGGGCATGTAGCCCTTCACCTCGGGCATCGGCTTCTCGTCGACGGGCTCGCCCATGACGTTCCAGATGCGGCCCAGGGTCTCGGGACCCACGGGCATCATGATCGGGTTGCCCGTGTCGACGACCTCGAGGCCGCGGACGAGACCGTCCGTCGAGCTCATGGCCACCGAGCGGACAAGGTTGCCCGGCAGGTGCGTCTCGACCTCGAGCACGAGGTGCAAGTCGCCCGCCAGGGTCTTGGCATCAACCGTCAGCGCGTTGTAAATCGCCGGCAGCTGATCAGGGGGAAATTCGACGTCAACGACAGGGCCGACGATACGCACGATGCGACCGGTAGCGCCCTTGCTGGCCTCGAGCTCCTCCTTCGTAAGCATTTGTTCAGCCATTTAATCCTCCAAAGCCGCTGCGCCACCGACGATCTCGGAAATCTCCGTCGTGATAGCGCCCTGGCGTACGCGGTTATACAATCTAGTCAACGTTTCGAGCACTTCGGTAGCGTTGTCCGTAGCCGACATCATGGCGTTGCGGCGCGCGCCCTGCTCGGCAGCAGCCGAGTCGATGAGCGCATGGTACAGCGTCGTGCGCACATACGCCGGCAGCAAGCGGTCGAGGACGGCCTCGGCGCTGGGCTCGAAGATCACATCGCCCTCGAGCTTCGCCTCGCCCGCTTCCTGCTGCACGCCTTCGGCGGCCAGCTCGGCATCGAGCGCAGCCGTGTCCACGGGCAGCACGAGCTCCGTGCGCAGCACCTGCTCGGCAGCGTTCTTCGAGTGGTTGTACACGACAAACACCTCGTCGATCGTGCCGTTCTCGTATCCGTCGATGGCGTACGCCGCGACGGACGCGGCCTCCTCCACCGTCGGATCGGCAGAAAGGTCCGTGAACCCGAGCACCGGCTCCACCTTGCGGTAGGTGAAGTACCCGACGGCCTTCTTACCGCAGGCGACGACCTGGACGGACGCGCCTGCGGCCTGCTTTTCCTTCATGAGACGCTCGACGTGCCGCAGCACGTTGCTGTTGAAACCGCCGGCAAGGCCGCGGTCCGACACAACCACGACGAACAGCACGTTCTTCACTTCGTCGTGCTTGCGCAACAGCGCGTTATCGGAGCCACCTACACGCTTGGCAACGTTGGCCAACATTTCGACCATGGATTCGGAGTACGGCGTCGCAGCCGCCACGCGCTCTCCAGCGCGACGGATCTTCGCAGCCGCCACCATCTCCATGGTGCGCGTGATCTGCTTCGTCGAAGAGACGGAGCCGATACGCCTTTCTATGTCGTGAAGGTTGGGCATAGTCTACCTGCCTTAGGAAGCCGAGGGCGAGAACTGCAGCTTGAAAGCTTCAATAGCGGCGTTCAGGTCGGTTTCGATTTCATCGGTAAACTTCTGCGCCTTCTCGAGGGCCTCGACGATCTCCGGCTTGGAAGCGTGGATGAAGTCGAGGAACTCGCCGCGGAAGCGGACGACGTCGGACACCGGGATGTCGTCGAGGTAGCCATGAGCACCTGCGTAGATGGACATAGCCTGATCCATGACGGGCATCGGCACGTAACGACCCTGCTTCAGCAGCTCGGTCATGTGGGCGCCGCGGTTCAGCTGATCCTGGGTCGACTTGTCCAAGTCGCTGCCGAACTGCGTGAACGCCTGCAGCTCGCGATAGGACGCGAGATCGAGGCGCAGCGTGCCGGCAACCTGCTTCATGGCCTTGACCTGCGCGGAGCCGCCGACGCGCGACACCGAGATGCCGACGTTGACCGCAGGGCGCTGGCCCTGGAAGAACAGGTCGGTGGACAGGAAGATCTGGCCGTCCGTGATGGAGATGACGTTGGTCGGGATGTAGGCGGACACGTCGCCGGCCTGCGTCTCGATCATGGGCAGCGCCGTGAGCGAGCCCGCGCCGTACTCGTCGGACATCTTGACCGCGCGCTCCAGCAAGCGGGAGTGCAGGTAGAAGATGTCGCCCGGGTACGCTTCGCGTCCCGGCGGGCGGCGCAGCGTCAGCGACATCTGGCGGTACGCCACGGCCTGCTTGGACAGGTCGTCGTAGATGCACAGCACGTGGCGGCCCGGGTTGTCGGCCGTGGCCGGCTGGCCGTTCTCGCCGTTGTACATGAAGTACTCGCCGATGGCGGCGCCCGCCATGGGGGCGATGTACTGCAGCGGAGCGGAGTCGGACGCGGAGGCGTTCACGATGATCGTGTACTCCATCGCGCCGTGCTTCTCCAGCGTCTCCACCAGGCCGGCGACCGTGGACGCCTTCTGGCCGATGGCGACGTAGATGCAGATCATGTCCTTGCCCTTTTGGTTGATGATGGCATCAACCGCAATGGACGTCTTGCCGGTCTGGCGGTCGCCGATGATCAGCTCGCGCTGGCCGCGGCCGATGGGGATCATCGAGTCGATGGCCAGGATGCCGGTCTGCATCGGCTCCTCGACGGGCTGGCGCTGGATGACGCCGGGAGCCTTGAACTCCACCGGGCGCATGCCTTCGGCCTTGATGGGGCCCTTGCCGTCGATCGGCATGCCGAGCGGGTTCACCACGCGGCCGAGCATCTCTTTGCCCGAGGGGATCTCCACGATACGACCGGTGGTCTTCACCTGGTCGTTTTCCTTGATTGCGGTGACGTCACCAAGCAGCACGGCGCCGACTTCGTCCTCTTCGAGGTTCTGGGCCATACCGTAGACGGTCTGGCCGTTGGAACCCACGAACTCGAGGAGCTCGCCCGCCATGGCGTCCTTGAGGCCGTCGACGCGCGCGATACCGTCGCCGATCTGGATGACGGTTCCGACTTCGCGAGATTCGACGCTCGTATTGAGCGCATCGAGCTGCTTGCGCAGTGCCTCGTCAATAGACTGTGCGGTGATTTCAGTCACTAGCATTCACCTCCATCTGTTGATAGTTTGAGCACGTTGCGAGCGCTTTCCAACTGCGACAGGACGCTGGCGTCGATTCGCTTGCCGTTGGCACTCATCAATATGCCGCCGAGCAGGGACTTGTCGATATGCTCGCGCAACACGACGTTCGTTCCCAGGTCGGCCTCAGCTTTCTTCGTAATGACCTCGCGCAGATGATCGTCCAGTTCGACGACGGTCGTGACGTCGACGACAGTGACGTTCAGCTTGCGTTCGAGCTGTTCTCCATAGCTGGCCCATACGCGCGACAGCAACGCGAAGTCCTCGCGCTCGGCCATGACGGCCAGAACGTCGACGAGGACGGGATTGCTGGATGCGAACAGGTTGCGCACCAGCTGACCCCTCTGCTCGGGCGTATAGGAGCTGTCCTCCAAGGCGTCGGAGAGATCCATGTTCGAACGTGCGATGCGCAGGATGCGCTCGGCCTGGTCGCGGACCTCGAGCACGGCGTCTTGACCGCCTGCTTCGTATGCGCCGTCCAGAAGCACGGACGCATACGTCGCGACCTTCTCTTTGAGAATTTGGCGGTTAGTTGGCATTGAAACTGCCCGCCTCGTTCACGTAGCGCTCGATGATCTTGCGGTGCTCGGCATCGTTGAGATCCTCGCCGATCAGGCGAGACGCAACGGAGATGGACAGGTCGGCAACCGAGCCCTGCAGCTCGGAGATGGCGGCCTTCTTCTCCGCTTCGATGGCGTTGTGCGCCTTCTCGATCATCGCGGTGGCCTCGGACTGCGCCTTATCGGTGATGTCGGCCTTCACGGCCTCGCCCGTCTTCTTCGCGTCTGCGACGATCTGGGCGGCCTGGGCTTTGGCATCCTCCAGCTGGCGTTTGTATTCCTCAAGCACGCGCTCGCTTTCGACGCGAGCCTGCTCGGACTTCTCAAGGGAATCCTTGATGGTCATCTCGCGCTTCTCCAGCATGGCCTCGAACTTCGGCCAACCGAACTTGGCCAGAACGATCCAGAGCAGGATGAAGATCACGAGCATGGGGATGAACTCCGCCATGTCGGGCAAGATGGCGCTCAGGCCGCCCGACGACTCTCCTTCAGCCGCGAACGCGAGCGCAGGGAAAGCAAACGTCATGCCGGCGCCGGCAAGCGCGGCAAGCCCGATGCGGGCCGATGTTTCTTTCGCTTTAGCTTTCACGTACGTTACCTCCTATGTAAGCCTTATACGGTTACCTCCTATGTAAGCCTTATACGGCACGGTATCCGAATGAGGCTTAGTTACACGATGAAGGTAAGCACGAAGCCGATGAGGCCCAGAGCCTCGGCGAGAGCAGCACCGATGATGAAGTTCGTGAACAGACGACCCTGCAGTTCGGGCTGGCGAGCGGTGGCGACGCAGCAGCCGTAGCAGGCGATGCCGATGCCCAGGCCGGGGCCGATGGTCGACAGGCCGTAGCCCACGAGCTTCAGAGCCGCAAGAGCGAGTGTAATTTCCACAGTTTCCTCCTTTTACCGTTCTCGGGCTTCTCCCGAGAACCATGGACACCTTCTATGTCAACCAGCCGTGGAATAGCCGGTCAAACACCAAACGTTGCCGCGCGCAGGC
This sequence comes from Eggerthella sp. BIOML-A4, assembly GCF_009875575.1. Classification (NCBI taxonomy): domain Bacteria; kingdom Bacillati; phylum Actinomycetota; class Coriobacteriia; order Eggerthellales; family Eggerthellaceae; genus Eggerthella; species Eggerthella sp. BIOML-A4. The sequence continues at coordinate 173,734 of NZ_WWRX01000005.1, read as the reverse complement.
GCGTGCGCCCTCCCCTTTCGGAAAGGGCGCGGGGTCGACCTAGTGGTCGGACGTGGCCAGGCCGATGTACACCGCGCTGAGGATGGTGAACACGTAGGCCTGCAGGAACGCAACCAGCACCTCGAGCGCGTACATGGCGAACAGGAACAGCATCCACGCGATGGAGATGCTTCCCACGCCGACGCCCGCGCCCTGGATGGCGGAGCCGATGAACACGCTGGTGAGCAGCGCGAAAATGCCGAGAACCATATGGCCGGCGAACATGTTTCCGTAGAGTCGAACGGCCAGCGTGAGCACGCGCAGCACGGTGGAGAACAGCTCGAGGAACCACACGATGGGAACCATGACCAGCGGCAGGCCCGACGGCGCGAACGACTTGAGGTAGCCGCCGAGGCCCTTGGCCTTGATGCCCCAGAAGATGAAGTAGATGAACGAGATGGCCGCGAGCGCCCAGGTGATGCTGATGGACCCCGTGGGGGTCTTGCAGCCGGGGATGAGGCCCACGAAGTTGCTGATCAGGATGAAGAAGAACAGCGTGGCCAAGAACGGCAGGTGCTTCTTGTAGCCGTGGCCGATGGCGCTTTCGCCCATGTCCTTCTTCACGAACTCGTAGCCGTACTCCACCATGTTGGTGAACTTGTTCGTGGGGATGATCGTGAGGCGCTTGCTGGCCGCAAGCACGACGACGAGCGTGATGAGGAAGCAGATGAGCATCCACAGCACGTACTGCGTCATGCCGAACGATCCCGACCCGAACACGAAGGCGGAATCGAAAGAATGCTGCAGGTGAGGTACCTGTTCCGCTAGGGATTCAAGAGGATTCACGTGTCTTTACCTTTCCATCTTACTTCCGCACTAGATTGCTGACGCCGAACCCGATAGCCGCGACGGAAAGAGCCACGACCTCGGCAAGAACGAAGGGCAGGACGAACTCGCGCGCGAGGAGCGCGCAGGCGATGGCGGTTACGAAGAGCACAGCGACCGAGAGCAGCACACCTAGAAGAAGGGCACCGGCGTGCCCCAGGTTGCTGGTGTCGGTCACTCGTCTCGTCATACGCAAGCCGGCGAACAGCGGAGCGAACCCCGCAGCGCCCGCGAGCGCCCCCAGAACGATTGCTACTGCCATGTCCCACTTTCTTCTTGACCGTCGAGCGCACAAGTACGCATCCTACCAAGCCGACTCGTATGATAACGGAACTTCACGTTCGGCTGACGGCAGGGTTACAAAAACTTACAAAATTTGGGTGAGTGGAAGAATAAACCGGCCAAAAAACTGCATAAAGCGCGGGGGAACGGTAAGCGAAACCGTATATTCTCCAAGCGGAAAAGGACAGGAATGAGACAGGGGGACGGGGCTAGTGGCTCATTTTACGTCAGGAGGGCGTGTCAAATCACCCGTCCCCCTGACACGCCCGTCCCCTATCCCATTCCCCTATCTCGTTTACAGGTCGAACACGCGCAGCTTCATGCCGGCTTCCTCGAGCATGGACATGGCCAGCTCGTCCGGGTACGGGTTCTGGTAGACGATCTCGTCGATGCCGGCGTTGATGAGCATCTTGGCGCACACGATGCACGGCTGCGTGTTGACGTAGATGGACGCCCCCGTGATGTTGATGCCGTAGCGCGCCGCCTGGATGATGGCGTTCTGCTCGGCATGCAGGCCGCGGCAGATCTCGTGGCGCTGGCCGCTGGGCACGCCGAGCTGCTGACGCAGGCAGCCGGTCTCGGCGCAATGGCGCATGCCGGTAGGCACGCCGTTGTAGCCGGTGGCCAGTATGCGGCGGTCCTTCACGATGACGGCCCCTACGGCGCGGCGCATGCACGTGGTGCGCGTGGCGACCTCGTTCGCCAGCGTCATGAAGTACTCGTCCCAGCTGGGGCGATGGTCGAGTGGTTCCATTGCTTACCTCTTTCAACCTGCGCGACCGGGTGGGCGGCGGCGCAACGCCCAGTCGCTCGGACAGTCCTCGCTTCGCTGCGGAACTCGCTTGGTGGGCGCCGCGCCGCCGCTCACCCTTCAAGGTTATCGAAACCGCCAAGCCGAAAACACCGGCCCCGCTCCCAAGCCAACAGCCATTCTGCGGGCGATCTTCAGAAAGGGAGATCCTACCTGCGGCTTTTCTGTTACTTGGTGCCGAAAATCCTGTCGCCGGCGTCGCCGAGGCCGGGGACTATGTAGGCATGTTCGTTCAGGCATTCGTCGATGGCGCAGGTGTAGATCTGCACGTCCGGGTCGGCGGACAGCACGGCCTCGATGCCGACGGGCGCCGCCACGAGCACGACGAGCTTGATGTTCTTCACGCCGAGCTTTCGCAGATAGTGGATGGCCGCCGTGGCCGAACCGCCCGTGGCCAGCATCGGGTCCACCACCAGCACGTCGCGCTGGGAGATGCTGTCGGGGAGCTTCGCGTAGTACTCGTGCGGCTCATGGGTTTCGGGGTCGCGGTACATGCCGAGGTGTCCGACGAACGTGGAGGGCATGAGCTCCTGCAGCCCCTCAACCATGCCGAGGCCCGCGCGCAGGATGGGGACGATGACCATCTTCTTGCCGGCCACCTGCTTGCACGCAGCCTTGCAGATGGGCGTTTCAACCTCGACGTCCTCAAGCGCCAGATCGCGCGTGGCCTCGTAGCCCTCGAACATGGCAAGCTCGCGCACGAGGGCGCGGAAGTCCTTCGACGACGTGTTCTTGTTGCGCAGCTTGGACAGCTTGTGCTGGACCATCGGGTGGTCGACGACGGTGACGCGGTCGTAGTGCATGGGATAAGCCTTCTTTCTTGCGATCCGGTTCGGGAACTAGTAATCGAGCTCGGGATACAAAGGGTGCGCGGCAAGGAGGGCGTCCACCTTCGCACGCACATCGGCGAGCTTCGCCTCGCTCTCGGCGTTGAACACCGTGGCGGCGATGAGCTGGCCCACCTCGTAGAAGTCGTCGGCCGTGAAGCCGCGCGTGGTGGCCGCAGCGCTGCCCACGCGGATGCCGCTCGTGACGAACGGGCTGCGCGGCTCGTTGGGGATGGAGTTCTTGTTCACCGTGAGGCCCACGCTCTCCAACAGCTTTTCGGCATCCTTGCCGGTGACGTCGGCCGGCGTGAGGTCCACGAGGCACAGGTGGTTGTCGGTGCCGCCGGACACGAGGCGCAAACCGCCGTCCATCATGCCCTGCCCCAGCGTGCGCGCGTTCTCCACCACGTGGTCGATGTACTCCTTGTAGGCGGGCTGCATGGCCTCTCCGAACGCCACGGCCTTGCCGGCGATGACGTGCATGAGCGGGCCGCCCTGCGAGCCGGGGAACACGGCCTTGTCGATGCGCTTGGCGATGTCCTCGTCGTTGGACAGGATGAAGCCGCCGCGCGGGCCGCGCAGGGTCTTGTGGCTGGTGGACGTCACCACGTCGGCATGCGGAACGGGGCTGGGATGCGCGCCTGCGGCCACGAGGCCGGCGATGTGAGCCATGTCCACCATGAAGTACGCATCCACCTCGCGCGCGATGGCGGCCATGCGCTCGAAGTCGATGACGCGCGGATAGGCGCTGGCGCCGCCCACGATGAGCTTGGGGCGCACTTCCTTGGCGATACGCTCCACCTCGTCGTAGTCGATGGTCTCGGTCTGGGCGTCCACGCCGTAGCTGGCGAAGTCGTAGTGGCGGCCGCTGAAGTTCACCGGCGAGCCGTGCGTGAGATGGCCGCCCTCGGCCAGGCTCATGCCCAGCACCGTGTCGCCCAGCTCGATGAGCGCCTCGTACGCGCCCAGGTTCGCGTTCGCGCCGCAATGGGGCTGCACGTTGGCGAAGTTCGAGCCGAACAGCTGGCAGGCGCGCTCGCGCGCGAGGTCCTCCACGAGGTCGACCTTCTCGCAGCCGCCGTAGTAGCGCTTGCGGGGATAGCCCTCGGCGTACTTGTTCGTGAGCACGCTGCCCACGGCTTCCATGACGGCGGGCGACGTGAAGTTCTCCGAAGCGATGAGCTCGACGGAGTCGCGCTCGCGCGTAAGCTCCTGGCGCATGGCATCGGCGACGGCGGGATCGGTCTGGGATACGTACTGGAGGGCCATGGTGTTCCTTTCGATGAGGGCGAGGCGAAGCGATCATGCTAGCACAGCGCGATCCGCGCTGCGCGCGTGCGGGCTATTCGTTTTCGAGAGCGGCGATCTTCTCGACGCGACCTGCATGACGACCGCCGCCGAAGGAGGTGGAGACGAAAGCGTCGAGGATCTCGCGGTTCACGGACTCGTCGATGAAGCGACCCGAGACGGCTACGACGTTCGCGTCGTTGTGCTCGCGCGCGAGGGCGGCGAACAGCGGACTGGTGACGTTGGCGGCGCGGATCCCGTCGATCTTGTTGGCGGCCACGGCCATGCCGATGCCCGTGCCGCACACGAGCACGCCGCGCTCGGCCATGCCGTCGACCACATCGTGCGCCACGCGCGCCGCATAGTCGGGATAGTCGACGCGGTCGTCGCAGTCGGGGCCGCGGTCGATCACGTCGTGGCCCTTGGAGGCCAGGTAGCCGACCAGCGCCTGCTTCTGCTCGAAGCCCGCATGGTCGCTTGCAATGCTGATCTTCATGTGAGGTTCCCTTCCTCTTCTCTTTCGTCACGTGACGGCTGGCGCCGCACGGGATCTTTCCCTAAAGGACTGGCTTTGCGTCGGAACTTCGCTCCTTCGGCGCTCCGCTCAGGATGACAGGGCGTCCGACATCGTGCGCTTCACGGCGCGAGCCCAGCCTTCCAGCAGCTTCGCGTGGCGCTCGTCCTCCATGCCCGGCTCGTACACGTCGTCCGAAGAGCGTAGGGCGCACAGGGCTTCCGCGTCCTTCCAGAACCCGGTGGCGAGCCCTGCGAGGAACGCGGCGCCGAGCGCGGTCGTCTCGGCATTCTGCGGGCGGCGCAGCGGCGTGCGCAAGATATCGCTTTGGAACTGCATGAGAAAATCGTTCGCGGACGCGCCGCCGTCCACGTTGAGCACGCTCAAGCGCACCCCCGCGTCGGCCTCCATAGCCACCGCGAGGTCGTGCACTTGGTAGGCCAGCGACTCCAGCGCGGCGCGCACGATGTGCGCCCGGCCGGTTCCGCGCGTGAGCCCGTAGATGGCGCCGCGCGCATCGGCGTCCCAATAGGGTGCGCCCAAGCCGGTGAACGCGGGCACCACGTACACGCCGTCGGTGCTGCTCACGCTACGGGCGATGGCCGAGGTCTCGGCCACGTCGTCGATGACGCCCATGTCGTCGCGCAGCCACTGCATGAGCGCGCCGGCCATGAACACGCTGCCCTCGAGCGCGTACTCGGGGCCGGCACCCGGACCCGAGGCGGCGATGGTGGTGATGAGGTTGTTCGTGGAGCGGCACGCTTCGCCGCCGGTGTGCATGAGCAGGAAGCAGCCGGTGCCGTACGTGTTCTTCGCCTGGCCCGGCTGGAAGCAGCACTGTCCGAACAGAGCCGCCTGCTGGTCGCCCGCCACGCCGCAGATGGGCACGTTCGGCACGATGCCCGCGGAAGCCGTGCGGCCGAACTCCCCCGACGAAGGGAGCACCTCGGGAAGCAGGGACTCCGGGATGCCGAACAGGTCGAGCAGCCACGGATCCCAGCGCAGCTCGTGGATGTTGTACAGCATGGTGCGGCTGGCGTTCGTCACGTCGGTGGCGTGTACCTTGCCCTGGGTGAGCGTCCAGATGAGCCACGTGTCGACGGTGCCGAAGGCCAGCTTGCCGGCTTCGGCGTCTTCGCGCGCGCCTTCCACGTGGTCGAGGATCCACTTGATCTTGCTGGCGGAGAAGTAGGCGTCGGGCACGAGGCCCGTCTTGTCGGCGATGATGCGCGCCGTCTGCGGGTCGGCCGTCAGCTCGTCGATGATGGGGGCCGTGCGGCGGCACTGCCACACGATGGCGTTCATCACGGGCTCCCCCGTTTCGCGGTTCCACACCACGGTGGTCTCGCGCTGGTTCGTGATGCCGATGCTGTCGATGTCCTTTGCGCCCAGGTTGTGCGCCACCAGAAGCTCGGTGAGCGCGCCCAGCTGCGACGACAGGATGTCGCGCGGGTCGTGCTCCACCCAGCCGGGCTGGGGGTAGACTTGCGGGAACGGGTTCTGCACCGCATCGACGACGCATCCGTTCGCGTCGACGAGCATGGCGCGCGACGAGGTGGTACCCTGGTCGAGCGCTACGACGTACTTTGGCATGCATGCTCCTCAATCCAACCGACCACCTCAGTATAAACCTGAGCCCGCCCCGGTTCGTTGAGGATTTCGTGGCGCATGCCCTCGTACAGCTTCACCTCCACATCCCGCACACCGGCGCGGCGCAACAGGTCGGCCGCCGCACGCACGCCCTTGCCGCACGCGCCCACCGGGTCCTCGGCGCCGGCGACGAACAGCACGGGCAATCCCTTCGGCACCTTCGCCGCGCACGACGGCGACACCACCTCGCCCGTGAGGTCGGTGAGCGTGGCGTAGCCGCCGACGGAGAACATGGCGCCGCACAGCTCGTCGGCGATGTAGGCGTCCACGACGGCCGGATCGGTGCAGACCCAGTCGTGCGGCGTGCGCGGGTTCTCGATCTGCTTGGCGAACGCGCCCACGCCCATGCCGTCCAGAAGCTTGCTGCGGTAGTCGGCGCCCTTCGTCTTCGCGAGGAAGCGCGCCAGCGCGTTGCCCGCCTTCGACAGGACGAGGGGCTGTTGGCCCGTGCCGCAGATGACGGCCGCCGCCACGTCCTCGCCGTGGCGCGCCAGGTAGGCGCGCGTGACGAAGCTTCCCATGGAATGGCCGAACATGATGTAAGGGGTTTGGCGGGAGTAGCGGGCGGTGACGGTCTTGCGCAGTTCGTGGACGTCCTCGATGAGCGTCTCCTTGCCGTCGACGGGCAGGCAGCCAAGCTCGTCTGCGCTGGCCACGCTCTTGCCGTGGCCGATGTGATCGGCGGCGCACACCACGAAGCCCTGTTCCACGAGGAAGCGCGCGAACTCGTCGTAGCGGCCCACATGCTCCACCATGCCGTGGACGATCTGAATGACGCCGCGCGGCGCGACACGGCGGCTGCCCCTCGTGCGCTCGGGCTCCCACACGAGGCCTTTGATGGTGGACGTTCCGTCATGAGACAAAAAGCCGATCGGCGCGACTGCGACCGTTGTATCCATACAAATCCCCTCCCCAGGAGTTTTCAACCATTATACCCAAGCGCGGCTCGCTCGGAGGGAAGCGTTACGCGAACGTCGACGCCGAGCCGGGCGCGTTCGGCAAGGCGGAAGGCTCAAGGAGGCTTGAGGAGGCGAGGGAAACGAGGGTGGAGCTTGGGAGCCGTCGCCTTGCTGGCACAGATTCACCGTTATGCACGATTTTTTCCTGATGCGAAAAATCTGACCTGGGGTTTTATGCGCACGCACTGAAATCATGCGCCGAAAATCGTGCGGTGAATCTGTGCCAAAAAAGAGGGGCGTGTGGGCAGGGAGGGCGGATGCGGAGAGCGCGCCGACCGCCGCGGCGGCGGCCGAGAGACTACCTCACCGCGCGGATATCGGCTTCAGCGACGGCGCCTTCGCGGAGAATGCGCGGGGGGTTTACGGTGCAGTCGAGGACGGTGGACGCCACGCCGCTCTTATCGTCGTCGGTGTCGTCGGGCACCACCACGCCGACGCGAGCGGCGAGGCGGGGGTCGAGCGCGTCGAAGGCCCCCGGCGCTTGCAGACCCGAGATGTTCGCGGACGTGGTGGCCAGCGGGCAGCCGACCGCCTCGATGAGCTCGAGGGCCGTATCGTTGTCGGGCATGCGCAGGCCGATGGAGCCCGCCGCCGAGCGGAAGGCCGCAGGCACGGCGTCGCCGGCTTCCACGATAAGCGTGAGGGGGCCCGGCCAGTACGCTCGTGCCAGACGTCGGGCCAGGTCGGGCACGTGCGCTCCGTAGCGATCGAGGTCGTCGACGCCGCCCACGAGCCAGGAGACGGGCTTGCCGCGGTCGCGCTCCTTCAGATCGTAGAGCGCCTCGGGGCTCGCCGCCGCCTCGACGGACACGCCCAGGCCGTACACCGTCTCGGTGGGAAAGATGACCGCCTCGCCGCGCTTGAGGGCGGCGACGGCTTCGCGCTTCGAGCTGGACAGTGGCGGCATGGGAGCTCCCTTCTTCGATGATCGGGAGGCATTGTAGCACGCGCACGGCCGCCGCGCCGCAATCGGCGGCATCCGTCAGATCAGCGCGTACTTCCTCTTGATGCGCTCGAGCTTTTTCCGCCAGGGAACGTAGAGCGCCGCGAGGAACACGACGGTGGCCACGCCATGCGTCGCGTCGAACGGCAGCGCGGCGCCGAACGCGACGAGCGCGGCCGGCCAGGAGAACGGCTGCACGAAGCCGATGACGTACCACCCGTTCAGCAGCAGGCCGTACAGCAGGGCCGACAGGAACCCGTAAGCGTACAGCACGGGCAGCCGGTCGAGCCAGCCACGGTCGGCCAGGACGCCGGCCAGGTAGCCTACGAGGCCCCAAGCGTACATCTGCCACGGCGTCCACGGCCCTTGGCCGAAGAAGAAGTTGGACACGAGCGCCGCGAGCGCGCCCACCAGAAAGCCGCTGCGGCGGCCGAACACGGCTCCCGCGAGGATGCAGATGGCCGACACCGGCTTGAAGTCGGGAACGGGAGCGAACAGCATGCGACCTGCCGCCGCAAGAGCCGCCAACACCACGGTCGGCATGATCTGGCGCAACGCCGGGCGCGAGGCCTCGAAGCTGGCGAAGAACACGCCCACCGCCGCGAAGGCCACGACCACGGTGAGCAGCGCGCCCTGCTCCACCTGGAAGTACGCGCACACGCCCAGCACGAGAGGCACGGCGGCGAGCGCCGGCACCTCGAGCAGCGCGAGGAGGCGCGCCGCCGCGCGGGAAGGCGGGCGCGTCACGAGCGTTCCTCGCGCCACAGCCGGGAGAACGCATCCTCGGTCGGGCGGTAGAACAGGTTGCCCGCGAAGAACGCGGCGGCCGGCTCGGTGCACACGGCCTCCCCGTCGAACAGCATGGTGGCGGCATCGGCGACGAGCGCGGCGAACGTCAGGTCGTGCGTGGCGAGGACGACGGTCGCCCCGGCCTGCGCGAGATCGCGCAGGGTGCGGGCGACCAGCAGCTTCGACGGCGCGTCGAGCCCCTTCGTCGGCTCGTCGAGCAGCAGCAGGTCGGGATCGGCCAGCAGCAGCTTCGCGAACGCGAGCAACTGCTGCTGGCCGCCCGACAGATCATAAGGATGGTTGGAGACGCGCGCGTCCAGACCGAAGCGCGCGAGAACGCCATCGATCGCAGCGTTGTCGTAGCCGCAGTTCGCCTGCCACTCGCGCAGCTCCTCGGCCACCGTATCGCACACGAAGAGGGTTTTCGGATCCTGCGGGAGCAGCGCCTGGCGCGCGGCCAGGCAGTTCTCAACGCGGCCGCGCTCCGGCTTGACGACCCCGGCGATGGCACGCAGCAGCGTGGACTTGCCGCAGCCGTTGCCGCCTACGACGGCGTGGATGCTGCCGGCGGTGACGCGCAGATCGCAGCCGCGCAGAACCCAGTCGGCATCGCGTGCGTAGCGCAGATGGATGTCGTGCAACGAGACGGCGTATGCGGCTTCATCATCCTGAGCGGAGGCGGGCGCCACCGGGACGGATTCGGAACGACGGAGGGCCGACACCCCGGCGCGCGGTTCGAAGCGGCGGATCAGCGTGCCCTCTCGCAGCTCCACCATGTCCGTCGCGTACTCGGCCATCGCCTCGGGGGCGTGGGTGGCCACGACGACGGTGATGCCCAGCTCGCGGTTCACGCGAAACAGAGCGTGCAGGAAGTTCTTCTCGGCCACGGGATCGAGCTGGGCGGTGGGCTCGTCAAGCAGCAGCAGGCGCGGCTGCATCGCCAGCGTGCCGGCCAACGTGGTCATCTGCTTCTGGCCGCCCGACAGCTCGGCGACGGAGCGGCGGAACCACGGCTCTATGCCGAAGAAGTGAGCGACCTCGGCCACGCGGCGGCGCATCTCGTCCTGTTCCACGCCGAGGTTCTCCAGCCCGAACGCCAGCTCGTGCCACACGCTGTCGCACACGATCTGGTTCTCGGGACTCTGCGCCACGTAACCCACCGTCGCGGCGGCCTCGCGCGCATCCAGCTTTTCCACGGATCGTCCGAACACCTGCAGCGAGCCCGCGCGCGCTCCAACCGGCGCGATGGCCGGCTTGCAGCTACCGAGCAGCGTGGTCTTGCCGCTGCCCGTGGCGCCCACCAGAAGCTGGAACGCGCCCTCCTCCACCGCCCAATCGAGCGGGCCGATGCCGGCCGTCGACTCAGGGTAGCGAAACGAGAAACCGCGCGCCTCGATCGCCTTCACGCTCGCCATCTCAGATGCTCCTTCGCGGTGATCGCAAGCGGCAGGCACGCGAACAGCGCGTACGGCAGATAGTTCCACCAAGGCGCGAGCCCGCCGATCGTCGGATAGAAACGGAATTGCGCGCATGCCGCCCAGGCGGCGGCTGCGGCCAGCAACGCGAGCGCGCCGCCGAAGACGAGCGCCGCGGCGTCGAAGCGACGGAACCGGTAGCGCGCGTACGTGGTGCGCCGCGCGGCGGCCCCCCAGCCGCGCGCCTTCATGGCGCCGGCCGTCTCGAGCGAGTCTTCCATGCCCCAGCCCATGAGCACCGAAGTCCTCCGCAGGTAGCCGCGCATGACAGCGAGCTTCCCTGCGGGCTCCTCGGCAGGGCGCGCCGCCGTGCACGCGCGCTCCACGTCGGCGATGCCGTTGCCGCGCCGCACGAACTGCGGCACGAGGCGCGCCGTCATCGACAGCATGAGGCCTATCGTGGGCGCGACGCCGCCGAACAGCGTCATGACCTTGTCGGACGTGAGCACCTGGGAGGCGTTCGAGAACAACACGATCACGCTGATCAGCATGATGCCCATGCATGCGCCGTACACGAAGCTCTCCAGGTAGAACGCGCGCAGCCCGAGGCGGAACAACTCGGTGGAGCCGGACGCCGAGAACAGCGGGTTCGCCAGCGCGACGACGGCGACGAGGGGCAGCTGCCAGAGAAGCGAGCGACCCGTCGCCCGCCAACCGCACAGCACCGCGCTGTAGGAGAGCACGCTTGCAAGCGAGATGGCCAAGTAGACCGGCTGCATCGCCGTCATGCTGAGCGCGAACATGACGGCGAAGTAGCCGAACGCCACGACGGGATGGAACAGGTCGAACGCCGTGCGCTTCATACGAGGCGCGCCCCTAGGCGTGCACCGTTTGGAAGATCGAGATCACCACGAGCACGGCGAAGAAGATCGCCAATGCAGCCATGATCTTGGCCACTTTCGGATTGCTGAACACGGTACCCCACTTTCCTCTAGCCGCACATCTACAGGTCGTTGCCCAAATCGCAGGTGTATATCCACGTAATGTTTTCTCCACCGCTTAGGATATACGAACCGCACCCGTATCCGGGCGACGATCCGTTGACGAAATACAGCCAGCCGCTGCCGGGACCGCAAGCGAATTCCGCAAGGCCGCCGATGGAGCTGACGTAGCCGCTCGACCCGCCCACCGACGCTCCGGTAGCGCAGAGGGCATCGTAGACGGATGCGCCCTGGTTGAGGGTGACCGTGCCGCCGCCCAAGGATGAGGGGTAGCCATTGGACGCGGCGCGGGAGCTGTCGATGTATACCGTCACCGTGACGGTGCTGGGAGCCGAGGGAGCCGGGGCCGGTTCGGGAGCAGGCTCCGGAGCCGGTGCAGCAGCGCCCTCCGACGCGGAAAGGTCGGTGCCCGATGGCGCCTCGCCGGCCGTCGAAGCGGCCGAGCCGTCGGCACCCGCCGCGCCTTCGCCCTCGACGACGGCGCCCGTTTCCCCGTCCGCGCCCTCCGAAGCCTCTTCGGCGGCATCCTTGCGATCGGTCTCGTCGTCCTTCGACGCGTCGTCTCCGTCAGAGGGCGCATCCGTGACGACGCTGGGCATCGGCACCGGATCGGACGGCGCAGGGTTGCCGAGCCATCCGGTGGCGAAGCCCATGCTCGCCACGACGGCGCACAGGGCCACCGCAGCGGCAACGACGCCGGTGGCGAGCAGCGCCTTGCGAGGTCGGCGAGACGAGGGCGCGGACGCCGCCGTTGCGGATGCCCCGCCCACCGAGGCCCCCTCCTCGCCGCGAGGCGCGGAGGGGGCGATGCGGTTGTCGGGCGCTTCGGCCCGCTCACGCGGCTCGAGCGTTTCGACACCCGAGCCGCCGGTCTTCTCGTTCGAATCTTCGCTCATACCGCCGTGATCCTATCGACGCAACGAGAGCTCGTCGGAAACGCGCATGCGCCGCGTGGCGGCGATACCCGCCGCAAGCGCGCCGAGCGCGAGCACCGCGGTACCGGCCGCGAACGGCGCAGAGCCGTCTCCGGTTTTGGCAAGCGCCTTCTTGTCGGCCACAGGCTTGTCAGCAGGAGCGGGAGCACTCTCCTCTTCCTGCTTCTCGGCGGGCAGCCCCGCCTGGCCGAGCTTAGCCTGCGTGTAGATGTTGTACGCGGCACCGGTGTTCTTGAGACCCTGGTAAGCCACCAGCGCCCGGAAGCCCTGCTCGGTGGCGAAATCGTTTACCGAACCCTGGTAGATGAAACCCGAACGATCGGAGGCGGCCTGGGATAGCAGTGCGCTCAACGGCGTGGCACCGCTTTCGGTAGCCCACGACGTGGAAGGGTCGATACCGGCGGCGCACAGAGCGACAACGGCCATCGCGGTGGAATTGGTATTGGTGCCGGAATCAACGCCGATCCCGGTCGCTCCAAAACCCCCATCATCATGCTGCAAACCCTTGAGAGCGTTCAACGCCCTGTTCACGACATTGCGAACGGCTGCATCGTTTGAAGCATAGGGCGAAAGCGCGGTGATCACCATTGCAGTCATATCCGCATCGGCCTTCGATCCACTGTAGGAGAAGCCGCCATCGGAAAGCTGGCTTCCGCACAATACGCTGATCAGAGCATCCTCGGACAGCTTTGCATCGACTGGCACTTCATAGGCATTGCTCGCGTACGCCAGCAGAGTGAACGCCTGGACGTTCACGGGCGATGCCGCCGTCACCTTCTGAGCCATCGCATCCAGCGCATCGTACACGCCACCGCCGTCGGGCACAGAAGTAGCATCGACGCCAACGGCGCTCAACGCGATGATATTGCGCTGAAACGCGGTCGCAGCCGAATCGGGAGCGGGGTTCTTCATGCCCTCAAGTCCAACCGGAATGAACGCGCTCGCCTGAGCCGCCGCCAGGCGTCCCATCGCCGCCATGTCCATGACCTTCCAGGCCTCGGTCGTTCCCTCGTACGAGGCCGCAATGCCGTTCATCAAAGAAGCCATAGCGGACAGATCGATACCATGTGCGATATTGTTGTCGGTGGGCGGATCGATCGCATCGCCAGGATCGGTCGAACCGTCGCCCGCGTCTGCTTTCGCAGGAGGATTCTCAGCGTAGTAGGCCGTCCAGTCCGAAGGAGCCACCGCGGAGGAGAAGGTGTCCCAGCAAAGCTGATAGGACGCACCCTCCTCAAGCTTCACCTGGTCGAACGGGGTGCTCGACGAGACGCCGGCGGCGAACACGGCCCAGAACTGGCCGAGCGAGTAATCGTCGCTGTTCCAGCCCGCAAGCACAGCGCCGTCCTTCGAGGTGATCGAGTTGAGGTACTTCCCGCCGTATGAAGACGAAGAGGCATCATAGCCTTTCAGATCGCCCTTCGCCACGGCTGCGTTCAGGAGGTCCTCCATCGTGAGATCCTCCTTCGCATGCCCGGTGCCGCCGTCGGCTTGGGCCGCCTTGAGCACCTCGTCGAGTGCATACTGCTTGTTGACCCACGCCGGGTACGTCGTCTCCCCCGCATCGTAGTCGGTCTTGCTCCCTGAGGTGACCGTCAGGGTCGCAACCTCGGAAATCGGCAAGCCATCGTCGCCCTTCGCCTGGTCGGCAGGATTCTTCTCGTAATACGCTTTCCAGTCGGACGGAGCGGTCGCCGAAGAATACGAAGCCCAGCAGAATTGGTAGGAATTCCCGCCGACAAGCTTGACCTGGTCGAACGAAGAGTTCGCAAAGCCGCCGTTGTCGAACAGGGACCAATATAGGCCGGCTGAAGAGTCGTCGCTGCTCCAGCCGGCCAGCTTCGCGCCGTCCTTCGAGGTCACGGAGTTGAGGTACTTGCCGTACGAGGACTCCGAGGCGTCGTAAGCCTTGAGGTCGCCCTTCGCCACGGCGGTGTCCAGCAGGTCCTCCATCGTGAGATCGCCCTTGCCGTGTCCGGTGCCGCCCGCGGCCTGGGCCGTCTTCAGCACCTCGCCGAGGGCGTACTGCTTGTTGACCCATGTGGGGTACGTGACCTCGCCCGTGCCGTAGTCGTTCTTGCTGCCGGCGGTGACGGTCAGCGTGACCGTACCGGCGGACGCTTGAGCGTTTTCCGCCCCCGCTGCAGCAGTCTGACCTTCGGCAGTCCAGGCTGCACCGGGCACGAGGCCCAGGCAGAGCGCGACGGCCAGCAAGAGGGCCCAGGCCCGCTGCGCTATCCCCGCACGCGTGCTTGCATGTTCTTTCACTGTCTTCCTTCTCCTTTCGTACGTTCGCTTCGCAGAAGAAAGACAGCAAAACAAAGGCTGCGCGACCTCCCGAGCAGGGAGATCGCGCAGCCCGTATTCGCTACGCAGACAAGCCGAGGGCGCTCGGGCCCGACGGGTAGCGCTCGCGGTAACTCGCCGCTTGCGCACACACGCTTCTCGGTCGGTATTCTGGCTGATCGGCAAGACCGAAACACAGTGGCGGTACCGTGCGGGATTCTCACCCGGCTTCCCACGATCCGAGACGTCTTCTTCATGCTCAAAGCATTCTACCATCTCTTGGGTCGGCGAACGACGCGAACAGGAACGTTTCCGCCGACCGCCGGCATGCCCTCGTCATCCTGAACGGAGGCCGAAGTCGAGGGATCCCGCGAGGAGCCGGCCACGGCCTTTCCCGCTGACGCCGCTCGGGATCCTTCGACTCGCTTCGCTCGCTCAGGATGACAGACTAGGGCCCTCGCCTGCGCCAAGGCGGCGGGGCAGACATCGCTTCTACTGGTAGCGCAGGGACTCCACCGGGTCGAGCTTGGCGGCGCGGCGAGCCGGGTAGTAGCCGAACACGACGCCGATAAGCACGCACACGGCCACGGCGCCGAACACCACGCCCGGCGCGAGCACCGGCGTGACGGTCATGCCCGCCTGCACCGCCCCGATCACCTGGCCCAGCCCGAACGCCGCCAGGAAGCCGAATAGGATGCCGAACGCGCCGCCCGCCACGCACAGCATGATAGCCTCGAGCAAGAACTGCTTCGTGATGTCGCGACGACGCGCCCCGAGCGACTTGCGCAGGCCGATCTCGCGGATGCGCTCGGTGACGTTGGTCAGCATCATGTTCATGATGCCGATGCCGCCCACGAACAGCGAGATGGACGCGACCGAGCCCATGAGCAGCGAGAACGACGTCATCATCGTTTCCATCTGCTTGATGACGGCGTCGAGCGACGACACGTACACGTTCTCGGGCTCCAGATTGAAGTACTGCGCCACAAAGGTCTGCGTCGTCTCGACGAGCCGATCCATGTCGGTGCCCTCGCGCGCGAAGCCGACGATCTGTTGGATGCCGCTCGCATTGCCGATGCGCGTCTCCACCGTGGTGTAAGGCGCGTAGAACGTCCCTCCGCCGCCCATGAAGGACGAGGTTTCCAACACGCCGATCACCGTGTAGTCGTCGTTGCCCAGGCGCACCGTCTTCCCCACCGCCTCGGTGTCGGGGACGCCGAGCATCTGCACGGTCATCTCACCGCCGCCCATCACCACGAGGCGCGCGGCGTTCTGCTCCTCGCTCTCGGTGAAGAAGCGGCCCTCCTTAAGCTTCGTCCCGTTCGCTGTGAAGTAATCGGGACGCGCGCCGATGACCGTGGCGTGGTTTTTCTGGCCGTCGGCCATCGTGATCTCGGCCGATGCGTACGAGGCACCTGTGATGACCTCGTATTCCGGCATCCCCTGCTCCAGCTTGTCCAGGTCGTCGAACGTGATGCCCTGCGGCGAGTAGGCGCTGATGGACACCTGGCGCGCTTGGGACAGCCCCATCTCGCCCATGAGCATGTTCTGCACGCCCGCGATGAGCGAGGTCATGGCGATGACGGCCGCGATGCCGATGACGATACCGAGTATGGTGAGGAACGAACGGCCCTTGTTCGCGGACAGCGCGTGCCAGGTCTCGTAGAACAGATCGCCTATCTTCATGGGCGCGCCCCTTCCCGACCGGCGGCGCTCGGCTGCGGGCCCTCGTACAGCCGCCCGTCGCGGATGTGCACCACGCGGTCGGCGTGGGCGGCCACGTCGGGCTCGTGCGTGATGAGCACGATGGTCTTGCCCGCGTCGCGCAGGCGCTTGAACGTGTTCAGCACCATGTCGCCCGTGGCCGTGTCGAGGTTGCCGGTGGGCTCGTCGGCCAGGATGAGCGCCGGATCGTTCACGAGGGCGCGGGCGATAGCGACGCGCTGCATCTGGCCGCCCGACAGCTCGTTGCTGCGATGGTCGTACAGCCGCTCGTCCAGCGACACGCTGCGTAGCGCCGCGTGCGCTCGCAGCTCGCGCTCCTTGCGCGGGCAGGCCGTGTAGATGAGCGGCAGCACCACGTTGCGCAGCACGGTGGCGCGAGGAAGAAGGTTGAACGACTGGAACACGAAACCCAGGCGCGTGGCGCGGATCTCGGCCAGCTCGTCCTCGCGATAGTCGGCAACGTCGATACCCTCCAGCAGGTAACGGCCGCGCGTGGGCGTGTCGAGGCAGCCAAGCAGGTTCATGAGCGTCGACTTGCCCGATCCCGAGGGTCCCATGATGGCTAGGAACTCGCCTTGCGCCACCGACAGCGTCACGCCGCGCAGGGCATGGGTGTAGCCCGAAGCGCTCTCGTAGATGCGATGCAGGTCGACGGCTTCCACGACGTATCCCATAGCGCTATCCCACCGCAACGGCGGCGGAATCGGCCGAGGCAGCGCCATCGACCGCCATGCCCATGCCGTCCGGCGCGCCGCCCATGCCGCCGCTCACGACCACTTCGTCGCCGGCTTTCACCCGGCCCTTCACGACGGACGTAAGACCGTCGGACGCGACCACCTCGACTTCGCGCATCTCCGTTCCCTGCGTCTCAGGATCGGTGAGCACCATGACGAAACTGCCGCCCGCACCGTCGGACTGCACGGCCGAGATGGGCACCTTGAGCGCGTTCTCGATGGTGGTCGTGGTGATGGTGGCCTTGGCGGTCATGCCGGGCTTGAGGCGCGGGTCGGGTTCGGCGATGAGCAGCTTCACCGCGTACGTGACCGCGCCGCCCATGCCGCCGTACATGGCACCGCCCGCCGCGTCGCCGGAGCCGGCCGATGTGGTGGCGATGCTGACCACAGTGGCGGGCAGCGTGAGGTCGGGGGCCGCGGTGAACGCGACCTCGGCGGTTTGGTCGGCGGTGATCTTGAGGATGTCGATCTCGTTCACGTTGATGGAGACGGTCATCTGCGACAGATCGGCGATCTGCACCGGCGAGGCGGCCGCGTTCGCCGTCGCGCCCAGCGCCTTGCCGGGCTCGATGTTGACCGCGACGACGCTTCCCGCGATGGACGCCGTGACGGTGCGCTTGGCGGCGCGCGCGACGGCCTCGTCATAGGCGCTCTGGGCGTTCTGCAGCGCCAGGTTCGCGCTGCTGAGCGCCAGCTCGGCGTTGCGGATGGCGGAATCGGCGCCGGCCTCGTCGAAGGAGGCGCCCGACGCGTCGGAAGCCGGTGTTGCCGCGCCCGCTTCCTTGGCGGCTGCGGCGGCGGCCTGCGCCTGCTCCTGAGCCCGAGCCGCCGCCTGTTGGCCGGCGGACTTGGCATGGTAGGCGTCGTTCACAGCGTTCTGAGCCTGGGCGACGCCGTTTTTGGCCTCTTCGATGCCCTGGGCAGCCTGCTTCACGGCCTTGTCCAGATCGTCGTTGACCACCGTGAACAGCGTCTGGCCCTCGGCCACCGCATCGCCTTCGGCTACCAGCACCTCCCCCACGATACCGTCAACCTCGGACGTGGCGCTCACCGAGGCGACGGGCTGCAGGTTGCCGGAAGCCGACACCGTTTCGACGAACGTGCCCTGCTCGACGAAGGCCGTCTGCGGCGCCATATTCTCCAGCGCCTTGGCCGCCTGATCGGCGGAATACCAGGCGAACGCGCCGCCCGCCACGGCGAGCACCGCCACCGCGGACACGATGCCCACGACGATCTTGCGTTTGCGCTGCTTCTTGCGCTTCGCCTTGAGATCGTTGAACGCCCGCATGTCGGCGAGCGCCTCGGCGTCGACGAGATCGGTTGGCCTTGGAAAGCTCCCAATTGCATCGAAGGCGCTCGACTGAGCGCTCAAAGGCTCGGCGCCATCCGAGCCCCCCGGACGACGGTTGCTGATCGGATCCATCTACTACCTCCCGTGCGAAAGAAGCGGGGGCGGTTCTCGAGGAACAGCCGTGCCTCAATCATAAGGGGGATCGTAGGAAAAGGGAACCCGCAATCGTCTGTTCGTTTCGTGCTCGCGCCAGACAAGCGTCAACGGCGGCGCGCAAGGCTCACGCGCCGTACAAGGTTGCCGTATACTGAAGCGAAACGACGGGCGGAAGCGAGGAGCGAAGAAGGCATGGGGGATTTCTCCGACAGGGTGTTCGAGGTGGTGCGGCGCATACCGCGCGGGAAGGTGGCCACGTACGGGCAAGTGGGGCGGCTCATCGGAGCGCCGCGGTCGGCGCGCTACGTGGGATATGCGCTGCGCGCGAACCCCGAGCCGGGAGCCGAGGTCAACAGCATCCCCTGCCACCGCGTGGTGTTCAAGGACGGGGGCCTGTGCAAGGGGTTCGCCTTCGGAGGCCCCGAGGTTCAGCGCGAGATGCTGGAAGCGGAAGGGGTCGCGTTCGCCGACGATGCGCACGTGGACATGGGCGCCTGCCTGTGGGACGGCCGCATGGACGACGCCGACGACCCGACGCTGCCCATGGCGCCGCCCGAGGACTTCGATTGGGAACGGGAGCTGGGAGCATGACGATGGAGCAGGGATACGTGCAGGTGTACACCGGCGACGGCAAGGGCAAGACCACGGCTGCCGTCGGATTGGCGATGCGGGCCGCTGCCGCAAACCTGCGCGTGTGCTTCTGCCAGTTCATGAAGTGCGGCCCCACCGGCGAGCTCGACGCGTTTCGCCTGTTCGGCGATCTCATTGCGTGCGAACAGTTCGGAACGGGCGACGAGTTGAGCGCACCCGATGCGACGGCGGACGCGCAGGCGGCGAAGCGGGGCCTGGCCGTCGCGCGCGACATGATGCTGAGCGGCGCGTACGACGTGGTGGTGCTCGACGAGGCGAACGTCGCCGACAGCCTGGGCTATTTCGGGCCCGACGCGCTGGTGGACCTCGTGCTCGAACGGCCCGAGAACGTTGAGCTCGTCGTCACGGGCCGCGGAGCAAGCGACACGCTCACAGCCGTCGCCGACCTCGTCACCGAGATGCGCGAAGTGAAGCACTACTACGAGGAGGGCGTCCTCGCCCGCCGCGGCATCGAGTTCTAGCGATCAGTACAACAGTGCGCCTGTTCGAACATGGTTGAAGTTGACCGAAGCGTGGTTTATGGACTGCGCTGCACGAGCCAAGGCACCGTCCGCCGTCACGACGGCATGCTGCGCATCAACGAGGTGCAGAAGCGAGCAGTCCCCGACGCCCAAATAGCGATACTCGTTTCGATTCGCCGCTACGACGCTCTCGACATATCGCTCGTCGAGGCGGTAGACGGCTCCTTCATCAAGCAGCTCGGCGAGGATGGTCGCTTCACTGGAATTTGCCCCATGCCCGTCTTTTCCGCAAATCAGATTCGAACACTCGGTTATGATGTTGGGTGTGACCAGCAAGCGATCGAAATCGTTCAGAACACCGCAAAGAACGTCGAAGTCCTCCTTGCAGTATTCAGCGACATGCTTCTTTCGTCCCAGCAACCGAGGATCGTTCAAACCCACCACGAGTACGAGCAGCAGGTTTGCGTCGATGATCCCTTTCATGACGCCCGTTACTCGTACGAGACGACTTCGCCGCTATCGTCCGAGATCGTCACCGTCTTGTACGTGCGCAAGTCACGAAGAGGCTCTTGGTTGCCGAACACCATGCCGTTCGCATTGCTCCGGCGGTCGATCTCGCGGACGAATCCGACGCCGATCTCCCAGCAATTATGCGAATCGTCGAAACGCGTCGATTCGATGGCGAATCCCGATCCGCTGAGAAACAAGGCTTTCTCATCCGGCTTCGTGAGCGTTTCCATATCCGCCGTGTAAGCCGCTGCCTTCTTCGCAGCCTCTTTCACATCCATCGCTTGCCCCTCTCGATCCAAAAGAACACTCGATCCCATGACGGCCTCCCTCACTATAGCATCCTCAGCGCACCTGCTCCACGTTCTTAGTATAGAGGGCCCGTCTCACGTTTCGATGGCGCAGATCTAGCGAAAAGCACCACGGAACCTTATGCGGATCCGACGCGAATCCAACGCGGTTTCCACGAAAGCAGCCTTCGTTTCCAACGCGGATTCGACAGGATTCCAACGCGGATCTAGCGCGATTCGAACGCGTCCGCGAGGACGCGGGCCACGCGCAGGCCGTCGCAGGCGGCGCTCATGATGCCGCCGGCATAGCCCGCGCCCTCGCCGCAGGGGTAGAGGCCGCTTTCGGGCGCGTCGTCGGGCGCGCCTTCCACCCGCGCTTGCAGCGCGTCGTCGCGCACGATGCGCACGGGGCTCGAGCTGCGCGTCTCCACGCCGGTCATCACCGCATCCTCGTCCGCGAACCCGCGCAGCCGACGATCGAGCAGGGGCAGGGCCTCGGCGATGGCGTCGGCCGCGAATCCCGGCAGACACTCCCGCAGGTCGCACCAGGCCACGCCGCGCGCGTACGTCGGCCGCACCTTCGCGCTCGCGCCGCCGGCGCGTCCGGCCAGGAAATCTCCCACCGTCTGCGCCGGAGCCTGGTACGCGGCGCCGCCTGCGGCAATGGCCGCGCGATACGCCGCCTGCTCCATGCGGCGCTGCAGCTCGACGCCCGCCAGAGGATGGTCGCTCCCGAAGTCCTCGGGACCCACGCCCACGAGCAGCGCCGCGTTCGCGTTCGATCCGTCGCGCGCGAAACGGCTCATGCCGTTCACAACGACGCCGCCCTCCTCGCTGGCGGCGCACACCACCTCGCCGCCGGGGCACATGCAGAACGTGTAGACGCCGCGCCCGCTCGGCAGGTGCGCGGACAGCTTGTAGTCGGCGGCCCCCAGCGCCGGATGCGCGGCGGCGTCGCCGCACTGCGCCCGGTTCACCGCCTCCTGGGAATGCTCGATGCGCACGCCCACCGAGAACGGCTTCTGCTCCATCGTCACGCCCGCCGCGTGCACGGCCTCGAACGTATCGCGCGCCGAATGCCCGCAGGCCAGCACCACGCGCCGCGCAGCCATCCGCTCCGCCGCGCCCGTGCGCCCGTCGAGCACGTCGACGCCCGTCACCGCGCCGCCCGCGAAACGCACGCCTGCAAGCTGCGCATGGAAGCGCACCTCGCCGCCCGCGTCCTCGATCTGGCGGCGCATCGTGCGCACCACGTCCACCAGCAGATCGGTGCCGATGTGCGGCTTCGCCTGCCAAAGGATCTCCTCGGGCGCGCCGGCGTCCACGAACCAGCGCAGCACGTGGCGCGCCATCGGGTTCTTGATGTTCGTGGTCAGCTTTCCGTCCGAGAACGTGCCCGCGCCGCCCTCGCCGAACTGGATGTTCGTCTGCGGGTCGAGATCGCCGCCCGCCGCGAACGCGTCCACCGCGGCCAGGCGCTCGTCCACGTCGCCGCCGCGCTCGAGCACGAGCGGCCGCAGCCCGGCCCGCGCCAGATAGAGCGCGCAGAACAGCCCGGCCGGGCCCGCGCCCACCACGATCGGGCGCGGCTCGCCGGCATTCGCGGCCGCCGCAGCGCGCAATGGCACGTCCAGCGGCTCGTACGGCTCGTGGCGCTTCACGTGCGTTCCCACGATCGCCCCAGCGCCGCCGCGCGCGATGGCGACCGCAAGCGCTCGCTCTTCGGCCGCCTCGTCGACCAGCTCCACGCCGAGCGTCGCCACGAAATGGACGTCGCGCTTCTTGCGCACGTCCACGCTGCGCTTCACCGTGCGCACCGTGCGCACGTCGCCTTCCGCCACCCCCAGCGCCGCGGCCGCCGCCGCGCGCACGAGCCCCCCGCCCTCGGGCAGCCCCGCGTCAAGCGGCAACTTCACGTTCGAAACCTCAAGCATGATCGACCGCCTCCTTCATCAGGCGCTCGGCGGCAGCGCGACCCGCCAGCATGCCGCTAGCCCACGCCCAATGCAGGTTGTAGCCGCCGCAGGGCGCGTCCACGTCCAGCGCCTCGCCCACCACGTGCAGGCCCGGCATCGTGCGCGACGCGCACGAGCGCGGATCGAACGCCTCCACCGCGAATCCGCCGCGCCGCACCTGGCACTGCCGCGGCTCGCCGACGCCTCGGACCTCGAGCGCGAGTCCTTTGAGCGCTGCCGCGAGCGGCGCGGCATCGCGCTTCCCGAAC
Organism: Eggerthella sp. BIOML-A4; assembly: GCF_009875575.1. NCBI lineage: Bacteria > Bacillati > Actinomycetota > Coriobacteriia > Eggerthellales > Eggerthellaceae > Eggerthella > Eggerthella sp. BIOML-A4. The sequence continues at coordinate 151,132 of NZ_WWRX01000005.1, read as the reverse complement.
GGCCCTTCGGCGCGCAGCCCGGCCGCCTTCAGCACGCCGCGACCCACCGCCGGCAGCACCATGCCGCGCAGCACGTCGTCGCCCGTGCACGATCCAGCGCGCGCGAACAGGCGCGATCGGCGCTCTAGCAGCAGCTGCTCGAGCATCGGCGCGTCCATCCGCGGCAGCAGGTCGATGCGCAGCATGTCGCCCGCCTCGGCGAACCTCGACAGGTTGAACACCGCGATGCCCGACACGCCGTAGTCGCGGAACAGCACCTCGCCCTCCTCGCGCGCCTTGGCATCGCCGTCGGGCGACATGAGCGAGATCGCGCAGCGCACGCGGATGTTGTTGAGCGCCTTCACCAGGCGGGAGTCGGTGCGCAGCGGCCCCAGCACCGGGCGCGGCTCCGTCGCCTCGAAGCCCTCGGGCAGCAAGCCGCGCGCCGTGCGACCTCCCGTGGCCACGATGACCGCCTCCGCATGGCGCACCGCTCCGCCGGCGAAACGAACATGAAAGCGATCGCCCGCATGGGACGGCGGATCGATGCGCACCGCCTCGCAGCCGCACAGCTCGCGAGCGCCCGCGTCCCGCGCGCCCGCGCGCAGCACGTCCAGCACGCTGGCAGCCTTGTTCGCCAGCGGGTACAGACGGCCTTCGCCCTCTTCGCGCCACACGAGCCCCAAGCCTGCGAAGAACGCGTGCACCGGATCGGGGCAGACGGCATCGGCGGGAAGGGCCGCGTCCGTCGAGCGGACGGCTTTCTTGCGTCCGGGCTCTTCGCATCCGTCCGCATGCCCGCCCTGAGCGCGCAGCTGGGCCAGCGCCGCGCCGACGAATTCGGCGTTTCGGTAGAGCCCCGCATCGACACGGACGTTCGAGAAGTTGCACCGCCCGTTTCCCGTGGCCAAGATGGAGCGGCCCACGCGCTCGTCGGCCTCGCACACCGTCACCTCGACGGCGTCCGCGCCGCCGTCCGCGCCCACGCGCACGCCGTGCGCACGCAGCGCGTCGGTCGCAGCCACCGCTGCCGCGAGACCCGCCGCGCCGCCGCCTATGATCATCAGTTTCTTCATGCCCGCCATGATACCGCATCGCATGCGCGTTGGGCACGGGCGAAGGCCGATTCTGCGATCTCGCGCGCACGCGCATGGCACAGAATGAACGCTATGCACGATTTCTCGGCACTTTTCTGATTACCGGCGAAAGAAACCCCAGGTCGCAATTTCTCAGGCCAGTGCAGAATCGCGCATAGCGTTCATTCTGTGCCAACAACAGACCGGCCAGACCACACGCTGGAAGAGCCCCGAACGCCGGACAGGCCACACGCTGGTATCGCCCCGAACGCGGCCGGACCACACGCCGGCAGCGCGCCCCGAACGCGAAAGGGCCCCGGCATCTTTCGACACCGGGGCCCTCGCCGTCGCGCTATCCGCGCGCGGCGCTACTTCGATTCCAACACCGGAATGGGCGTCTCGTCCGTCTCCTCGAGGTTCTTGTCCCACACGTAGTGCTTCGTCTCGCGCGCGATCAAGCCCGACAGCAGCAGCACCACGATGATGTTCGGAACGGCCATCAGGGCGTTCGTGATGTCCGAGATGGTCCACACCAAATCGCCGATGCCGATGGCGCCCAAGAACGCCACGACGACGTACAGCACCTGGTAGGGACGGATGGCGCGCTTGCCGAACAGGTACGTGACGCAGCGGTTACCGTAGTACGACCAGCCCAAGATGGTGGTGTAGGCGAACAGGATCATGCCGATGACCAGAATGGGCGTGCCGATGTAGGGAATGGAGGCGAACGCCGCGCTGGTGAGGTCGGCGCCGGCCGAGATCTGGCCGCTCTCCATGATGCCGGGGTTCGCGATCATCGTGGACACCAGCACGATGCCCGTGAGCGCGCAGATGACCACGGTGTCCCAGAACGTGCCCGTCATGGACACGAGCGCCTGGCGCGCCGGGTTGCGCGTGGAGGCGGCGGACGCCACGATGGGCGCCGAGCCCAGGCCCGACTCGTTGGAGAACAGGCCGCGCGCGCAGCCGAACTGCAGCGCCATCATGAGGCCGGAGCCCACGGCGCCGCCGAACGCGGCCTTCGGCGTGAAGGCGCACTCGAAGATCAGGCAGATGGCGGGCCACACGAACTCCCAGTTCATGCCGATGATCACGATGCAGCCCCACGCGTAGGCGATGGCCATGAACGGCACGAGCTTCTCGCACACCTTCGAGATGATCTTGATGCCGCCGAAGATGACCAGGGACACCATGATAACGATGGCCAGGCCGATACCCCAGGTGGGCACGCCGGGTGCGTTCGACGTGATGATGCCGGTCATGGCACTGGACTGCACCGCCGAGCCGATGCCGAACGAGGCGACGGCCGCGAACAGCGCGAACGCGCCCGCTCCCAAGAGGCCCCACCACGGCGCCTTGCCGTCCTTCTCGAACGCGCGGCGCCACGCGTACATTGCGCCGCCCAGCATGTTGCCGTTGTGGTCCTTTACGCGGTACTTCACGGCGGCGAACGTTTCGGAGTACTTCGTGGCCATGCCGAACACGCCGGTCAGCCACATCCACAGCACCGCGCCCGGGCCGCCGGCCAGAATGGCGGTGCCCACGCCCACGATGTTGCCGGTGCCGATGGTGGCCGACAGCGCCGTGGTCAGCGCGCCGAACTGGCTGATGTCACCCGGCGCATCCGGATCCTTCGTCACCGACAGCTTGATAGCCGTGGGCAGCTTGCGCTGGATGAACCCGGTGCGAAACGTCAGGAACAGGTGCGATCCCAGCAAAAGCACGATCATCGGAGGACCCCACACGAAGGCGTCGATGTCGCTGATGAACTGGATGATATCCATGCACATCCCCTCTCTTCTCTTGTACAACGAATCCCCTTGCGAGAGAAAGAGCCTGCGCCGAAGCAGATTCCGGACGCCTCCGGCACACGACGAAGCCGTTTCGGCAGAGGTACTTTCGCACGCTAAAGTAGTCGGATTATAGCGACGCGGCGCTTTACGGTTCGTCAACAAAGGGAAAATCGTCCGCGAGCGGCATCGATAGGCGCCCTAGGCGTCGTCTTTCCCCTTGGTCTCGTCGAGCAGGAGATCCATCATCTCCTGACGGCCGCCCACGCCCAGCTTGCCGTAGATATGGGACATGTGGGTTTTGACCGTGCTCTCGGCCAGCACGAGCTCGTCCTGCACGAACGAGCAGGTGCGCCCTTGCGCCAACAGCGTGAACACCTCGGTCTCGCGCGGCGACAGCGCGTAAGCCGCGGCCACCTCCTGGCAGCGCTCGACGATGGACTGGGTCAGACGGCTGGCCGTGTCGCCCGCCGCCTCGTCGTCGAGGGCGCCCTCCGCAACCTGCCGGCCCCTGCCGCGTCCGCGCGCGAGCGACGACAGCCACGAGCGGTTCATCACGAGCGCCACCACCACGAGGATGACAGTCGTCTCCACGACGGCGCTGCCGCGCAGGAACACCACCCACACCACCGAGGCTGCGGCGTACGCAAGCCCCGCGATGCCGACGATGCGGTTCTCGGACAGCGGCAACAACGTGCAGGCGGCCGCGATCGCCGACCAGAACAGCAGGTGGGCGAACGGGTCGTTCAACTGCACGATGCTGTCGAGCAGCGCGTTCGGCGCATCGCCCAGCTGGGCGCGCACCACCACGACGAACAGCCCGGCGATGACCACGAGGATGGGCGGTTGGAACCGCACCGACGCGGGCTGCTTCGCCATGAGCAGCAGGGCGAGCCACGCGAACGCCGCCAGGCACAAGGTGAGCACCGTGATGGCCGGGATGCGCCCGAGCGCGTCGAAGTACGTGGTGTTCGAATCCCCCCATGCGCCCGAGGGGCCGAAGATGCGCACCATGGCCAGCAGCACGCCCGCCATGACCAGCACGGCCACCATGTCGCCCGCCGCCTGGCGCTGCCGCACGCTCGGCTCGGCGGCGGGCGCGCCGACGGCCGGAGACGGCACGGCGTCCTTCGCCCCCGACGCGTCGGTCGCGCCGCGTCGGCCGTCGGCCGCGCGGGCCGCCTCGAAGCACGCCGCCGCCAAGCAAGGCAGGGCGATGGCCACGACCACCTGCTGGGCAGGATCGATGAAGCCGTCGAGCGCCAAGCTCATCAGCTGGCGCAACGGGAACGCCGCCACGATGCACCACACCGCGCATGCGAACCCCTGCGTCTTCGCCAACAGGATGACGAAGCGCGACGCGAACCAGAAGTAGCCGAGCCCTGCCAGCACGAGCCCGAACGTGGCCAGGACGGCAGGGCTGAAGAAGTCCTGATGGAACGACAGCGCGAAGCATCCCGTGCCCACAGCGGCCATCACCGGCATCACGAACGCGAGGCTGCGATCGTGCGCGGCCACCCAGCGCGGAGCCGCCGCCAGCACCGCGGCCAGCACGAGGATGCCCGTCAGCCAGAACGTGCGGGCGTTCGCCCACTCCGCCAGACCGAGCGAGGACAGCAGGAAGCCGGGCGTGTGCCCCATGAGCGTGCACCACAGCAAGATGAGCGAGAGCCCGGCGGCCGACGCCGCCCCGCATACGTTCACGATTCCCCGCCGATGCTCCATGCCGCAGCGCTCCCCTTTCGCGTTCCCCTTGCGTTTCTGCACGCAGTATAGCGCATCGGCGGGAGCGCACGCTGAGCGGAGCCGGAAGATGCCGGCTCCGCTCATGGAAAGATGCAGCGTATCGCGGAGGCTAGCGCACCGCAAAGGAAAGGCTGGCGGACAGCGGCGACACCACGTCGTCGGCCGTGCGGGCGCGCACGGTCATCTCGTAGTCGCCCGCCTCGTCGAACGAAGTGGTGAACCGCCAGTTCACCCACTTGTCGGCGGTGGCGCCGTCCGTCTCGCACGCCGTCCAGGTACGCCCGCCGTCGAAGGAGAACTCGATGGCCGCGACGGGGCTTCCGCAGTCGTCGGCCACGCCCTCGAACGTGATCTCGTCGCCCGCCTCGAACACGCAGCCGTCGGAGGTGTTCTTGATCTCGATCTTGTTGCGGTACATGGGGTCGACCGAGGCCACCTCGGGCACGGCGTCCTCGCGGGTGAGCTCGATGCTTGCGATGTTTCGCGTGAAGTAGCGCGCCACGGTTTCGGGCATCCACAGCTGCACGCTCGATCCCTCCGACGCCTTCAGCTCCTCGCCGTTCACCCGGTACACCAAAAGCGCGTTCTTGTCGAGCGCGTACTGCAACGGCAGCGGCTCGCCGTAGCCGTCGGCGCCGTAGGCCGTCACGGTGTTCACGCCGTCTTCGAGTTCGGCCATGCCCACCACCGATGCCAACGGCACGCCGATGACGGCAGCCTGGCCGAAGGGCGAGCCCGTGGCGCACGAGCAGCCCATGAGCGCTTCCTGCTCCTCGTCGTCGAGCTCGGACAGGTTCACCGTGAAGTTCTCCTTCACCTGGCCGCCCACGTTCACATAGTAGTTGGCGACGCCGTCCTGCTCGGCGGCGAGCTCGGGCGCGGGCTTGGAGCACATCGAGAGGATCGCCGTGCCGAACACGTTGAACAGCTCGTCGTTGGGGGTGACGCCCTCTTGGTTGAACGTGAACGACCCCTGCACGTCCGCAACGCGCACGTAGTCGGATTCCTCGCCCAGCCACTGGGCGCGGATGTCCAAATCGGCCACCGTGTGGGTTGCGCCGGCGGGCCGGGAGCCTTCTTCGGCGGTTGCGGGCTGCTGGGCCGCGAGGGCCGCGCCGGTTCCCGATGCGAGCAGCACCGCGCCCGCAACGCCGGCCATGATCTTCTGAGCTGGCTTGTTCATGAGCGCTTTTACTCCTTTCCTTCCGTCGCGTCGACGGCCGCCTTCGGCGCGACGAGCGACGGGGTGTCGATGACGACGGTCTGATCGGCGGTCGGCATCGTGTCCTTCGCGTTCACCATGACCGTCTGGATCTGCGGGCTCACGAGACCGCTTTCCGTGGTGGCGCGCAGCTGCAGGCAGTAGGCGCTCTCCTCCTGGGGCGTCCAGGTGAAGTCGAACCAGACGAGCTTGTTGACGTCGGTGTCGCCCAATTCGTATTTCGTCCAGGTTTTGCCGAAGTCCATCGAGAACTCGACGCTCGCTATCTTCTCGTCGTAGGCGTCCAGATAGCCGTGGAACGTATAGGGCTGGCCGTTCTGGATGACGAGGCCCTCGGGCACGCCCAGGATGGTGGCGTTGGGCTTGTTCGTCCAGTTCCCCTCGGCGTCGATCCAGCCGTTCGGGTTGCCGTCGTGATGCTCGAACTCGTACACGTGGTCGTCGAAGTCGGGCGCGTCGGTGGCCACCTTGTACTCGCTCATCTGCTTGGAGTTCACTTCAGGGTCGACGCCTTCGCACCAGTTCGTGCAGGGGAAGCCGTTGGCCGCGGTCAGCTGCTCGCCGTTGATCTTGTACACGAGGAAGGCCTCGCCGCCGTCCACCTTGTCCAGCGGCATGGCGCGCTTGGACGAGCCGTCGGCGCGCATGACGCGCACGCCGTTGATGTCGGCGTTGTCGGTGTAGCCGCCCGCACGCTCGATGAGCCAGCTCACGGGGATGCCAGTGATCTCCACGTTGCTCACCGAGCCGGCGCCGGTGCCGTTCCAGTTGCACACTTCCTTCGAAACCTTCGTCACCACGACGCCGGCCTCCTCCGCTTCCTTCACGAGGTCGGGAAGAAGCGCGGTGTAGGGGCTGTTCACCTCGCCGTCCACCGTGATGGGCCAGCTGTCGAACAGGCTCTGGGGCATGGGCGTGTCGGCGTACTCGGCGCCGGAGCGCATACGGTCGTACAGGCGGTTCCAGGCGTCCATGTTGAACATGTCCTCCTGCGCCATCGTGGTTTCCTGGTCGATGGAGAAGTCGCCCTCCACGTTCTCGACCTTCGTCACGCCGCGCAGGCGCTCGAACTTGGTCTGATCCCACAGCGCCATGCCCTCGCCGTCGTTGGTTGCATCGTGGCAAGAGTAGCAGTTGCCTTTGTACTCGTCCTCGAACCGACCGTCGGACACCAAGCCGTAGTGGACGTTGTGGATGAGCGTGCCGAACTCGTACTGCGTGGGGATGTAGCCCGGCGAGTATGTATGGCAGAACAGGCACTGGTCCACCGTCATCTCGGCATCGAGCGCCGGGCTGTTCGGCGAGGGATGCATGGTCTGCGCGAGGTGTTGCAGCGTCGCGTCGAGGTCGGCGTGGCAGCTGTTGCAGCCGCGGTTGTCGTTGTTCAGCCGGTAGATGTTGTACGGCGTCTTGCCTTGACGGGCGCGCTCGGTCAGCTCGCTGGGGGTGCGCTGCACGATCTGGCCGCTCGGCAGCGTGCGCAGCTCGGGCGCCCATTGATCGACGTTCGCGTCCCACATGTCGTGCATGTCGTCGAGGTAGCCCTTGCCCGGGTAGGCGTCGAGCGAGATGCCGTCGTAGGTGGTGCCCTCCTCTCCGGCGATGATCGATTTCTGTTCGTCGGTGTAGTTCCGCTCCTCCGCTTGCGCGGCTTGCCGATCGTCCGTTGCAAGCGCCTCGTTCGCTTGGGGAGCGCAGCCGGCGATGCCGACCGTCCCCAGCAAGGCGCACACCGTGACCAGCGCGATCCTGCGTTGTGCGTGCATCGGTCTCCTTCCTTCCGTTTCCTCGTCCTGCGCGGCGGCCGAACGCTCAGCCGACCCCTCCGCGCGGAAGGCATCGTAAGGAAACAGGGGCGGCGCGCGCCATCGTCGAAGCGAACCATCTTTGGGATTCGGCGGCATCGTCCGAACCGGAGGATGCCGCCGAACAGGCAAAACGGCCCCGCAGATGCAGGGCCGCTCGCTGAAGTCGTGCGCGTCGGGAGGGAGAGGGCAGATCCGCCCTAGCTCGCATCGGCGGCTTCGATGATGTCGAGCAGCTCCTGGCGGTTGTGGATGTCGAGCTTCTGGTAGAGGTGCATGCGGTGCGTCTGCACGGTGCTGCGCGACAGGAACAGCTTCTTCTCGATATGCGCCGAGTCGCGTCCTTGCGCGATGAGCATGGCGATCTCCGTTTCCCGCGGCGAGAGCTGGTACTCCTGCGCAACCGCTTGGCATTTCGCTTTGAACGGCGCTTTACGCTTGTACGGGACGATTTGCACGAGCGCGTTCGCATCGGCCTCGGTGAACATGACCGCGTAACCCACCGCCACCGCAAGCACGGCCGCGAACACGATCAGATGCACGTTGTCCATGGTGAGGTGCTGCACGAACACCGAGCTGAACAGCGCACCGCCTAGCGACCCCAGCGACCAGAATCCGTACACGAGCCCGAAGAACCCAGGCGCATGAGTCGGGGAATCGCGGAACACCGACGCTGCGATGACCCAGACGAGCAGGAACACGAGCTGGTACATGATGACGCTGCACGTGTAGCCCACGATAGTCGCCTGCCCTGCCAGCACGATGGGCAGCAACAGGATGCTGGCAAGGCCCAGAAGGAATATCATGCGGTACAGATGCCCGAACTGGAAGCGCTCGCGATACGCCAGCAGCGCGTAGGCGAAAGCGACAGCCGCCACTACCACGACGAACGCCGCAGCATGGTACGCCACCGCGAAGGGCGAAGTCGTCACCTGCGTGCGCATGAACGCATCGAACTCGCTGCGGAACAGATGGTCGATCACGCCCCATGCGAACACGATGGCCGCCAGCTTCACGAGCATCAGCGTCGACGCTCCGTGCCCCTCTTGCGAGGCGGGAACCTCGCTCGACGGGCGTTCATCTGCGTGTTCGCGTTGCCCAACTCGCAGGCAGATCGTCGACACCAGGGGCAACGCGATGGATGTCGCGACGACCGTGTAGATATTCGCGATCGAGATGATGGCGTTGATGGCGCAGGTCAGCACTTGCGACAGGAACAGCGTGAGGAACATGCTCTGCGCCGATAGCCTGCCGAACAACTGCATCCAGAACAGGTAGAGCAAAACCGACAGCGACCCTGCAACCGCGATGACCACGTCGCCCGTTACCGACACGGAGTTCCTCGTAACGAGCGGCAGAACCAGCACGGCGCCCATGAGCGCCATGGCCACGCCGAGCGCGAGCGGCTTCACCGTGCGCTCGAGCACCGCGAACAGGCGTCGTCCGCCTAGGAATATCACGAGGCATGCCAGAGCAGCCGCCACGAGCGAAGGCATGCAGGCACCATGGGGAGGCTTGTTCACGAGCGCGCTCATCATGTTGTCCGGCGTGGCCGCCGTGAGCAACGTTGGCGAGATCGACACCGCGCAGCCGAATCCCACGGCAAGCGTCACATTGGCCCGCGTGACCGCCTTCGACCACGCGTCTTTCAGAGCAGTGCGATTCCCCATGGAAGACCCCCGTATCCCCTACGATCTTCCGCTTCCCATTCTACCCCAATAGCATGCGTCCGAACAACGTGTCGCCACCTGGGAAAACGAAAGATCATATAACGGAACCGATGCGGTTTCGCACGCTCATCCACCGCTTCCGATACCTCTTTCCCCAGCGATTTGCCAGAGTATTCGTAACGTCCTGCGCCGCACCGAGGCGCAGGGCACGGGGACATCGAGGAGAGGAGTCACGTATGACGAAATGGGGAATGCTCATCGACCTCAAGCGCTGCGCAGGGTGCGGGGCGTGCGTCGTGGCATGCCAGCTGCAGAACAACCAGAGCCCGGGCGTATCCTGGGTGAAGCTCGACACGGTTGAATGGGGCGAGGCCGCAGGCGAGGCGGGACGCGCTTACCTTCCGCACGCCTGCATGCACTGCGAAAATCCTGAATGCGTATCGGTCTGCCCGACCGGCGCCAGCCAGAAGCTCGACGACGGCGTGGTCATCGTTGATTACGACGCGTGCATCACCTGCGGCTACTGCATGTCCGCGTGCCCTTACGGCGCCCGCGTGCTCAACGAAGGAAAGGGCAATTATTTCGACGAGTACGCTCAAGCGCCCTACGAGGCTTACGGCGTCCAGCGCTCGCGCGTCGTCGAGAAATGCATCTTCTGCCATGAGCGCGCAGAGGAGGGGCTTCCGGTTGCCTGCGTGCTCAACTGCCCTGCGCACGCACGCTTCTTCGGCGATCTCGACGACCCTGAAAGCGACGTGAGCAAACGCATCGCCCTAGGCGATGCCGTGCGCGTCGACGAGACATCGTTCTATTACGTGCCCATGAACGGCATGGACGAAGACCTGCTGCCCACGGCCGCAGGAGGCGCTTTCGCAGAAAGTTCGAAAGCGGCGCCCGGCATCGACCCTGTCGCAGCGACGGTGGGCGTCGTCGCGGTAGCCGCGGTCGGCGTGGGCGTGGGCGTCGGAGTGAAGAAGTCGAAGGACAAGGCGAAAGCGCAAGCCAAAACCGAAGCGAAGAGCGAATAAGGAGGGCGCACTCATGACTACGATTGACGAAACAGCGATGCAACACACCATCAGCCGCCGCTCGTTCGTGAAGGGCGCGTCCGCCCTGGCCGCCGGAGGCGCGCTGGCCAGCGCGTTCAGCTTCGACATCGCGCACGCCGAGGGCACAGTTGACCCCGATGCCCCTGTCGAGAAACGCTACACGTACTGCGACATGTGCAATCAGGTTCCCAAGTGCGGCATGACCGCGTACGTCCAGGACGGCAAGATCGTGCGCGTCGAATCGAGAACGCCCCATCCCACCACGCCCCTTTGCGCCAAGGGCCTGGCAAGCATCCAGGAGCTTTACGACCCCAAGCGCCTGCAGACGCCGCTGCGCCGCACGAATCCCAAGGGCACCGGGCAGTCCCAATGGGAGCCCATCACCTGGGACGAGGCTTACGACACCATCGTAAGCGAGTTCAACCGCGTCAAGGACGCCGACGGCCCGGATGCCGTGATGTTCTACTGCGGCGACCCCAAGGAGCCACGCCCGCCTATCCAGCGCGTCGCAACGCTGTTCGGCAGCTCCACATACGGACTTGAAAGCTCGCTGTGCTCGACTGCCACGAACATCACGTCCCAGCTCGTGTACGGACGCGGTCAGAATTCGTCGGGATCCGACCCCACCGACGACACCGGCAGCTGCATGATTTGGAGCCTCAACGCGGCCTGGTCGCAGCCGAACCGCCACGCGAAGTTCATGGATCAGAAAGAGCGCGGCTGCAAGTTCGTCATCGTCGACCCGCGCATCACGCCCACGGTCATGGGCCTCGCCGACATCCATCTGCAGCTGCGGCCCGGATCCGACGGCGCGCTCGCCCTCGGGTTCATCAACATCCTCATCCGCGACGGGCTCGTGGACAAGCAGTTCGTCGAGGAATGGACGCACGGCTACGAAGGCCTCGCCGACTTGGCAGCCCAGTATCCGCCCGAGAAAGTCGAGGAGATCACCTGGGTGCCCGCGACCAAGCTGGAAGAGGCCGTGCACCTGCTGGCCGAAAACGCGCCCAGCACGCTGGTCACTAGCTCGGCAGGGCTCGCCCATTCCTCGAACGTGGGGCACGCGCTGCGCGCCGTGTTCATGATCCCCGCCCTCATGGGCATGATCGAGAAGAAGGGCGGGGTCATGTTCGCCTCGGGCGGCTTGCCGCTCGACGTGAGCGCGTCAACCGCGAAGTTCCGCGCCGAAGACATCTACGCCGAACAGGGATTCGCCGACAAGCGAGTCGATAAGGACGACTTCCCCGCCTGGGTATCGTTCACCAAGCACTTCCAGACGGCTCGCCTGCCCGAGTACATAGACGAGGGGAAGATCAAGGCCGCCATCCTCGTGGCCAGCAACGTGATGATCTGGCCCGAATCGGACCGCTACCAGGAAGCCCTCGGCAAGCTGGAGTTCGTGGCCGCCGTGGACTACTACGAGCGCCCCTGGACCCACGACTACGTGGACATCCTGCTGCCCGCCGCCATGTGCCACGAGCGCATGGCCCCCTTCGCCGCCTACGGCCGCAAGCTGTTCTTCCGCGAACCGTGCGTCGAGCCTGCCGGGCAGGCGCGCGAAGACTGGAAGATCATGCTCGATCTGGGATGCAAGCTGGGTTACGAGGAGCAGTGCTTCGGCGGCGACGTGGAAGCGGCCCTCGACAACATCCTGCAGACGGCGGGCCTCGACGTCACGGTGGATGACCTACGCGCCAACCCCGAGGGCCTGGAGATTCCCGGCAACAAGAACGAAGAAGGCAAGCACGCCAGCGGCAAGCTGCGCAAGGACGGGCAGCCCGGCTTCAACACGCCGTCCGGCAAGCTGGAGTTCGACTCAGAGATCCTCAAGGGTTTCGGCTACGAGGGGCTTCCCGTGTACGAGGAGCCGGTGCACACCCCCTACGCGCCCACCGAGGAGGACAAGCGCTACCCGCTCGTTCTGAACGCAGGCTCGCGCCTGCCCTATTACACGCATTCCAAGCTGCGCGAGATCCCTTGGCTCAACCAATTCATGCCTGAACCCGTCGTACGCCTGCACCCTCAAGACGCGCGCGATCGCTCCATCAGCGACGGCGACATGGTACGCGTGTTCAACCATCAGAACGAGATAGAGATGAAGGCCGAGGTGACGAACCTCGTGCACGCCGGGATGGTGGACATCTTTCACGGATGGCACCAGGCGAACGTGAACCCCCTGACCACGCGGGACTTCGATCCCATCACCGGCTTTCCGCCGTTCAGGTGCGGGTTGTGCGAAGTCGAGGCCACCGGCAAGGGACGCCTCGTCAGCCAATAGCCAGCCAACGGAAACGGCCCCGCCTGTACCGCGTTCCGTGCGGGCGGGGCTCCAAGGAGGAACCATGGAAGAACGGAAAAAGAGCCGCAAGGGGCTCGTTGCGCTCGGCGTCGCGGCGGTGGTCATCGTTGCGGCCGGCACGGGATTCTGGATATGGCACGAGCAGCCCAGCTTCTGCAACGCCGTCTGCCACACGCCGATGGACTCGTACGTGGAAGCCTACTACGCCGACGATGCGACGCTGCTGGCGACCTCGCATCGCGTTGCAGACGTCAGCTGCCTCGACTGCCATGTGCCCACGCTCGGCGAACAGCTGGCCGAAGGCGCTGCATGGGTGGCAGGAGGCTACGAACTGCCGCTCGAACAGCGGCAGTTCGACGACGAATTCTGCATGAACGGTTCATGCCACGCTATCGGACAGGGCAGCCTCGCGCAGATCACCGCGCAACGGGAGTACAACCCGCATAGCAACTACCACGAGGAACTGGCGTGCGGCACGTGCCACAAGTCGCACACCGCATCGGTCATGCAGTGCGCGCAGTGCCACAGCGACGCCGACGTCCCTGCCGGCTGGGTCGTTCGATAGCGGCCGCAAGGCTGGAAAGGAGGTTCTCATGGAGGTGTTGCTGGCGATCGTCATCAGCGTGCTGTTCGCTTTCGCGCTGCGCAAGCAGATCAAGCGCTACGCCGTGTCGTTCTACATCGTAGCCGCAGCCGCCGACGTGCTGTTCCTGTCGGGAGTGCTGTTCGGCGTGTCGAGAGAGTTCGCCGCCGCGGTGTACCCGTACCTCACGCGCTGCCTGCTCGGGTTCTCCCTGTTCGCGCTCGTCATGTACGTCGGAGCGCTGCCCGAGGGATCGAAGGCGCGCCAAATGCTCATGCCCATCCGAGGCGAACTGTCCATCATCGCCGCCATTTTCACCATCGGGCATGTGGCGAACTACCTGGGCACGTACCTGGCCGACATCCTGTCGGGGTTCGCGGGGATGTCGGCGGGCATGATCGCGTCGTTCATCGTGTCCAGCCTGCTCATCGTGTTGTTGGCGGCGCTCACCGTCACGTCGTTCAACACGGTGAAAACCCGTATGAACTCGGATGCGTGGAAGCGCTTGCAGAAAACCGCCTACGCGTTCTTCGGGCTGACGTACGTGCACCTCGTGCTGGTGCTGGCGCCTACCGTTTCCTCGAGCGGGCAGAAAGCCGCGTTCAGCATCGCCGCGTACACGGCGGTCATGCTGGTCTACGTTGTGCTGCGCACGGCAACGCACCTGCGTGCGAAGCGAACGCGACCCTCAACGTCGTAACACTTCGAACGCCCGGCTTCGAGCGCGCTCGAAGCCGGGCGCGAAAGGACGGCTCTCGCACATCCATGCAGGAGGGCCGCGCTGCCAACCTGGGCGCGAATCGGCACTCATGGCAATTTCTGCATCCGCTTCGCACGGCATCAGGCAACGATAGGGTTCAAAACCCCAGATGGCGAGATTTCTTCAGGCGACGTATCGCGAAACGTATCGGCGCACATTGCCATAGATGCCGATTCGCGCCCAAAAAAAGGAGGGGGGATGCGCCACCGAGCCTCGGCTGAGCTACTTCCCTTCCAGCTGCGGGATGGGCGCGTCATCGGGCTCGTCAAGGTTGCCGTCGTAGACATAGTGGCGCGTCTCGCGCGCGATCATGCCGCTGAGCAGCAGCACGACCACGATGTTGGGAATGGCCATCAGCGCATTGCCGATGTCCGAGATCGTCCACACTATGTCGCCCACGCCGATGGCGCCGAGGAAAGCCACGGCCACGTAAACCACCTGGTAGGGGCGGATGGCGTAACGGCCGAACAGATACGTGATGCACCGGTTTCCATAGTACGACCAACCCAGGATGGTGGTATAGCTGAACGCCACCATGCCCAGCACCAGGATGGGCGTGCCGATGTAGGGGATCTTCGAGAACGCCTCGCTGGCCAGCATCGCGCCGGAGTAGACGGTGGGATTCGCCAGGATGTCGGAGGCGATATCGGGGTTCGCCAGCATCGTGGACACCAGCACGATGCCCGTGAGCGCGCAGATGACCACGGTGGACCAGAAGGTGCCGGTCATCGCCACAAGCGCCTGCTGCGCCGGGTTGCGCGTGGAAGCCGCGGACGCCACGATGGGCGCCGAGCCCAGGCCCGACTCGTTGGAGAACAGGCCGCGCGCGCAGCCGAACTGCAGCGCCATCATGATGCCGGAGCCCACGGCGCCACCGAACGCGGCCTTCGAAGTGAACGCGCATTCCAGGATAAGGCCCAGCGCGTCGCCGACCAGCGCCCAATTGAACGCGAGGATGACGAGGCAGCCGCCCGCATAGGCCACGGCCATGATGGGGACGAGGCGCTCGCACACCTTCGAGATGGACTGCACGCCGCCGAAGATGACCACCGACACCAGCACCACGATGATCACGCCGACGATCCACGCGGGCACGTCCACGTTCGAGGTGATGATGCCGGACATGGCCGACGCCTGCACGGCCGAACCAGTTCCAATGGCCGCGATGGCCGCGAACGCGGCGAACGCCACAGCGCCGAGCTTCGCCCACCAGGGGGTATGCCCGCCGGGGCTGGGATCGCGCTTGCCCTCGGCGTTGCGCCTGAACGCGCGCTCCCAAATATACATGGCACCGCCCAGCATGGCGCCGTTGTGGTCGCGCACGCGGTACTTCACGGCCGCGTACACCTCGGCGTACTTCGTCGCGATGCCGAACACGCCGGTGATCCACATCCAGAACACCGCGCCCGGCCCGCCCGCGAGAATGGCCGTGGCCACGCCCACGATGGAGCCGGTGCCGATGGTGGCCGCCAGCGCCGTGGCCAGCGCGCCGAAGTGGCTGATGTCGCCTTTGCCCTCCGGGTCGCTCGATAGCGACAGCTTGATGGCCATCGGCAGCTTGCGCTGGATGAACCCCGTCTTGAAGGTGAAGAACAGATGCGACCCCAGCAGAAGCGCGATCATCGCGGGGCCCCATACGAATGCGTCGATGGTGTTGAGTAGTTCGAACATAATTCCGCTATTCTACCCCGGAGTTCGCCCGATCAGGAAAAACAACGCCTGCCGTCCACAAACGGTTACCCGCTCGCGCGCAACGACGCTTTTGACGGCTCGCTTCAGCGATGGTAGATGAGGTGGCAGACGTCGTCGCCGCGGGCGATGGTCTTGGGGAGGTCGAGCTCGCAGCCGTAGGCCTCGCCGATGCCGCGGTCGCCGCACATGGCCCAGTCGCAAAGGTTGGAAATCTCCTCGTCGGTGCAGCCCTGCTTCTGCCACGCCTTTACGAGCGGACAGTAGTGGAACTCCAACTCGAAGCGGTCGTCCTGCACGTCTTTGACATCCATCTCGAACACCATCTGCGCCGGCTTGCCGAACAGGCCTTTCTTGAGGCTTTTCAGACTGTTCGTGCCGCCGCCTTTCGCCACCAGCTCGGCGCCCTGGAACAGCCCGCAGCGTTTCACCGCCGCCGGAGCGAACGCGGCCGGGTCGGCGCCCGCCTTCGCCGCCTCGTCGGTGAGCAGGTACAGCCACAGCGCTCGATGCTCCAACAGCTCGCGAATGGCTTTGATGAGCGGATTCTTGATGCGCGGCTCGTTGACCACTTTGCTTGCCATGACGTCTCCCCTTTCCGGCGCTTCCCTCTTCGTCGCAACGATTATACGGCATGCGAGGAGTTCGCACGAGGCGCGCGGGCGCGAAGCTCCGCCTCGGCACTTTCGGCCGCCCAACCCACAAAACCTGCGCATTGTCCCCCTGCTTTGCGCTGCACGGTTGCCATACGGCAACAAGGCGGCTACAATGCAGCGCATGGATTCTGTTTCAGGGCGAGGTGCGATTCCTCACTGGCGGTAATCCGGCCGTCGGCGAAACGCCGAGCGAGCCGGGAGTCCGCGACCCTGCAAGCGCCCCCGATAGGGATCGCGTTTGCAGGCTGATTCCGGTTGGATCCCGGAACCAACGGTATAGTCCGGATGGAAGAGGCAGAGATCCGCGTCGCCCGCGCCTCGCGCGCATCGGCGCGGACCCCAAGAAGCCTGTATGGAAGGAATTCATACGGGCTCGTTTTCTCTTTAGGCCGGAAAACCTGACCCGAACGTCATGGCCTGCAAAGAGAAAGGGGTTGCCATGACCGGCAACGCACCGGGCACGAACGCCCAGGACACGTACGAATTCACCAACACCAACAAGTGGGACACCCGCCAGCTCGTCACCATGGCGCTCATGTGCGCGATCGGCGTGCTGCTGTCGTTCGTGGAATTCCCGCTGCTACCAGGCGTCACATGGCTCAAATACGACGCCTCGGCCATGCCCGCCATGGTGTGCGGCTTCGCCTTCGGGCCGGCCGCCGGCCTCGCGGTGGGCTACGTGGGCGCCATCATCCACGGCATCCTCATGGCGGATTTCTCGGGCGCCATCATGAACATCCTCGTGGTCACCGGCTTCATCCTGCCCGCCGCGCTGGTGTACCGCCGCTCGCGCACGTTCAAAAGCGGCGTCATCGGCCTCGTGCTGAGCGCCGTCGCCGCCACCGTCATGGCCATCCTGGGCAACCTCGTGATCACGCCGATGTGGCTGGGCGTGCCGCTGGACGCGGTGGTGGCCATGATCCTGCCCATCCTCACCCCGTTCAACCTCGCGAAGGCGGGCATCAACGCGGTGCTCACGCTCATCGTGTACAAGAGCATCTCCAATCTGATCACGCCCAAGAAGAAGCAGGTGAAGGGACGCTAGCCGCATGATCGAGTTCAAGGGAACAGGCTTCACGTACGACGGCGAGCGCTTCGTGCTGGACGGCGTGGACGCACGCATCGAGCGGGGCGAGTTCGTGTGCGTCCTGGGCGGCAACGGATCGGGCAAGTCGACGCTGGCCAAGCACGTCAACGCGCTGCTCGTGCCGGACGAGGGCAGCGTCACCGTGCTCGACCGCGACACGCGCGACGAGCGCTCCACCTACTTCATCCGCAGCAACGCCGGCATGGTGTTCCAGAACCCCGACGACCAGCTGGTGGCAAGCCTCATCGAAAACGACGTGGCCTTCGGCCCCGAGAACCTGGGCGTGCCCACCGACCAGCTGCGCCAGCGCGTGGCCGACGCGCTGGCCGACGTGGGGCTGCAGGGCTTCGACAAGCGCGAGACCGCGGCGCTGTCGGGCGGGCAGAAGCAACGCGTGGCCATCGCCGGCGTGCTGGCCATGGAGCCCGCCATCCTCATCCTGGACGAGGCCACGGCCATGCTGGACCCGCGCGGGCGCAAGGGTCTCATGCGCGTGTGCCGCGAGCTGCATGACCGCGGCATGACCGTGGTCATGATCACGCACTTCATGGAGGAGGCCGCGCAGGCCGACCGCGTCATCGTGCTGGAAGACGGCCACGTAGCCTGCGACGGCGCGCCTCAGGACGTGCTCGTACAGGCCGAGCTGCTGGAACGGCTGAACCTCGACCTGCCGTTAGCCGCCGAGCTGTCGCTGGAGCTGCAGCGGCGCGGCGTGCCCGTGGGCATGCACATCGAGACGACCACGTTGAAGGAGGAGCTGTGCCGATTGCTTTCGAAGGCGTAAGCTACTCGTACGCCGACCCCGCCCGCCAGGAGAAGCGGAAGTCGCGCGTGAAGCGCCGCCGCGAGGCGGGCGTGATCGAAAATCCCCCTTCTCTTGAACACGGAAAACCCGCCTGGGGCGCCGACCCCGACGCCGTCTGGGCGCTGCGCGACATCACGTTCGCGCTGGACGACGGCGAGTTCCTCGGCATCGCCGGGCATACGGGAAGCGGCAAGAGCACCCTCATCCAGCACATGAACGGCCTCGTGCATCCCACGCGCGGGCGCGTGCTGCTGGACGGGCAGGATCTGGCCGACAAGCGCGCGGCGCAGGCCTGCCGCGGCAAGGTGGGGCTCGTGTTCCAGTATCCCGAGTACCAGCTGTTCGCCGCCACCGTGCGCGAGGACGTGGCGTTCGGTCCCCGCAACCTGGGGCTTCCCGCCGACGAAGTTGATCGCCGCGTGGAAGCCGCTCTGGAAAGCGTGCGCCTCGACATCGTCGAGCTGGGCGACAAGAGCCCCTTCGAGCTGTCGGGCGGCCAGCAGCGCCGCGTGGCGTTCGCGGGCGTGCTGGCCATGGAGCCGCGCATCCTCGTGCTGGACGAGCCAGTGGCCGGGCTCGACCCCGTGGCGCGCGAGGAGTTCCTCGACCTCATCGCCCAGCTGCATGCGGGCGGGCTGACCGTGGTCATGGTGTCGCACAGCATGGACGACCTCGCCCGCCTGTCCGACCGCGTGCTCGTGCTGAACGAGGGCCGGCAGTTCGCGTTCGGCTCGCCGACCGAGGTGTTCGCGCACGGCGACGAGCTGCGCGCCATCGGCCTGGACGTCCCCGCCCCCCAAAAGCTGGCCTGCGAACTGCGCGAGGCAGGCGTGAACCTGCCCCAAAAGCTGTACAACACGCAAGCCCTCGCAACCGACCTCGCAGCCGCCTTCAATCCCCAAGCGGAGACGGACGCCGGCAAGGGCGGTTCCGTTCGGAGCGGCGAAGCGAAGGCTGCGCAGCTTCTGAGCGAAGCCGCTCCGGACGGAACCGCCCGCCCCGCAGGTGGGCGTTCGGAGCGTCATCATGCCTGACATCGCCGTCATCGGACGCTACTGGCCGGGCACGAGCCCGCTGCACCGCATGGACGCGCGCGCGAAGCTGCTGCTGGCGCTCGCGCTGATGGCCGTGGTGTTCGTCGCGCAGTCGTTTTGGGGGCTGGCGGTATGCGCAGCTTTCGTGTTCGGATTCTTCAAGCTGGCGGGCATTCCGTTGCGCTCGGCGTTCAAGTCCATCGCGCCGCTCGCGTTCATCGTGGTGGTCACCGCGCTGCTCAACGTGTTCTTCGTGCAGGGCGGCGCCGTGTTGTTCGAGTGGTGGATCATCCGCATCAGCGAGGCGGGCCTGTGGCAGGCCGCCTTCATCGCCTGCCGTTTGCTGCTGCTCTTGCTGGGCATGAGCCTGCTCACCTTGACCACCGCAACGCTCGACATAACCGACGCGTTCGAGTACCTGCTGCGCCCCTTTCGCCGCATCGGCGTGCCGGCGCACGAGCTGTCCATGATGATGGGAATCGCGTTGCGCTTCCTTCCCCAGTTCACCTTCGAGCTGCAAACCGTGTACCGCGCGCAGATCAGCCGCGGCGCCACTTTCTCGAAGGGACGCCTGCGCATGCTGGCATCGCTCATGGTGCCGCTGTTCACCAGCGCGTTCCGCCATGCGGAAACGCTGTCGTCGGCCATGGACGCGCGCTGCTATCACGGCGGCATCGGCCGCACGCGCCTGCATCCGCTAACGTTCACGCGCCTCGATCGCAACGGCACCCTCGTCATCGTCGCGATGCTGGCCTGCGTGATCGCAACCAATTTCATCCCTTGGTAAGATCGACCCGAAACCGCCCCATCTCCCAACCGAAAGGAACTCCCATGAACGGAACGAACACCATCGTCGACTACCTGACCAGCGTCCCGGCCTGGTACCTGGCAACGTGCGAGGGCGACCAGCCGCACGTGCGCCCCTTCAGCTTCGCCGCCGTGCAGGACGGGCACATCTGGTTCTGCACCGCCACCACGAAAGACGTGTACCGCGAGCTGGAAGCCAACCCAAAGTTCGAGCTGACCGCCTGGAAGCCGGGCAGCGGCTGGGTTATCATGCGAGGCAAGGCCGTCCTCAAGGACGAGGCGAACGAGGACGTGCGTCGCGCAGGATACGAGCATATGACGGGGCTCGGCGAAAGCTACGAGGGACCGGGCGACGAAACGCTCACGTTCTTCACCGTGAGCGAACCCGAGGCATGGCTGTGCGACATCGACGGTAGCTGGAACCCCGTCGATCTCGAACGCTAGGGGTTCACAGCCCGTCGAAGAGCCGACCGACGGTAGTGTCGAGGCCTCCCGCGATGCGTTCGAGCATGTCGACCGTGGGGTTCGCCTTCCCGCTTTCGATATCGATGAGGTACTTGCGGCTAACGCCCACCATGAGGGCAAAGGAAGTTTGCGACACGTTAGCTTCCGAGCGGAGCCTCGCGATATTGGTTCCGAGCTGAGTTTTTAGTGAAGTGTTCTCCATGCCGGTTAAAGGCTAGTCCCGGCGGGAGGAAAAGTCGTAAACTATAGTTTACAGACCGTCAATAAAACAAGAGGTTTGTGCTATGAGTTTATCGAGAGGGTCATTGCTTGAGAGCAAGATCGCCGGAGGTCGCACATGAGCGGAACCGAGTATGAAGAACTGATGGACACGATCAGACGAACGGCGGCGCGCATTTTCGAATACGCCGAGACAGAAGAGGAAGTATGCCGCCTGGAGCAGGCGATCAACCACGAGATCATGTACGTGGCAGCCATCGCCCAATCCGAGCGGGTCAAGCCCCCCAGCGGCTGGGACCCGCTCGGCCGATAGCGATGCGCGCAGCCTACGCCGAGAAATCGTAGAGATCCTTCGTGGCGGTGCGGAAGTCCTCGTAGACTTCGGCCGCCACGGCTTCATCCTCGACGATCTCGAAGGCCGAAGGCTGACCGTCTTCGTCGAGCTCGGTCACTTCAAGCAACACCACTTCTCCGGACGAGCCCACGGGCTCGTCCTCTGTTACCGGGAAGAAGAAGCCGTAGCTGCGATCGTTATGCAAGATGAGGCCGAGAAACTCGAGCTCCGTCCGATCACCGCTCTCATCCTCGAACACGAGGGTGATGCCCTCCTCGGTCGGCGGGCAGAAATTGGGGGCGCTTCCTTCGCGCATCGTGTGCTCCTTACCTCTCGCATGGTCGTTGGCGTTAGGGTACCACAAGCGCCACGCCGCGCGTATCCAAAGGCTCCGACGACAGAGAAGCGTTAGACGAAGCCGCGCCCGTTCCCCACCAGATCGATGAGTTCCTGCTGCGTATGCACGCCCGGCTTTTGGCAGATGCGACGGGCTGGTCCTCTCAACCGAGGCCATGACGAGGATCGACGTGGCCGCCCACGACCCGGCGGCCGCCGTCGAGCAGCCGCACTCCCCCTTCGCGACGACTCGCATTCCGGCATCGACCGCGTCTTCATGCGCCCCGCGCCTCCTCGAAGCCGCCCTTATTTATATGAGTGTTTTCATCATGGACAAAAATGGGGACTATTCTTTATACTTTATCAGGTATAACCTCACGCTCGATCCCCTCATCAGGCATTATCCGATCTCCGATTTCCCCGTATTCGGTTATCGGACGAAAAACTACGGAAAAGCCCCTAGTTTTGTCCATGACCTTTTTGCTTGTATAATAAGCGGCATCAATCCGAGCCTCCGCGTACACTAGGATGCGACCATGCCGATCTTCCTTTCACATACCACCGCGACGGAATGCTGGCGATCGGGACGATTCGACGCGCTGCTCGGCGGGCCTTCGATTTCCAAACGGCATCGACCGGCAGGGTCGATCCAGGTTGAGGACACCGCATCGATCCTGGCGATGGATCGCCTGGACGTCACGTACCGCGAGGCGCTCGCGTTCGGCAGCGTCCGAGAAGGCGAAGCGCTCGCGTGCAAGCCGAGCGCACGCGAAGTCCGGGAGCTGCGAACAGGCGCTATCGTCTTTACGTCCGATCCGACGCATCTGCTAGTACCCGGTAAGCGCGCCGCAGCCACCATCCGATCCGCCTCGTGCCATGTGCGCTCCGACGCGCTGCCCGGCGGCTCCTTCGTTCGCGTGAGCGACGGCTTGCTCCTCTGCTCGCCGGAGCTGTGCTTTCTCCAAATGGCGAGCCGCGTTTCGTTTCTCCAGCTGGTGAAACTGGGTCACGAGCTGTGCGCGCTCTACACGCTGCAACCCGACGGTCGAGCAGGCTACGAGCGCGTCCTGCCGCCCACCACCGTCCGAGCGCTCGAAGCCTACCTGCGCCGATGCGAGGGAATGGCCGGCTGCTCGGTCGCCAGCAAAGCGCTTCGGTACATCGCGGTCGCTTCCGGCTCGCCCATGGAAACGGCCCTCGCCATCGTTCTTTGCCTCCCCCTTCGCCTCGGAGGCTACGGGCTTCCGCTTCCGCGCATGAACTACCGCATCGAAGCTCGACGCGGCAGTCGGGGCACATCGGACAAGCGCTACTACCTGTGCGACTTGTTCTGGCCCGAGGCGAATGTGGCCATCGAGTACGACAGCGATTTGGAGCACACCGGATCCGCCCGCATCGCCGAAGACGCCCAACGGCGCAACGATCTGACCGCCTTGGGCATCACGACGATCACCGCCACGCGCGAGCAGGTCATGGATGCCGGGAAGCTCAGCCGCATCGCTCATCAGGTTGGAGCCATGCTGAACGTGCGCATCAGGGACGAACGAGGATGGAATCCTCGCGAACGGGAACAGCTCCTCCGCTCGCTCGTCACCGAGCACGACCTGAAAGCAAGCTGGACGAAAGCACGCCGCATCTCCGTTTCGAACTAGACCGATCGGGCAAAAAAACGGTCCCGGATATCCGGGACCGCTCGGCGCTACTTCTTTTCGGGGCGCTTCTTGCGCTTGGCCTTCGGGGGCTTCGGCGCGGCCTTCGCGGCGGTGGCGCCGTGCGGCTCTTCGGCCTGGGGCTTCTCGGGCGCCGGCGCGGCGGACGCAGCCGCGGCCGTGGCCTTCACGGCCTTCTTGCCGGAAAGCGCCGCCGCCATCGCGTTCGGGTTGCCGAACTCGAAGCGGCCGACCTCGGGCCCGAACTTCTTCACCAGCTTCTGGTAGCGGGGCTCGCGCGTCTTCCACATCGCGTACAGGGGCGATGCCACCGCGATGGACGAGTACGAACCGCACACCAGGCCGATCACCATGGCGAACGCGAAGTCCTTCAGCGTCTCGCCGCCGAACAGCAGCATGGCCAGCACGGGGATCAGCGAGGTGAGCGTCGTGTTGACGGTGCGCACCAGCACCTGGTTGATGGAGTGGTTCGCCATCGTCATGAACGTGCACTTGATGTCGTCGGACTGCATGTTGTCGTTGATGCGGTGGAACACGACCACCGTGTCGTACAGCGAGTACCCCAGGATGGTGAGCAGCGCGGCGATGGTGTTCGGGTTCACCTCGCGGCCCACCAGCGCGTACACGCCCATGACCAGCACCAGGTCGTGCAGCAGCGCCACGATGGCGGTGACGCCCATCTTGTACTCGAAGCGGATGGCGATGTAGATGATGATGAGCACGATGGACACGAGGAACGCGATGAGCGACGACTGGATGACGCTGGCGCCCCAGTCGGGTCCGATGGTGGTCACCTCGAAGCTGTCGGTGGACAGCCCCAGCTTGTCCGCCACCTGGTTCGCGCGCTGCGTGGCCTCTTCGGCGCTCGTGGTGGTGGTGCGCACGAGGAAGCCCTGGTCGCCGTCTGCGGTGGTCGTCTGCACCACGGCGTCGGGCTCGCCGGCGTCGTCGAACGCGGTGCGCATCTGCTCGGTGCTCACGTCGCCCGTGTTATGGAACGACACCGACGTGCCGCCTACGAACTCGATGCCGAAGTTCAGCCCCTTCACGCCCACGATGGCCAGCGACACGCACACCAGCACCGCGGCCACGCCCAAGAACACGCGGCGGTGGCCCAAGAAGTTGATGTCGTGCTTGATGAACTTGCCCTGCGGCTTGCGCGCGGCACGCGCAGCGGCCTCGCCCGCGGCGCCCTCGGCGCGCTGGGCGGCCTCTTCGGATTCGGCGGCGTTGATGGCCTCGCCCGCTTCGGCCGCAGCCGTGCTCGTTCCCTCGGCGGCGGCGAGCGCCGCGTAGTCCTCCGATGCGGCCAGGCTGTCCTTGATGCCCCAGAAGCCCGGATGGCGAGCAATGACCTTCGGCGCCAGCAGACGGATGAGCGGCGCCTTGAACAGCAGCATCATGGCGATGTCGCACGCGATGCCCAACGCCAGCGTCAGGCCGAAGCCCTTGACCGACGCGCTGGCCAGGAAGAACAGCGACAGCGCCGACACGAGCGTGACGAGGTCGGCATCGATGGAGGTCACGATGGCGTGCCTCACGCCAGTCACGGACGCGGCGCGCACGCTGCGGCCCATGCGGATCTCCTCGCGGAAGCGTTCCATAGTGAGAATGGACGAGTCGGCCGCCATGCCGATGGTCAGCACGATGCCCGCGATGCCCGCGAGCGAAAGGCTGAACAGGCCGAACGACGACAACGTGGCCAGGATGCCCAGGTACAGCACCGCGAACACGATCATCGCCGCCGCGGTGATGAGGCCCAGGCCGCGGTAGAAGAACAGCAGGTACAGCATGACCACCGCAAGGCCGATGAGCGCCACCAGCACGCCGGACGCCAGCGCATCTTGGCCGAGCGTCGGGCCCACGGTCTGGCTCTGGGCGTATTCGAAGCTGACGGGCAGCGAACCGCTTTCCAGCACGGTCTGCATCGCCTTGGCCTCGTCGAGCGAGTACCCGCCCGTGATCTGCACGTTGCCGTCGGGGATCTCGGACTGGACGGCGGGAGCAGACTGCACCTCGTTGTCCAGGATGATGACGATCTTGCCCTTCGTGGGCGCAAGCTCCTTCGTGGCGTCCGCGAACGCCTTGGCGCCTTCCGCGTCGAGCGTGATGTTCACGGCGTAGTCGGTGGACGTCTCGGAGGGCTTGCCGATGTCCACCTTCGTGATGTCCGCGCCGGTAACGATGGGCGTGTACATGCCGTCCTCCACCTTGAGGTGCTGCGTCTCGCCCGTGGGCAGCGTCAGCACGCCCAGGTCGTCGGAAACCGTGCCCTCGTTGCCGTACTGGCCGTTCTCGATCTTGGTCTTCGCGTCCTCGTCGGTGAACGAGTCGAGGCGCGCGAACTCGAGCTTGCCGGTTTTGCCGATGGTGTTCAGCGCGTCCTCGGTGTTCGTGAGGCCGGGGATCTGCACGAGGATCTGGTCGGTGCCCTGCACCTGCACCACGGCCTCCGAGGCGCCCAGCGCGTTGACGCGGCTCTCGATGATGGCGCGCGACTTCTCCATGTCGTCGTTGGTCACGTCGGCGCCGTCCGTCGACTTCGCCGTGAGCACCACCGACAGGCCGCCCTGGATGTCGAGGCCCTGGTTGATCTTCTCTTGCGGCGGCATGAACATGAAGACCGATCCCAACACCAGCAGGGTCGTGATGATGAGCAGCCAGATGTTGCGCCGGTCGGTGGACCGCGCGGGTTTCTTCTTCGTCGTCTTCTGCGTTGCCGCCATGTGACGTTCTCCCTTGTACGCTTATGTACGCTTGTCGTGCATGCTTGGACGCGCGAAGCCGAGGGCTTCTGCGCATTAACTGTCCTATTGTGCCACAACCGAGGAGAACGGGAAAGGAAGGGTGTTGAAAAGATCAGGGAAAAGCCCGGTGCCCTTCCCCGATCTCGTCCCTTAGTAGTCCTTCGCCGCGGAGCTTGCCATCCACTGCTCGTAGAACTCCTCGTACGCGTCGGCCAGCACGGCCTCGCGGGCGCGGCGCATGAGGTCGATGAGGTAGTGCAGGTTGTGGATGGACAACAGGATGCCGCCCAGCATCTCGTTCTGCTTCACGAGGTGGCGGATGTAGGCGCGGCTATGGTTCTGGCACGTCGGGCAGGTGCATGCGGGGTCCAGCGGGCCGAAGTCGCGCGTGAACCTCGCGTTGCGCATGTTCATGCGACCGGTCGACGAGAACGCCGTGCCCATGCGGGCCGTGCGGGTGGGCAGCACGCAGTCGAACATGTCCACGCCCTCGCGCACCGCGCGCACCAGCGTGGTGGGGTTGCCCACGCCCATCAGGTAGCGCGGGCGATCCTCGGGGCACGCGCGGGCAACCTCGCCCAGCGTCTGGAACATCACCTCGTGGTCCTCGCCCACCGAGTAGCCGCCGATGCCGAAGCCGCCGAAACGGCGCCCGCCTGCGGCTGCGCTCTCGTCCTCGATCTCGCGCAGGCGGCGGATGGACTCAAGCCTCAGATCCAGCTCCATGCCGCCCTGCACGATGCCGAACAGCGTCTGGTCGGGACGCTTGTGCGCGGCCAGGCAGCGGCGCGCCCAGTTGGCCGACAGGTCCACGGCCTTCGCCACGAACGCCTTCTCGGACGGGTACGGCGTGCACTGGTCCAGCTGCATGGCGATGTCGGCGCCCAGCTGCTCCTGGATGGCCATGTTGCTCTCGGGCGTCCAACGCACCTTCGTGCCGTCGTAGATGGAGCGGAACGTGAGGCCCTCGTCGTCCAGCTTGAGCGTGTCGGCCAGGCTGAACACCTGGAAGCCGCCCGAGTCGGTGAGCATGGGGCCGTCGTAGTTCATGAAGCGGTGCACGCCGCCGGCCTCGGCCACCACGTCGGCGCCGGGGCGAAGCGACAGATGGTACGTGTTGGCCAGCACCACCTGGCTGTCCAGGTCGCGCAGCTGGCCCGCGGTGACGCCCTTCACCGTGGCGCTGGTACCCACCGGCATGAACATGGGCGTTTGAAACGTTCCGTGCGCGGTCTCGTAGGACAGCGCGCGGGCATGGCCGCTGGTCGCTTGGATCTTGCAGTCGAACAGCGCCATGGCTAGCCCTCCTTCGCGAAGGACAGCGCCGCCTCGCGCGCAGCGGCCGCCACGATGCCGGCTTCGACGCCCTGCGCGGGGTCGGCGCACGGGGGCAGCGACTCGGCCCAGGCCGCGAACTCCTCCATGGTGCCGCGCTTCACGGAGCCCAGATCGAAGCCCTCGGTCGGATCGAGCAGATGGTCGGTCACGAGGAATGCGTCGGCGCCCAGCCCTTGGATGGCCAGGTCCTCCACTGTGTTGTTGCCCACCATGAGCACGTCGTCGCCGGAAAGGCTGCACGCCGCCACGTTCTCGGCGTAGTAGGCCAGCTTCGGCTTCACGCTGGTGGAGTTCTCGAACGACGTGATGCGCGCGAACTTCGACGCATCCACCCCGGCCCAGGCCAGGCGCCACTCCACGGCGCGGCGCGGGAACATGGGCATGGTGGCCAGCACCAGCGGGTAGCCTTTCGCCGCCAGCGTCTCGATGGCGCGCGCGGCCGCGGGGTTGGGCTGGAAGCCCTCACCGATAGCGCCGAACTCGTGCTCATAGAACTCGGTCAGCAGCTCCTCCCACGCGACCGCGTCGGCATCGGCATGCCGGAAGAACGCCTCCCAGTACGCCTCGTGGTTCGTGCGGCCGTCGTCGTGCGACGCCATGGCGCCGATGCCCGCCTTGAGCCCGGCCGAGAACGCCTTCGCGTCCAGTCCCTGCCGGGCGACGAAGCCGGCGATGGCCTCGAAATAGGCGCCCAGGAACTCGTCCAGCTCCATGGGCAGCAGCGTGCCGTCCAAGTCGAAGAAGATTGCGCGATACGTGCGAGATGCCATGCGTCGATCCTTTGGTCGGGTGAATTGGTTGCTCAGGCATGGTAGTATACGTCACGTTGCGAAGGAGCGTGCAAACCCGATGAAAATACTGCTTCATGCCTGCTGCGGACCGTGCTCGTTGGAACCGGTGCGCCTGCTGCGCGCCGCCGGGCACGACCTGACCATAGCCTATATGAACTCGAACATCGCGCCCGCCGACGAGTACGCGCACCGCCTGTCCACACTGCGCGCCTGGGCCGCCGGCGAGCAGCTGGACGTGCTGGAAGGTGCCTACGACCCCGCCGCCTGGGAAACCTGCGCCGGACGCGTGGGCGCCGCCGAGGGCGATCCCGCCCGCCGCAAGGCGCGCTGCCGGGCGTGCTACCGCCTGCGCTTCGAAGAGGCCGCCGCGCTGGCAGCCGAGCAGGGGTTCGACGCGCTGGGCACCACGCTGTCGGTGAGCCCCTACCAATATACCGACGTCATCCGCGAGGAGCTGGAACGCGCCGCCTCGGCCGCGGGCGTGCAGCCGCTGTTCGAAGACTACCGCCCCTTCTACGACGAAGCCACGCATCGCAGCCGCGAGATGGGCATGTACCGGCAGAACTACTGCGGCTGCCGCTTCTCGGATGACGAAGCCGCCGCCGAGCGCTCCGAACGCAAGGCACAGCGGGCCGCCCAGCGCGAAGCCGAGCGGGCGGCGCATGCCGAGGAGCGCGCCGCCGCCGAAGCCGCACGCGCCGCGAAGAAGGCCGAGCGCGCCGCCTACGACGCCAGGCAGGCCCGCAAGCGCGCCGTGCTGAAGGCGCTGCGCGAGCAAGAGCGCGACGGGAAGTAGGCTTCGCACGCCGGCGCAGATGGCGCCGCAAGGTCGGCTCAGCGTCACAACACGCGCCCGTAGCGCCTTGCGTGCAGCGCATCTAGCAAGTATACTTACAAGTATATTTGCCGCGCACGTCAAGAAGGGAGCGCGCCATGCCTCAACTTTCCCTGTACATGGACGAGCCCACGATGGAAGGCTTGCGCCGGGATGCCGCACGCGAGGGGAAGACGCTCTCGAAGTTCGTGGCGGGCGTGCTGCGCGACCGCGATACGAACGGCCTGTGGCCGCATGGGTTCTTCGACCTGTACGGCGCCTGCGATGACGACACGTTCGTCGAACCGCCGGAGATTCCCTGGGAATTCGACGCGCCTCGAAAAACGCTGTAGGTGAACGCCGTGTATCTTCTCGACTCCAATATCTGCATCGACTTCATGCGCGGAGAACTTCCCTACGCCTACGACATGATGCGCAACAGCAGCCCGAAGCTCTTCAAGATTCCCGCCATCGTGGAAGGCGAACTGAGGCTCGGCATCGAAAAAAGCAAGCAGCCGGAAAAAGCCCGGTGGCTCGTCGACGAATTCACGCTGCCGTTCGAAGTGGTGCCGTTCGATTCGAAATGCGCGCATGCCTATGCGCGCATACGCGGCGAACTCGAGATGACGGGTAAGAAGATCGGGCCGAACGACCTGCTCATCGCCGCCACGGCGCTGGCGAACAACGCCGTGCTGGTCACCAACAACGTGGACGAATTCAAGCGCGTGCCGGGGCTGTCCTTGGAATGCTGGTACGAGATGGAGTGGGACGGATAAGCGTCCGTCGGCTTGTATCAAGGTCTATAATAAGTGGTTCGCACCGCCTATACCGCAACGCACGAAGGACGCACGCATGAAGACCTCTGATTTCGATTACGAACTGCCCCCCGAGCTGATCGCGCAGGAGCCCGCCGCCGATCGCGACGGCTGCCGCCTGCTGGTCATGGACCGCAGCACCGGCAAGCTGGAAGACCGCATCTTCCGCGACATCGTCGACTACCTGCGTCCGAACGACCTGCTCGTGGCCAACGAGACGCGCGTCATGCCCGCCCGCCTGCTGGGCGCCAAGCGCGGCACGGGAGGTGCGGCCGAGGTGTTTCTGCTGCGCGAGGTGCACGACCGCGAGCCGCGCACGAACCGAAGCGCGCTGTGGGAGGTGCTGGTGCGCCCGGGCAAGCGCCTGAAGCCGGGCACGGGCGCCGTGGTGGACTTCGCCGACGCGCAGGGCGACGTGGCGCTGTCCGCGGAAATCGTCGACTGGGCCGACGGCGCGCAGAAGGGCGAGCGCCTCGCGCGCCTGACCACGACGCTGCCCTCCCTCGACGAAGCGCTGCACGCGGTGGGCCACACGCCGCTTCCGCCCTACATCAAGAACTACGCCGGCGACGAGGAGCTGTACCAGACCGTGTACTCACGCCGCGAAAGCTCGGCCGCCGCGCCCACGGCCGGCCTGCACTTCACGCCCGCCCTCATCGAGCGCCTGCGCGACCAGGGCGTACGCTGGGAAACCGTGGAGCTGGAAGTGGGCTTGGACACCTTCCGCATCGTGGATGAGGACGCCCCCCAGAAGCACGTCATCCACACCGAGTACTACACCGTGCCGCAGCGCACCGTCGACGCCATCGCCGAGACGCGCGAGCGCAGCGGGCGCGTGGTGGCCGTGGGCACCACCAGCGTGCGCAGCCTGGAAAGCGCCTGGAACCCCGAGACGGGCGCCGTCACCGCGCGCGATCGCGAGACGACGTCGCTGTACCTGCTGCCCGGCTCGCAGTTCCACGTGGTGGACGCCCTGGTCACGAACTTCCACGTGCCGCGCTCCACGCTCATGATGCTGGTGTCCGCGTTCTCCTCGCGCGAGCACATCATGGCCGCTTACGAGCACGCCATCGAAGAGCGCTACCGCCTGCTTTCGTTCGGCGACGCCATGTTCATCTGCTAGACGCGCCGCCAGGCGGAAGGCGGCAAGCCGAAGCCGCAGAAGAAGGGCGCTCGGGAAAGCGAAGGCGCGGCGCTACCGGGAACCGCGGCGAGAGCGGACGAACACCGCTGCCAGCACGGCGGCCGCGCCGACGGCCGCCGCCAACGCCGCAAGAGCGTAGGGGGAGTCGCCGGTTTTGGTGAGCGTCGAAACGTCGGCCTCCACGGTTCCCGCGCCGCACGTGCCACTCGAACCACCGGAGCCGCCCTCGCCCTCCGAGCCCTCGGAACCGCCCGCGCCCGCAGAGCCGCCCTCGTCCTGGGCGATGAGCGTCCAGTGTACATGGTTCTCCAAACCCGCCGCCTCGTTGCCCAAGGTCACGGGCACCAGCACGTCCAGCGTGAAGTCCGCCGACCGGCCGCCCGAAAGCTCGGCCATCTTGACGGGAAGCGCCCCTTCGCGAAGCAGCTCCCCTATCTCGCCGTCGTAGAGCGTCCGGCCGTCCGCGCTCATGACCACGCGCACCGGCCCTATCACGTCGGCGACAGCACGGTCGCACGAGGGGCGCAGGTACAGCGCAACAGGCGTGCGCGCGTTCTCCACCCGCACCGCCACGGTGTGCGACGACGAATCGCCCGGCACCAGGTTCTCCAGCGTGTCGAACAGGCTGCCTCCATCGGCGTTGCGCACAAAGAACTCGCGTGCGGCGCTGTCGTACACCACGGTGGGCGGCCCCGCGGGCGCGGCATAGGCCGCAGCCGACCGAGCGAACATCGGCATGGCGAGCGCGGCTGCAACCGCAAGCGCGGCTGCAGCGAACGCCAGAACGCCGCACCTCGAACGTCTGCACGTCATCATGCAGCACCTCCCTTGCTCGAAACCGTCAGCGTGCCATCGGTCGCAACGCCCGTAACCGCGCCGCCACGGTCGGGTCCCCACGCTTCCGAAACCGCGTCAACAGGATCGGCCTGCACGGCCTGCACGTCGATCTCGACGACCAGATGGCGGCCATCCGTATGCGAGGTGTTGGGAAAAGCTTCGCACTTGGCGATCAAATTCGCCGTTCGCTCAGGAGCAACCCCTCCGGTAGCATCGCTTTCGGGAGCAAGGGGCTTCGGCCAGTAGTACAGGCCGTCTGTCCCCTGAATCCAGGAATCCGCAGGTTGAGCGGTTGCATCAGGCGAAGCGACGGCGCCCCGCTGCATCGCGTAGTCCTTACCAAGCTCCGGAACGTCGCCCAGCACGACGGCGGAACCGCCAGCCTGGCTCCCGGTCTCCCAGCGAACCGACACCGAGGCTCGCAGGTACGCCTTCACGTTCCCCTTGTTGGTCGCGTACACGTTCTCCTTCACCGTGTGCGGCGAGTCGAACGTTTCGTTCACGCCCGGCGTGACATTCGCCGCCTTGAACATGTTGAAAAGGCCCGACTCCGCATGGAACCACGCCAGCGCGCCCCCGCAGCACAGCATGGCCGCAAGGCACGCGGCAACCACCGCCGCGCGCTTGCGTCCCGGGCGCTTGTGCGGCAGATCGAACGCCGCAGCCCGACGATCAGCCGGCTTCGCATGCATTCCCCTGCCCATTACAAGATCGCCCCCTGTCCGAATTCGTTGATCGCACGAGCCGAGTCATCCAGCCACGCGTCGTTTTCCAGCTTGTTCTCGCACACCACGGTCGAGCCGTCCTGAGAACGCGAGACCACCACGCGCGCGCCGTCGGCACCGGAAGGGACGGTCACGCCGTTCACCTGGTACGATTGCCCATAGCGCCACGCCCAGGACTTGTCCTCCCTCACGAAGTATTCGCCCTGGCCCAACTGCAACCGCACGCTGGCCGCGTAGATCCCGTCCTTGTCCGGCTTGTCGGGGCACTTGACCGAAACCGAGCGGGTCTGCAGGGACCCGTCCTTGAGGTTGGTCACCGTGAACAGGAACGTCTCCCCCGCCGCCTCCTTGGCCGTGGTCTTCTTCACGATGGTGAGCGGCTTGATGTCGCCGAACACGAACAAGGCATCGCCGTCGTTTTGGGTGGTGTACGAAGTGCCGTCCACCGTGCACACCGAAGTGCCCTTGGTGCTCACTTCCTGGTAGTCCCGGAAGCCGCCGTCCGCGTCGACATGCGATGCCAACACGTTGCCCGTGGCTCTGTCGTCGTACAGAGCGACCTGCTTGCCCAACGCCGCAGACGCATCGCGGTCGGCCGGAAGCGGGTTGCCCGGTTGATATGTCGGCTCGCTCGAAGGCTTGTAGGAGCGCTTCTCCACGTGAACCGTCAGGTGCTTCTGGTCGTAGTAGTTGCCCTGCCCGAAGTACGCTTGGATGGGATAGGTCTGCTTCTCGGCGTTCGGCGTCGCGGCCGACCCCTCCGCCGCAGGCGCGCTCGAAGTTTCCAAAGCGCTCACGTCTATCGCCCAAGTCAGCTGGTCGGTCATGGCGACATCTTGCGCATCGGTGGCCTTCACCTGCCAAGTCTCGGGGTACAAGTCCATGTCCGTCGTGATCGGCTTGTCAAAGAATTGCTCCCAGGGAACCATGGTGCCGTTGTTGTCCCACCGCCAGTTGCTGAACGCCTCGCGCCCGTCCGCGTTCGCAGCAGCATCAAGGGCCACGGCGATATTGTGATACGCCTCCACGTCGATCGGCACCTGCTGCGTCGGAGTCGTCCCTCCGGAGCCGGCAGTCGTTCCCCCGCCGGAATCGGGAGCCGTCTCCGTCCCAACGAGGACGTCATGCACGAACGTGCGCTCGTTGCCCTTCACGTTGGCGGTGTATATCACGTTGCCCTGCGCGTCGTGGTAGCGAACCTCATGCACCTTCACGTACACCGCCGTGTACGTCGTGTCCTTCTCGAACGGCCTGTTGCCCCTCAGCACGAAGTTGTTGTTGTCAGTCACAGGCGTACCCTGGCCGGTCGTGCTGTCGTACTCCGTCGCCCAGTGGTCGAACTGATAGCCGGGGAAGTCCTTCGCCTCCGCAACGAGGGTGACCGAAGCAATCGAGTCCAAACGGCTCAGCGAACGGTAGCTCTCGGGTTTTTTGCCCGCGGCCTCAATCTCCTTGTCGATGTTCGAGTTCACGCTCACCGTAGCCGCGCGATACACCGGCCACAGCTCCATCGACCGATGCACGATCGTGCTCGAAGACACCATCGCGGTGCCCTCGCTCCAGATTGCGTACTGCCCCGCCGCCGGACGCGTCGCCGTCCAGCCCACGAACACATGGATCCCACCATTCGTCAAATCAATGGCGGCGATGTCGAACGTCGGATCGGGACCCTTCCCCAGCTGCTGGCCGTTGTTGCGCACCACGGTTTCGGTAGCTCCGTCGTTCACGTGGTACACCACCACCAGCGGCTCGTAGTTCGCTATGAACTTGTACGAGGAGCCCGACTCGATGGTGTAGCTCAGAGGGTTTTCGCCAGCGACGGCAGGATCGCTGACGGGAACCGTCTCGGTATGCGTCTGCCCCTGGAACGTCTTCTCGATCGTCCACGACTTCAGCAGATACGTCGCCTGTCCGTCCGTTACCACAGGAGTTGCGTTGTTTTCGGCCGTCAGGGAGAGGTCGATTGTCTGGTCGTCCTTCACAGTCACGTTTGCGTTGTTCTGTCCAAAGGTGATAGTGCCCGGATCGGCAGAATCGCGCGTATACGTGTTGTACGGCAGATTGAAGCTGGGCGTCGCACCCCCATCGGCTACTGTCGGCGCGGCCGGGATGTTCACGCCAGCGCCGGAGGGCACGCCCGCCTGCGCGATGTTCGTAGTGACGGTCACGTCGTACTTCACGTACACCGGATACAGATCCATAGGCCGCGTGCAAACCGCATCGGCAGCCAGCAGATAGGGAACCGCCCTGGAAGCCTGCGAGGTGCAGTACTGGTCGCCCGCCACGTCGAAAACGTAGCCCCATTCCTGCGGGGTCATCTCGCCCGCAGCAATGGCAGACTTGTCAATCCATCCCAAGAACCGATACCCGTCACGCTGCATGTCAGCATCCGTGGGAGAAGCGGCAGAGGTGAACGACACCCCAGTTGACGAACCCGCTTTCGGATAGCCGTACGCATTAGAGGTGTCTTGATTTAGCAGAACCCGCTCTTCGTAACGGCGCTCAACAGCCCACTCACCCCCATCGGTCCTCAGCACGCCCTCGAACTTCACGTTTGCAGCGTAGTGAGCCTGAAAGTAATAGGCGCGAGAACCGGAATAAGCGGATCCCTTTGGATGAAACGTCTTTTCTCGATTCGTCTCTTTCCAGTCGCTCCACTGGAGATTAAGCTTCGTCCCCTCTCCTGTCCAGAATCTAAACACGTAGTCCCCACTTAAATCGGGCTTCGTTTCGACTTCGACACTTCCACTCGTGGTCCCTGTCAACGAGGGCTCCCCACGCAGCTCAACGGAGCCTGCCCCAGGAAAGTCGATACCAACCCCAATTGCATAGTCAGTCGATACACCGCCGAACGTCATCTTCGAAGCAACCTTTTCAGGATTACATATCACGCCGGTAAATTTAGCTCCTATTGCTGGGTTGGCACCGGGGTCGTACGATGCCCAGTACTCGAACATTTCATTGTAATAAGCGGGTGGAGGCAATTCCACGAAAGCGCTTTCGTACCGCTGCCATCTCTCAGCATGAAGCGTGGGATTCTTGAATTCGTTAGCATCTTGCGCATCTGATGCAACGTAGTAATCAACCCGGTACTCGAAGCGGGCTATGTAGGTTTGCTGTTGGGTGAGGTCGGTGTCGGCGGGGATGGTGTAGCTGGGGTCGGAGCTCACGCGCACCTCAACGCCGTCCACGTTCTTGTACCACCCCAGGAACCGATAGCCGTCGGGAAGCGCCCCGTCGACACTCAGATCATTGCCGGTGGCATCTTTCACAAACACACGATACGACGTGATTCCGTCAGTGTTCGTCACCTTCTCCACATGCGTCGAGCCCACGCTGCTGCGCACCGTCTTATCTGCATCGGCGCTATAACCCTCGATTTCGGTGAGGATGTTCACCGAATAATCTATGTAGATGGGATACAGATCCATAGGCTTAGTTACCGGATCACTCGCTTTGTACAACGCCCCGTTGTTGACGATCGCAACGAGCTCTGTGGATGTTATGCCATTGTAGCCACCGCCGCCTGCCGAGTTCTTTGTCGTCGTCCAGCCGACGAAGGTCGAGCTTTCGGAGGGCTTCGCCGGACTCGGCGACGGCAGCGGGTCGAAGTAGTCGTACCAGTCGTCATCGGTATTCGGATCCGCCGCGCCGGTACCTTTGTTGATCACGTTGCCGTCCACGTCGTGGAACAGCACCTGCGCTTGGTAATGCGCGATGAACAGGTCGTTGTCCTCGAATTGCCTGTTAGCAGGATCGGCGTTCGAAGCCTCGTACACCGGACTGTCCGACACCCAATCGCCCGTCACCATCGGCTCGAAGTACGCGGGGTCTTCGGCCACCTCGTTCACCGTGACGCTGGGCTCGCGACACCATCCCACGAAGCGGTAGCCATTCGTCCCGTTCGCCATAGGTGCATCGGTCGTCGTCGCGCTCAGCTCCACCGCATTGTCCGCGGCAAGAACGCCCTGCACGGCGAACTTCCAAGCGTTGTCGGTCGTCTGCGCCTGCGTCGGCGAAAGCCCGGTCGTCCCGATGCTCACGCTGGCCGCGCCCGGGAAGTCGAACGTCGCCTTGATGGACGACCCATGCACGGGAATGCCCAGGTCGTAGTCCATGACCCACTTGTTGATATGACTGGCAGAATACACGCTGCTGCGCTCGATGCCGCCTGCGAAGTCGTAGCCGCACCCCTCCCAGAAGTCGCGGTCGACGTACACGTTATCGTCCAACGGCCCGAACGACGGCCCCGTCGCGGCGTCATTCAACGCGGGGATCTTCTTGTTCGTACCCTCCTCTGCGCTTGCAGAAGGCTTGAAGTACGACTCGCTTACCGACAGGCCATCGGCCCGCCTTGCGAGGCCGGCCAAATACACGTTGTACTCGATGATGGGAATGACGATCAGCGCGTTGTACTGCTTCGAGCTCAGGTTGCCGGCGTAATGGGAGCGCTCGATGCTGCAGTTGTTGTCGTACGCCGACGCCGTCAGGCCGCCGACGCTCACCGTGGCGCCCGCGCCGACGCTCACGTACGTGCCGCAGTAGGCGTAGCAGTCCGCCGTAGAGAAGCAGTCGATCATCTGGGCGCCGTTCGAAAGCTGCCCCGTCACGCCGCCCGCGTACACGGTGAAGCCGCCCAGGGCGCCCACCGCCTTGTCGTAGCTGTTCTTGACGCTTGCATGCTGGTAGGTCACGGTGCCATCGGCCGCAACCTCGCGAATCGGCGTCACACGCGAATACTCGATGACGGTTCCGCTTGCTGCACCTACCAACGCGCCCATGTACAGCCCTTCGCCGCCCAGCGCGGCGACGGCGGACGTCGAGTTCGACACGCACCTGCCGCCGCGCACCTCGCAGTTGTAGATGACGCCTCCGTTCGTCTCGCCGGCGAGGATGCCGCCCAGCACGCCGGCGTTGGTGATCAGGCTGACGGCGTTGTTGGCGGGCGTGATGCTGGATGTGCAGTTGATGAGGGTGACGTTCTCGATGCGCGTGTTGTCCGCGCGGCCCACCAACACGCCGCCGCGGAAGTCTGCGCCGATATAGGCGTCCTCCAACGTGAGGTTCTTGATGATGGCGCCGTCGGTGCTGGCGAACAGGCCGGTGTTCGCCTTCGGGGTGAACAATTCGCGGTCGTACTTCAAGCCCTTGATGGTGTGACCCTGACCGTCGAACGTGCCCTTGAACGGCAAGTCGATGGTGCCGAAGATCAAGCCGCCGTACTGCTTCGCAACCGTAAGGTCGGCTTCGGTCAAAGTCAGATCGTTGTCCAGAACGATATCGACACTCTGACCGATGGCCGCACGCGTCAAGCTGACCGTGTACAGCAAATCGGCTGCGGTGGAAATATGATACGCCCCATCGGCGGCCTGTTCGGCATGCGCCTTGTCGGGTGCGACGAAGGGCACCGCCGTCGCGGCCAAAGCAAGCGCCAGCAGCATGCGCAGCGCATTCCGCCATATCGAAACCCGAGTATTCATCATGCCGGCCATCCTTCAGCAGTCAGGGAACTGGTTGCGTTGTGCTCGCTTTGCACGCCGTCGGCCTTGATCACCAGCTTCAGCTGATCGATGCCGGCCAGCGCGCCCGCCTCCACCTCGAACGAGTCGATCAGCACGGGCGTGGTTTGGTCGGGTTCCAGCGCGACGGCCAGGTAGTACCGGCCGTCCTGCCCCCGCTGCCACGCGGACGCGTCGCCGAAGTCGTACGTCACGGCGTGGTCGAGCGACAGCGCGTCGCCGTTGGGCCGCACGCCTTCCACGCTCAGCATCACGCGCACGAACATCGGATGCGTGCCGAGGTTCTGCACACGCACGATGCGGCTCACGGCGCCGGAGCCGGGGTTGATACGGTCGTCCACAAGCGCCGGAACCTCGTTTCCCGAGGCGTCCAACATGGTTTCGACCACCTCGATGTCGGGCGCGCCGAACGAGAAGGGGTGATGCGCGTCGAACAGCTCGACGTTGAACGCCTGGGTCGCCAAAACCGCGGCAGCGAACAACAGCGTCAGCGCCGCAGCGACCGCGGCGAAGCGCTGCGCGCGGGAGGCCTTCGCACGGGCCTCCGGTGCAGAGGGCTGGCCGGTCGAGCTCGAGCGGAGCTCGTCGGGCGGCGCAGCCTCGCGCGCGGCATCGTCGGGCGATGCGGCGCTGGCGATGTTGTGATGTGCGTGTTCAGTCATAGGGATCCAGGTCCTTGGGTAAACGGGTGCGGATGCGCCCATCCCGGCGCCCGAGGGAGCGCCGGGATGGGCAAAGGGCAGCTCAAAGGCTGAGCATGCGCAAGTTGCGACGCTGGAAGCTACTGCTTCATTTTGATCTCAGCCGCCCAAGCATCGGCAGCAGCGTCGAGATCGGTCGTAGACTCGCTGTTGTTCGATTTGGCTGCAACATATGCATACACCTCAACCGTTTTGTTGGTGTCGTTCGCCACAAACGTATCGCTCGTCATAATGCTTTTGAACAGGGGGTTTTTCGTCCAAGCATCGGCAGCAGGGGTACCAGTCGGTTTAAGCTCGGTGAGACCAGCTCCATTCTGGTAGTTGGAGGCATAGGCGAACAGACCGCCCGTGTACTGGTCTTGCGATCCCGAAACCAAAGTTGCTTCAACCGCTTCCCAACCCTGCTCGATCGTGAAGTATGCACCTTCCGGCAGATTGTTCTTCACGTACACGTACACATAGGCAGACTCGCTGTCCTTGCCGATGCCCACGTACGGATCCTTAGCCACGCTCGCACCCGGAGCGATCGCAGACTGGTCAACCCAGCTGGGCTCATAGATATTCCCGCTCACCTTCGTTGTGTCACTGGGAAGGTTTTCAGAGGGCTTATCCGGCTTCGTCGTCGGATCGGTGATGTTGCCCACCTTGAACGTGTTCGTCAGACTGCTTTGCGCGCTGAACCAGGCTAGGGTTCCGCCGATGCCGGCCACCACCAAACAGGCCGCCAGGGCAACCAACACCACACGGCGCTTTCTACGTTTTACTTCCGCTTCCATGAAGCGCTCCTCTCTCTCGTTCGTTTCTTGCGTCCGCTTGCAGGGGCGCACGCTGTCGCTCAATGCTCAGGCGCATCGGCTGTGCTTGCCACCACCCCCTCGGTGCGATGCCGCTTGGCCGCTATCGAGGGCGGCAAGCTTCCCGGCAGCAATCGATGCTATGATGAAAACGGCGATAGCCGTCCCTGCAATCACAAGACCCAGCGGAGAAGTGAGGAATTTGTTGATGTAGCCCAGATACGGGATGCACGCCACGGGTTTGCCCACGAGGTTCTCGTACGGCACCGGCGCGGCGTCGGGGGAAATGGACCCGTCGCTGGCGATGTTGGCGATGCCCTGCGTGCGGAACGCACGGGATTCGGCATCGATCTGATACACCTGATGGGTCACCAGCGTGCCCGAGGGCAGGCTGAACGTGATGGCGTCGCCCACTTCGACGTCAAGCGGATCGACCGCTTTGACGTACACCAGCGAGCCAACGGGATATTCGGGCTCCATGCTGCCCGAGAGAACGGCGTACGGGGTCAGTCCTACGAGGCGCACGCCCGCAAACGCAACCAGAAGCACCGCCGCTGCTGCAATTAGCAGACTAGTGAGCCCCCCCCCGCGACAAAGTTTGCGATGCGAAATCGTAGTCATGTGCTCCCCCGTTATGCAGACGCAGCGCCCTATATGGCGTGTGAGCGTGCTGTGCATATGTGTTGCTTGTCGATTGTCGACCGAACGATGCGTGAAAAGCGCACTCCCTCGCTATTTCCGACCGTCGACCGTTTTCCCGATACCCTCTTTTCTTTTATTTAAGCACCATGCACGCGTTTTGTTAATACCTTTTTGGTAATTATTTCTTAAATGATACATATTAACTATCAAATAGCAAGAAACTCTATGGTCTCTGGGGTTTCACACGAACCCGCAAGCCCGTCTCGTAAAGCGCTCGACTCCTTTGCTGCTCCCGCCTACTCAACGGGAACGGATCAGCCCCATCATGACTTCGATTCGACACGTACGAATGTTTTCACGTGAAACATTCAGACCCTCCGCCCCCCGCCCACAGCATGCCAAACAACTTGCGACGCAACGAAGACGCAAAATCCAATACCCAAAAGTCAGTCAGCCTGGATAAGAGTGAATCGGGCAGCGTGCCGGCGTGAGAGCCCGAGGATCAAAGGCCCCAACCGAGTTCGCACCATAATCAGTATACTTTCGACACGTCCGGGTTCGCGTCGATAGCAGTAAGCCGGCCTCGCCTCCTTCGTCTTAGAAGACGGAGTCGGCCGGCGTAGCGCGCTGCTTTTAACTGCTACACCGCATGGCACACCATCCGAACGTCGAACATCTCACCAAAGAGAACCGCATTATCATCGCAGCACTGAGGCATCGCAAAATCAACAGCGTCGCGAACGCCGCAAGGCTGGCAACCCTCGGGACGGAGTTTACGCATTTTTACGCCTAAAAGAGGGTTTTCGGCTCATCGGCCCGCGACCCAAGCCCCGCAAAGAGACACTGCCGAACCGATACGCATTAAAAAAATGACCCCGCACTTTGCGGGGTCATTTCAGCATTCTATATGTTAGTCTGCTTATGCCTTCGTCACGTTGCTTGCCTGAAGCTTGCCGTTCTGACCGGTCGTGACGTCGAACTGCACCGCAGCACCTTCGTCAAGCGTCTTGAAGCCGTCCATCTTGATCTCAGAGAAATGCACGAAGAGGTCTTCGCCATCCTTCTGAGAGATGAAGCCGTAGCCCTTTTCCGGGTTGAACCACTTAACAGTACCTTCCGCCATTTTAAATCCTCTTTCCTCTCCTCGTCCCCGAGGAGGTAACACTGTGTGCTGCATGGCCGCAACACTCGCCCTCACCTCGAGGGCACATGCTTACTATACGCTATGCGGCAACAAAAAAGCTCGGGATTCTCTTTTTCGCCCGTATTTTACCGATCCGTTGATCGAGCGGGCTCCTACCGGTCGGAATCGAGGGGCGCCTCGATCGTGTTCGCCGGGATGACGGGCTCGGTGCCGTAGCCTAGCACGTCCATGGTGGACTCGGCGTCTTTCGCCAGCGCGGCATCGGCCTCATCCAAAAGGGTGGCTAGCTCTTCGGGCGTGTCGGGCAGATCGAGATCGTACGCCTCGGCCAAGGCGCGAGCCTGCTCGGCGCGCAGGGCGGACAGATCGCCCTCGCCCGCCTCTGCCAGATAACCCGAGGCCAGAAGCAGGCTCCGGGCGATGTACTCGGACACGCGCGGGTCGACGCCCGACACCTGCATGACGCTGGCTATCGACTCGGGCGACAGCGACAGCAGCGTGGCGCCGTCGATGTCGGTGGCGTCGCCTATGGCGCGCTCCAGCATGTTGGCGGCATCGCGCGGATCGCGATCCTCCACCGATCGCGCCCAGCTGCGGCGGATGGCCTCCGCGAATTGCAGGAGGATGCGCATCAGGTAATCCTGTTCGAGCATGGAAGCTCCCTTCGTAAGCCCGGGACGCCCCGGACGGTCGTGATCACGAGAACGGCGGAACCGGAATCCCCAGATGGTCGTAGGCCCGCTCGGTGCAGATGCGGCCCTTCGGCGTGCGCACCAGCAGGCCCTGCTGCATGAGGTAAGGCTCGTAGACGTCTTCCAGCGTGTCGGTGTCCTCCGACAGGGCGGACGCCAGCGTGGTCAGCCCCACGGGGCGGCCGCCGAACTGCACGGCCAGAAGCTCGAGGATGCGGTTGTCCATCATGTCCAAGCCCAACGCGTCGACTTCGAAGAAGCTGAGCGCTTGGGCGGCCACGTCCTCGTCGATGATGCCGTCCCCGCGCACCTGCGCCCAATCGCGCACGCGCTTGAGCAGGCGGTTCGCCAGACGCGGGGTGCCGCGGCTACGGCGCGCGATCTCCAGCGCCCCGTCCTCCTCGATTGCGACGTCCAGGATGGAGGCGGAACGGCGCACGATGGAGGCCAGCTCCTCGGGCGAGTAGTACTGCAGGCGGAACACGATGCCGAAGCGGTCGCGCAAAGGACCGGTGAGCAGGCCCGTTCGCGTGGTGGCGCCGACCAGGGTGAAGCGCGGCAGGTCGAGGCGAATGGAGCGTGCCGCCGGGCCCTTCCCCACCACGATGTCGAGGGCGAAGTCCTCGAGCGCAGGGTACAGCACCTCTTCGACCATGCGGTTCAGGCGATGGATCTCGTCGATGAACAGGACATCGCCCTCCTCGAGGTTCGTGAGGATGGCCGCCAGATCGCCCGTGCGCTCGATGGCGGGGCCGCTCGTCGTCTTGATGTTCGCGCCCAGCTCGTTGGCGACGACCGTCGCAAGCGTGGTCTTGCCGAGGCCCGGAGGTCCTGAGAACAAGATATGATCCACCACGTCGCCGCGCGCCTGAGCCGCCTCGATGAGGATGGCGAGCGACTCCTTGATCTTCGTCTGCCCCAGGTAGTCGCCCAGGCGCTTAGGGCGCAGACTGCGATCGAGCGCGAGATCGTCCTCGGTGAGCGTCGGCGCCACCGCGCGCGAGCGTGCGTCGACGGGCGACGAGCCGCCATCCCGCCCCGCTCCGGCGCCCGCCTCGAACACGAGCCCTTCTATTTGAATGCCGTTGTCAGCCATAGCCGCCTTTTCATCTTTCTCGCCAGTCTAACATTGTCCCCCTCGCCGGTCCGACAATGTCAGCGAGGCTTTTCGCGGTGCCCGAGATTGACGTGAAAGCCCGACGAAGCGTACTTCGTACGCGAGGAGGGCTTGGAGCGCCAAGATCGGGTGCTGCGGAAAGCCGCAGCGTCAAGCCGTTCCGCCGGTCGGCAGACCGGCGGAACCTAATCGCTTCAGCGCATATTGTAGCAGCACGCCCTCGGACGCGCCTTCGGGGGCGCCCTTGAGGGCGACGTCGGCCTCTTCGGACGTGAAGCCCATCGACAGCAGCGCCTCGCGCGTGCCGGCAAGATTCGCAGCCGACGCCGCTGCGGGCGCCGCCCCGTCGAACAGGCTTGCCAGCCCCTCGTCGAACGAGCCCTTCAGCTCCAGGATGATGCGCGAGGCCGTCTTCTTCCCCACGCCGGGAATGCGCTGCACCGCCGCCACGTCCTGCGCCTGCACGGCGGCCACAAGACCCGCGGGCGAGAACGCCGACAGCGCGGCAAGCGCCACCTTCGGCCCCACGCCGCCCACGCCGATGAGCCGCTCGAACAGAGCCTTCTCCTCCAGCGCGAGAAATCCGTACAGCGCCAGCGCATCGTCGCGCACCTGCAAGAACGTGTGCACCTCAACCGGTGCCCCCGCTTCGGGCAGCTTCGACAGGCTGGCCTGGGACATGCCCACGGCATAGCCCACGCCGTTCACTTCGATGTAGGCGGTCGTGGCGGTCTTCCCCGCCAGCGTCCCCTTGAGAAACGCGATCATAGCCTGTCCTTTCCGACGGGTACGTTGCAAACGGGCGCGTCGTACGCCATGCATGCCGCGCCCGTGCGGCGCGCGAAACCCTCATGAGTGGTATAGCAGATGGCGGCGGCCAACGCGTCGGCGGCATGGTCGGGTCGCGGGACGTCCTCGAGGGCAAGCAGCTGGCGCACCATGTACTGCACCTGGTCCTTCTCGGCCGAGCCGGTTCCCACCACCGCCAGCTTGATCTGGCTGGGCGAGAATTCCAGCACCTCGAGGTCGCATTCGGCGCATGCCACGAGCGCAGCGCCCCGCGCCTGCCCCGTGGCGAACGCGCTTTGCACGTTCACGCCGAACCACACGGTCTCGATTCCCGCGCACGTCGGCCGGAACCGCGCGATGACCGCAGCCATCTGCTCGTGGATCTTCCGCAGACGCTGAGCCAGCGGCAGCTCCTTCGGCGTGGACACGCACCCGTACGCCGTGCACGCCAGGCGCGGCCCGCGCTGCTCCACGATGCCCCAGCCGGTGTTGGCCAGGCCGGGATCGATCCCCAAGATGGTTCGTTCGATGCGCGTCATCGGTTCCTTTTCGTCGTCATGCCGAGGGTTTGCCTCAGTTGCAAACGTTTGTTCGTTACCATCCTAGCACAAAGCTCGGGAACAACCCGCGGAAGACGCGCTTTTTTCACACCCTC
Source organism: Eggerthella sp. BIOML-A4 (assembly GCF_009875575.1). Taxonomy (NCBI): domain Bacteria; kingdom Bacillati; phylum Actinomycetota; class Coriobacteriia; order Eggerthellales; family Eggerthellaceae; genus Eggerthella; species Eggerthella sp. BIOML-A4. The sequence continues at coordinate 106,787 of NZ_WWRX01000005.1, read as the reverse complement.
GTCAGAGGCCGACGACGGAAGCGGCGCGGCGCGATCAACTCCGATGATCAAGGGAGGCGGCGAGCTCGCATTCGAGAAACGCGGGCAGATCCGCACGCCCCTTAATGCCCAATTTCGCGTAGATGTTGTGCGCGTGCGTTTTCACCGTTCCGACCGAGATGTACGCCTGCGAGCTGATCTGCTGGTTGCTCAACCCCTCCACCAGCATTTCAAGCATCTCCTCCTCGCGCTTGGTGAGATCGTAGCGCTTGGCAACAAAAGGCACCACGGCTGGAACCGATGCCTCGCGGAGTTTGCGGGCGTACGCAACCAGGTAAAGACAGGCGAACACGAAATTAATTCCACCAGACAATTCGACGAACACGTTGCGCGGGCTCTCCCATCCAGCCGCGAACGAGCCTATCGACCACGCCAAATAACCAACCGAGCAAAACGCGAACGACGCCACGAGCGCAACGACGGCCTTCGAGTCCAGCACGCGACCCCCTACATCGCCCTTGCGCAACCCTCGAATACCGATGCCCATGATATAAAGCTGCAGCACGCCGATGCACAAGTTCTCGGCGAATTCCTCTACCACGGCTTCCGACAACGACCCGGCAACCGCGAGATACGTGCAACATAAAATCCACAACGCACTTTCCCGCGCCGCCGGCGGCTGGTCGAAGATAAAGCCCGCAATGAACCTGAACGTCAGCAGAATACCGAGATGCAGGTAACCGTACAAAAACGGCGACGATCCGGGAAAAGCGCTGAACAGCAGCTGGAAATCGGGCACGAAATCGAACAGGTACATGAGCACGATGTCAGCCGTGCACAATCCGAACAAGATAGCGAGCCAAAGATGGAGAGGGCTTCTGTTCCGCACGAACAACGCAGCGAACACGATACAGAGCGCCGCGTTCGCCATGGTCATACCCATATCGTAGAAGAACAGCAAGTAAACCATCGCACCCCTTTCCCCTGCGGCGGATTATAGCACGCGCGAATTCCCGCTCGGGAGCGCGCCCTTCCGCAAAACAAGCACCCTCGCCCTCCACCAGCATGTTTGCTACAAGGTAGAGAAAAATAAACCCTCTTTCGAGCAGGCATCCATCTTCGCGTTGATTGTCGCAGGCCCCCTTCGGCCATAACGTCGGGCAAGGTGCCGTCGGCACAAGGGATCCGGCAAGCGTATCGTCGAACAAGGGAAGGAAGGGATCGTCATGACGCATAGCACGAACCAGGGACTGGGACGGCAAAGCGCGCTCACGCGCCGTTCGTTCGTAGCGGGAGCATCGGTGCTTGCAGCAGGGATGCTGCTGGGAGGACCGTTCGGATGCAGCGCGCCCGCAGAAGAAGGGGCGGCGGACACGAGCATCGAAGCCGAAGCGCAGGCAACCGGCAAGGCGGCCGACCTCGTATTCAAGAACGGCCACGTGCAGACGCTCGTAAACGAAGGAGACGTAGCGCAGGCCGTCGCCGTGCGCGGCGGCGACATCGTGTACGTAGGAGACGATGCCGGCATCGAGGCGTTCGTAGGCGACGCGACCAAGGTCATCGACCTCGGCGGCAAGTTCTTGTGCCCGGGCTTCATGGACGGCCACCTGCACGGCCCACAGCCTTATTACGAAGAACTGTTCCAAATCGCCATCCCCGAAGGCACCATGGACAACGAGGAGTATCTGCGCATCATCCGCGAGTTCGTGGAAGCGCATCCCGACGACGAAGTGTACTACGGCGGACCGTTCATGCAGAACGCCTATCTGCAACCCGACGGATCGAACCCGGGCCCGCAGAAAGAGGACCTCGACGCCATCTGCTCCGACAAGCCCATCATGATCCGCGACGTATCGCACCATTCCTATTGGGTGAACAGCAAGGCGCTGGAAATCGCCGGAATCACGGCCGACACGCCCGACCCCGACGGAGGCTCCATCGTGCACAACGCCGCTGGCCAGCCAAGCGGTCTGCTGACCGACGCAGCGAAAGGCCTTGTCACGTCCAAGATCGAAGTTCCCTACTCGACCGAGAACATGGCGAAAGCCTACGAAGCGTTCCAGGAGTACTGTCATTCGCTGGGCATCACCGGCCTCACGAACATCAACCTGTCGGGCATCGAGCTCATCCACGCCGAGGCGCTCCACAACATGGACGCACGGGGCGATCTGCATCTGCGCCAGCGCTTCCTCGTGTGGGGACAGCCGGGCATGGGCTACGAAGGCATCAAGAAGAAGCTCGATGCCGTAGCCGCCTACGATTCCGACATGTTCCAAACCGGCACGGTGAAGATCGTCTACGACGGCGTGACCGAAGGCGCAACGGCCGTTATGCTGGAGCCGTACCTGCCCGCAGCCGGCAAGGGAGAAGGCTGGACCGCCACAAGCGACTGGTCCACAGAAGAGCTCGACCAGGTGGTAGCCGATCTCGACAAGAACGGGTACCAGGCGCATATTCACGCCATCGGCGACGGAGCCGTGCGCGCCTCGCTCGACGCCTACGAGCGCGCCGAAGCGGCGAACGGCAAGCGTGACGCGCGTCACACGATGGTGCACGTATGCGCCATCACTCCCGAGGACATCAAACGCTGCGCGGATCTCAAAGCGATCAGCAACCTGCAGTTCCTGTGGATGTACAACGACCCTCTGTGTCAACTGGAAGCCGCATTTATCGGCAAGGAGCGCGCGTTCGCCATGTACCCGGCTAAGGACATGCTGGAAGCAGGCTGCCTCATCAGCGGCGGCAGCGACGGAGCCGTGACCGCCTACGATCCCCTGCTTGAAATCGAAGTGGGCATCACGCGCAACAGCCCCTTCCCCGTCGAAGAGGACGAAGACCACTACCGGTGGAAGGAGCAAGGACTGACCGCCTACCAGATGCTCGAGATGTACACGAAGAACGTGGCGTACGAGAACTTCATGGACGACATCGTGGGCACAATCGAAACAGGCAAGAAGGCAGACCTCGTCGTGATCGATCGCAACATCCTCGACGTCGACCCCAAGCAGATCTCGGAGGCGAAGGTGGTCTGCACCGTCTCGAACGGCGATATCGTGTACGAGGGGTAACCAGTCTCCCGCATGAGAAAGCCGCCGCAAGCTTCGTGCTTGCGGCGGCTTCGCGTTCACCAGCTCGAAAGATCTGCGAAAGCGACAATCATCCCTGCACCTCGCAGCCATCGTCGCCGATCAGCCGATGGGCCATCTCACTCCCGTTTCGCGCCAATCGTCCCAGTTCATCGCATCGCCGTCGATCTCCCACTGGATGATAGACGTGTACACGTGCTCGGGACCCACCACCGACGAGGCGTTGTAGTAGCGGGGGCGCGGGGCGTCGGGCACGTCGAACACGCTCATCCCGCCGTACGCGGAGGCATCGCCCCCGGCGGCCTCGAGCAGCGTCGCCGCGAGATCGACGTGTCCCGTCGGCACCGAAGAGCGCTTCACGGGCTCGTCCGAGCCGCCCGGCTGCGTCGAGGGCTTCACCAGCATGATAGGGCTGGTCGCACGCACTATGTCTTCGGCGATGTACCACTCGCCATGGTCGGCGGTCACCACGATGGTGGCCTCGTCGTACAAGCCCAACCGCTTGAGCTCCTCCAGGTACGCGCTCACGATGTGGAGAGATCCGAGGCCTTGCTCGATGGCGCCGGTTCCGTCCTCCACCGTCTCGGCGTTGCGGTTCAGCGTGTACGGCGGATGGGGGCCCGCCAGGTGAATGACGCGGAAGCTCCCCTTCTCGCCCAGGTCGGCAGCGCTCAGCCCCTGCTCTTTGAGGGTTGCGTAGTATCGCGCGTCGTTCATGGTCCACAGCGCGTTCACGGCGCTCTCGGCACCGCTGCCCAACGCAGCGCTGTTCACCTCGTCGGTGTAGAACCAGAACGGCGGCTTCAGCGCCCAGGGCAGACCGCGGTACAGCGAACACTTCACCAGCATCGCAACCGCCGACGGGTAGTCCAGCTGGTTCTCGCGAAGCTTGATGTTCTCCACCCGCTCGGACAGGGAGCCGATGGCATCGTTGATGTCGGTGGCGTACAGGCGCGTCTCGTACCCCTGCGCGTTGATGTCGTCGATCAGGCCGTGCTGCTCGTACCAGTCGATGATCAACGACGTGGAGAAGCCCTCATCGCCTTCGTCGAGGGACTGCCCCGTCAGCATCGAGGCCATGGCGTAGCGCGTGGGGATCATCGAGCCGGTGGAGTTGTCGAACCAGGTGAACCCGGTGAACTCGTCGAGGCAGCCGGGCCCCTCCTCCAGACCCTCCTCCAAATACAGCGTGTCGTACGTATCCAGCACGAACATGATGATGTTGCCGTTCGACGAAACCTCCGAGACTCCGTCGGTAGTGACGGAATGCCTCGCGGCGACAGGGGGCAAGCCGTCGGGCGCCGGCGCGGTGAGCAGGACTCCCAGGCTCACCGATTGCGCGACGACGCCCACCAGGCACAGCGCGGCGGCCGCGCCCTTGAACGCCAGCGACTTCCTCAGCGACAGGAACACCGCCGACCCGATGAGGACGATCCACACGGCGGCGCTCACCACGGTGGCCGTGGTGTAGTCGTCCCAAACCACCTGCGTGCCGTCGGCTGCGGGAAGAGATCCGTTCAGGAACAGGGCCTGCACGAAGCCGGCTACGCCCACGGCCGCCACGACCGCGAAGCACACGTTGAACGCCCTTCCCCGCAACAGCGACAACGCCAAGGCCAGCACGACAGTGCCCGCGAGCCCGAAGACGGCGAAGGGAACCCAGACGTCCGTCACCGTGAAGAGCAGGCTGTTCACGCTGCTGGCGACGATTTCCAGCGGAGCCACCACCGCGAACGTGTAGACCAGCATCAGCGAAGCCGCCAGCGAGAACAGGAAGCGCGCACGCCAGCACAGCGTCTCAGGCTTGCTCGACGATTGCTCGGCCTTCATTCTGCGCGCTTCCGATTCCGCCCTATCGAGGCGGTCTCGGTAATCGGACGCAAGCGGATCGAGCGCGTGCACCGCGCCTTCAACCTGTTTTCCCTCGTTCTCGTCGATGCGCAGAATATGCAGAAGATGTCTGCGCATGCGGCGCCAAACGACGCCGAGCACAGCCGAAAGCGCCACCGCGACGCCCGCCAGCGCCTGTATGGTGTAGGTCATGACCGAAGGGTCGACGTAGGCGTAGGCCGGCGAGGCGAAACCCAGCGTCAAAACCAGAGCGATGACAAGGGGGAACGCGACGTCGGACGCCGCAAGGCCGATGCGCGCAGCGAAGCGCGGCAGGCTGCTATCCCGCATGACGCACCTCCTCGTCGATCCAGCCGGCTACGCCAGCCCTATCCAGCCGGGATGCTCCGGACGCCTCGACGGCCCGGTCGCCCTGCTTCGCCAGCATGCGGTCAAGCAGATATGCGCCGGCGATCTCGCCCCCGCGACCCTTATGGTAGATCATGCGCGAACGCACCTCCTCGATACGGTTCCGCCAGGCTTCGGGGCGGGCAACCATGTCCTCCACGACATCGCCCAACCGCGGCAGCTCCTCCATGGCCAGCGACGCGCCGATTTGATTGCGGATGGCCAGATCGGCGGGCTCGATGCCCAGCTCTTCCCAATCGGGGTTGGTCACCTTCATGGGCGTGTCCACGAACACGCACGGCTTCATCGTGGTGAAGGAGAACTCGCAGGCGATGGAGGACCAGTCGGTGACCAGCACGTCGGCATCGTAGACCGAATCGGACGTGCTGAAGTCCTGCTCGAAGTAGATGTCGTCGCGCGACCACGACGCGTAGCGCTGCTGCAGCGACTCCCACCGGGCGTGATAGCGCTTGGTGTACTCGGGATGCGGACGCACGATCACGCTGAACCCGCGTCCCAGCAAGGGCTCGAGCACCTCGTCGGCGCACAGGTCGAGCAGGCAGTCCTCCTGCCACGACGGAGCGACGAGCACGACGGGACGACGCGACCCGGCGCCCTCGGCAGCTTTCGCGGCCTTGCGCGACTCGTAGGCCGCGATCTGCCGATCGAGCAGGTCGTAGCCGCATTCCACGAGATTGCGACGAGGGATATCCCGCATCTCCCCGGCGCGTTCGAGCTCCGCCTTCTGATGCGGGCCCACGCACAGAACGGTGTCGTAGTGGTCGAAAGCCTCCTTCGTGCACACCAAGTGCGTGGACGTCATATGATGGAACGCGTACACGTACTCGATGTCTTTGCGAATATACGAACGCTTGATGTAGAAATTCTCCAGATCGTCCAGCGTCATCACGGCAACGTCGCAATCGAGCTTCATCATGAGCGTGATCAGGCGCTTGTCGCCGATGTAGTACGGCATGAGGCGGGGATTTGCCTCATGCAGCTTGAACACCTGGTCGTTGGGATCGCTGGTAACGTAGTGAACGCACGCATCGGAGTTCGCCAGCAGCCATTCGACGGCGCCCTGGAAGTACTTGTAGAAGCCGCTGCGCTCGGAGTAGAACACGATATGCTTGCCGACCACGCTCATGAAGCGCTTGTAGTCCTCCTTCTCGCGCTTCGCCAGCGGATCGCGCTTGTACCAAGGCGTTTTACGCGCCGTGAAAGCGTTGAGCTCGTCCAGCTCCACACGACTTGCAGCGAGTTCGGCATAGTCGATATACTTCGCTGGCCGCATGATCAGGTTGCACAGGGCCTGCACCACGATGGCCATCAGGTTCGAGCATATCCAGTAGAAGGCCATGCCGGCGGCCACGTACACGCCCAGGACGAGGGACAACACGATGGACAGCCCGTTGGTGGTGTTCTTCTCCATCTTCGACTGCTCGCGCTGCAGCGGGTTGATCCTGTTCTGCGCGAAGCCCATCACCACCGCGGACAAACCGGCCAGAAGCGGCATGATCCAAGAAAGCCCTCCGTCTTCAATCGGCACCATGCCCAAGAACTCGGTTCCCGGAGCGCCGTGGTCGGTGATGCCGTGAATCACTTCCACCAGCCCGAACAGCACGAGAATCTGCGCCGCCAACGGAATGAGCGACAGCAGAGGATGATAGTGGTGCTTCTTGTTCAGCAAGGTCTGCTTCTCGCCGATGGCTTCGGCGTCGCCGAAGTACTTCACTTTGATGCGGTTGAGCTCCGGCATGATCTTGACCATGACGATGCTGTTCCACTGGCACCAAAGCGACAGCGGCATGAGAACGATCTTGATGATCACGGTGAACAGCAAAATAGCCATCCACCAGCTTCCTGTCAGATCGTAGCAAGGCTGAACGATGTACGAGAAAAGACGAGCGAGTGCTTCTAGCATATCCGTAATCCTGAATCCCCTTCGCGCGAAAAGCGCGGCAATTGATAATCAAGCAAGCAACCAGCTATTATACACAACGGCGGCAGCGAAGAACGGGAGACCGCAGGCTGGGCAGGCGAGACTCGGAGCCCACGGTCGCATGCCGCGCCGTTGTGGGGGGAATCGAGGCCGAAAACGCGGCTTTCGAGCGACAAGGCGTCGGCGATACCGGACGCTCCGGCGCTTACGCCCTTCGTCCAACCCCGCATGAGAAAGCCGCCGCAAGCTTCGTGCTTGCGGCGGCTTCGCGTTCGCTTGGTTTCGAGAGAGCCTATTCGTCCAGAGCTTCTGCAATCTCGTCAGTGATATCCATGACGTGGTAGACGTTCTGGAGGTCTTCCAGCTCTTCGAGGCGGTCGACAAGGCGCATGACCTTCTTCGCATCGGACACGCTCACCGTCGCGGGCGTAGTGGGCACCATGGTCATTTCGGCGCCCTTCGTGACGACGTCGGCTTCCTCGAGCGCCTTCTTCACGGCCATGAGATCGGTGGGCGACGTGTAGACGATCCACTCGTCCTCGGCGTCCTCGTAATCGTCGCCGCCGGCCTCGGCCACAGCGAGCATGAACTCTTCCTCGTCGGCAGCGGCGCCGTTCGGCTTCACGGGGTTCTTCTTGTCGCCGGTCTCGACCTCTTTGGGAACCATGATCTGGCCTTTGCGCTCGAACTGGAACGCAACGGAGCCGGACGTGCCCAGGTTGCCGCCCGCATGGCTGAAGGCCGCGCGCACGTCGGCGGCGGTGCGGTTGCGGTTGTCGGTCAGAGCCTCGCACAGCACGGCGACGCCGGCCGGACCGTAGCCCTCGTACACGACGGTCTCGTAGTTAGCGGAGTCCTTGCCGGAGCCGAACGCCTTGTCGATGGCGACTTTGATCTTATCTTTCGGCAGGGAGTAGCCCTTGGCCTTTTCGATGGCGGCCGCAAGCGATGCGTTGTTGTCGGGATTCGGGTCGCCGCCCTCTTTCGCAGCCACCGTGATGTTGCGCGACAGCTTGGAGAACAAGGCCGAGCGCTTCGCATCCTGCGCTGCCTTGCGATGTTTCGTTGTAGCCCACTTTGAATGCCCAGACATATACGTCCCTTCCAACATAGCAATACCAGCCGATTATTCTAGCACACCTGTCAAATCCCCGATAACCCTTCGCACGGTCTTCAAAAACCAGAACGACAGGTTTCGAGAAGAACACGGGACGGATGCGAGTCGGTAAGCAAGCGAACAAGCCGGTCCCTTGTCCGTACAATGCTGAGGTCGAGGATCTTACAAAGGGCGGATCCTCCCTATCATCGTGCGTATGGAAGGAGCACTGCCATGAAGGGAAACCAAGAACTTGTCGACGCGCTGAACGGTCTGCTTGCCAGCGAGCTGACCTCCATCAACCAGTACATGGTGCATGCCGAGATGGCCGAGGACTGGGGCTACACCCGCCTGAGCGAGAATTTCAAGAAGCGCTCGATCACCGAGATGAAGCATGCCGAGCGCCTCATCGAGCGCATCCTGTTCCTGGAGGGCACGCCTATCGTATCCCACCTCAACGACATGCACATCGGCGCGGAGATCCCCCAGCAGGTGAACAACGACCACGCCTTGGAGCTCGATGCGATCAGGCAGTACAACGAGGCCATCGTGCTGGCCGGCCAGGTGCTGGACTATGCCACGCGCGACATCCTCGAAGCCATCCTGCGCGACGAGGACACGCACCTCGACGAGCTGGAAGAGCTGCAGGACCAGATCGAGCAGATGACGCTGCCCACCTTCCTTTCCACGCAGAACTAGCACCGAACGGCGACGCGAGGACGAAGCGGGTTCGCACTTTACCGAGATAAAGCGCGAACCCGCTGAACGGTGGTTGACAACGGGTTGCGACCTGCGCACTATAGGAGGATGCAGCAAGAAACGGCGACGAGCCGCGCGTCATCGGTGACGTCTGCCATCCTCGAAGGAGACCTCATGCGCAACATCCACTGCCTCAACAACATCTCGGCGTACGGCACCGACCTGCTCACCGACGACTACCAGCTCGTCGACGACCTCACCCAGGCGGAAGGCGTGCTCGTCCGCAGCGCCGCCCTGCACGACACCGCGTTCCCCGAAAGCCTCCAGGCCATTGCCCGCGCGGGCGCCGGCGTGAACAACATCCCGCTCGACCGTTGCGCCGAAGAGGGCATCGTGGTGTTTAACACCCCCGGCGCGAACGCGAACGCCGTGAAGGAGATCGTGGTGTGCGGCCTCATGTTGGGCAGCCGCGACATCGCCGGCGGCATCGCCTGGTGCCGCCACAACGCCGCCGACGAGAACATCGCGAAAGCCGCCGAGAAGGCGAAGAAGGCGTTCGCCGGACGCGAGGTGAAGGGCAAGAAGCTGGGTGTCATAGGCCTGGGCGCCATCGGGGCGGAAGTCGCCAACATCGCCATCGATCTGGGCATGGACGTGTACGGGTACGATCCGTACGTGTCGGTGGGCGCAGCATGGCGCATCTCGAGCGCCGTCCATCACGTGACGAACCTCGACGACATTTTCCGCACCTGCGACTACATGACCATCCACGTGCCGGCCATGGAGGGCACTATCGGCATGATCGACGAACGCGCCTGCTCGCTCATGAAAGACGGCGCCGTGTTCCTGAACTTCTCGCGCGACACGCTCGTGGACAACGCTGCCATGGCCGCCGCGCTGGACTCCGGCAAGGTGCATGCCTACATCACCGACTTCGCCACGCCCGAGGTCATGAAGATGGAGCGCGCCATCGTGCTGCCCCACCTGGGCGCCTCTACCGCCGAGGCCGAGGACAACTGCGCGATGATGGCCGTGCGGGAGCTCATGGACTACCTGGAGAACGGCAATATCGCGAACTCCGTGAACTACCCCGCCTGCGACATGGGTCCCGTGCCCGACGGCCTGCGCCGCGTGGCCGTGCTGCACGCGAACGTCCCGAACGCCATCGCTCGCATCACGAACGTGTTCGGCGATGCCGGCGTGAACATCGAGAACATGATGAACAAGGCCCGCGGCGAGAACGCCTACACGATGCTCGACCTGGACGCCGGCACTCCGGGGCATCCCGATGACGCCATCGAGCGCCTGAGCGCCATCGAGGGCGTCCGCCGCGTCCGCGTGGTGAAGTAACGACTCCAAGGCGATACGGCACGTCAAAGAAGGCGCCGCAGTTCGCTTTTCGCACCCTCCTCCAACAAAAAAGGCGCCCCCGCGATTGCAGGGGCGCCGAGGCAGCACGTGGAAACGTCGCTTACGCGAACAGCTCGATGGTGTCGCCTTCCTTGAGCGTGACCATGGCCTTCTTCCAGGTGCGGGTCTTGCCCAGCTGGTAGCGAACGCGCTTCGGCTTCGGCTTCACGTTGAGCGTGTTCACCTTGACCACCGTCACATCGAAGATGGCTTCGATGGCCTGGCGGATCTCAACCTTGTTGGCGTCCTTGGCCACCTCGAAGGTAAAGGTGTTGCCCTCCATCTGGTCGTAGCTGTGCTCCGTGATGACGGGGCGGATGATGACCTCGCGGGGATCCTTCATTATGCAAGCACCTCCTCGATGCGCTTCAGGGCGTCGGCCGTGAACACGAGAGCCTTGTTGTCGATCAGCTCGTAGGTGTTCGCCGCGGACACGGGCAGGATGTTCACCGTGGGGATGTTGCGGAACGACAGATAGGTGTTCACGTCCTCGTCGTCGATGACGAGGGTGGTGCGACGCTCCAAGCCGAGGGCCTTGAGCGCGGCCACAGCCGCCTTCGTCGAGGGCTTCTCGAAGTTGAACGCGTCGACCACGAACAGCTCGCCGTCGGCCAGCTTGGCGGACAGCGCGGAGCGCATGGCCAGCTTGACCTCCTTGTTGTTCACGCGGAACGCGTAGGAACGCGGATGCGGGCCGAACACGGTACCGCCGCCGGCCCACTGAGGGGCGCGGATGGTGCCCTGACGGGCACGGCCGGTGCCCTTCTGGCGCCACGGCTTCTTGCCGCCGCCGCGCACCTGGCCGCGCGTCTTCGTGTCATGCGTGCCCTGGCGCCAAGACGCGCGCTGCGCGCGCACGACCTGGTGCATGACGGGCACGTTCGGCTCGATGCCGAACACGGAAGCGGCGAGGTCGGCGGTGCCGGCCTTCTTCCCGCTCGCGTCTTTGATCTCGATAGTCGTCATGATATACAAGCTCCTTATAGGTTACTTCAACTACGCCATGCGGACGCGAACGACGCCGTTCTTGCCGCCGGGGATGGCGCCCTTGACGAGGATGAGGTTCTGCTCCTCGTCGATGCGGACGACTTCCAGGTTCTTCACGGTCACGGTGTCGACGCCCATGTGGCCCGGGAGCTTGAGCCCCTTGAACACGCGGGACGGCGTGGCGCACTGGCCCACCGAACCGGGAGCGCGATGGAAGTGCGCGCCGTGGCCGCCCGGGCCGCCGCGGAAGCCGTAGCGCTTCATGACGCCGGCGAAGCCCTTGCCCTTGGACGTGCCGGTCACGTCGACCTTCTTCGTCTCAGCGAAAGCGGCCACCGTCTGCTGGTCGCCCACCTTGTACTCGCCGGCGTTCTCGACGCGCACCTCGCGCAGGTAGCGCGTAGGAGCCGTGCCCTGCTTGGCGAAGTGACCCGCCATGGGCTTGTTGACCTTCTTCTCCTTGATGGCGCCGAAGCCCAGCTGCACGGCCTCGTAGCCGTCGCTGTCCTTCGTCTTGACCTGACAGATCGTGTTCGGCTCGGCCTGGATCACCGTCACGGGCACGACACGGTCGTCCTCGTTGAAGATCTGGGTCATGCCGATTTTCTTACCATAGATGGCGTTGATCATATCGCACATCCCCCTTTACAGCTTGATCTCGATGTCGACACCGGCAGGGAGATCGAGGCGCATCAGGGAATCGACCGTGTTCGGGGTCGGTTCCAGGATGTCGATGAGGCGCTTGTGCGTGCGCATCTCGAACTGCTCGCGCGAATCCTTGTCGACGTGCGGGCCCTTGACGACGCAGTACAGGTTGCGCTCCGTCGGCAGCGGGATAGGACCGGACACCTTGGCACCCGTCTTCTGCGCGGTATCGACGATGAGCTTCGTGGACTGGTCCACGATCTCATGATCGTACCCCTTCAAGCGGATGCGAATCTTTTGATTAGCCACTTACTTTACCTCCGTTATGCTCGCGCGCACGCCCTAGGCGTTGCCGCCGGCCTTGCTGATAATTTCCTCCGCCACGTTCTTCGGCACTGCCTCGTACGAATCGAACTGCATCGTGTACGAAGCGCGGCCCTGCGTCGTCGAACGCAGGTCGGTGGCGTAACCGAACATCTCGGACAGCGGAACCTTCGCCTTGATGGTCTTGGCGTTGCCGCGATCGCCCATGCCCTGGATCTGGCCGCGACGGCTGGACAGGTTGCCCATGACGTCGCCCATGTACTCCTCGGGCGTCTCGACCTCGACGGCCATCATCGGCTCGAGAATGACCGGAGCGGCCTTCTTGAGCGCAGCCTTGACCGCCATCGAACCGGCGACCTTGAACGCCGCCTCGGAGGAGTCGACGTCGTGGTACGAACCGTCGATGAGCTCGATCTTGATGTCCACGACCGGGTAGCCCGCAAGCACGCCCGAGTTGATGGCTTCCTGGATGCCCTTGTCGATCGGGGTGATGTACTCCTTGGGGATCACGCCGCCCACGATCTTGTTCTCGAACTCGTAGCCCTTGCCGGCTTCCTGCGGGATCAGGTTGATGACCGCATGGCCGTACTGGCCGCGACCGCCGGACTGGCGCACGAACTTGCCCTCGACGTTGCGAGCTTCCTGCGTGGCCGTCTCGCGGTAGGCGACCTGGGGCTTGCCCACGTTCGCCTCGACCTTGAACTCGCGCAGCAGGCGGTCGACGATGATCTCGAGGTGCAGCTCGCCCATGCCGGCGATGATGGTCTGGCCGGTCTCCTGGTTGGTGGACACGCGGAACGTCGGGTCCTCCTCGGCCAGCTTCTGCAGCGCGATGCCCATCTTGTCCTGCTCGGCCTTCGTCTTCGGCTCGACGGCGATGTCGATGACCGGCTCGGCGAACTCCATGGACTCGAGGATGATCGGATGATCAGCGTCGCACAGCGTGTCGCCGGTCGACGTGTCCTTCAAGCCCACGACGGCGACGATGTCGCCCGCGGCGCAGCCGTCGATATCGACGCGCTGGTTCGAGTGCATCTGCAGCAAACGGCCGATGCGCTCCTTCTTGCCCTTCGAGGCGTTGGACACGTAGGAGCCGGAATCGAGCTGGCCCGAGTACACGCGGAGGTAGGTGAGCTTGCCCACGAACGGATCCGTCATGATCTTGAAGGCCAGAGCGGAGAACGGCGCCTTCACGTCGGAGGGACGCTCGTCTTCCTCGCCCGTGTCCGGGTTCGTGCCCTTGATGGCCGGCACGTCGATCGGGGACGGCATGTAGTCGACCACGGCGTCGAGGAGCTCCTGCACGCCCTTGTTCTTGTAGGACGAGCCCACGAACACGGGGTGGATCTGGCAGGCGATGGTGCCCTTGCGGATGGCGGCCTTCAGCTCGTCAACCGTCACCTCTTCCTCCATGAGGACCTTCTCCATGAGAGCGTCGTCGCAGTCGGCGGCGGCTTCCACCAGCTCCTGGTGGCGCAGCTCGGCCTCTTCGGCGAACTCGGCCGGGATGGCGTCCATGGCCTCGGGGTAGGTCATGCCCTTGTCGTCGGCCTTGAAGTCCCACGCGGTCATGGTGACCAGGTCGATGACGCCCCAGAAGTTGTCCTCGGCGCCCATGGGCATCTGCGCGGCGACAGCCGGCGCGCCCAGGCGATCCTTCATGGTCTCGATCGCATGGAAGAAGTCGGCGCCCACGCGGTCGTACTTGTTGATGTAGGCGATGCGGGGCACGCCGTAGCGGCTTGCCTGGCGCCACACCGTCTCGGACTGCGGCTGCACGCCGGCGACGGCGTCGAACACCGCGACAGCGCCGTCGAGCACGCGAAGCGAACGCTCGACCTCGGCCGTGAAGTCCACGTGGCCGGGAGTGTCAATAATCTGGAAACGGTACTCTTTGCCGTTGTCAGCCCCGCCGGGGTACTTCCAGAAGCACGTGGTGGCGGCGGCGGTGATGGTCACGCCGCGCTCCTGCTCCTGCACCATCCAGTCCATCGTCGCGGCGCCGTCGTGTACCTCGCCGATCTTGTGGGTCTTGCCCGTGTAGTAGAGGATGCGCTCGGTGGTCGTCGTCTTGCCCGCGTCGATGTGGGCCATGATGCCGATGTTGCGCGTATCCTTCAGTTCGATTTTCGCCATGAGTCGAATCCTCCCTTAGAAGCGGTAGTGCGAGAACGCACGGTTCGACTCGGCCATCTTGTACAGGTCCTCGCGCTTCTTCACCGACGCGCCGGTGTTCTCGGCGGCATCCATGATCTCGGCGGCGAGGCGCTCCTTCATCGTGTGCTCCTTGCGCTTGCGCGAGAAGTCGACGATCCAGCGAATGGCAAGCGTGGTGGCACGACGGGAGTTGACCTCCATCGGCACCTGGTAGGTGGCGCCGCCGACACGCTTCGGCTTGACTTCGAGCGTGGGGCGGACGTTGTCCATTGCCTTCTTGAAGACGGCCAGCGGATCGCCGCCGGTCTTCTCCTCGACGATGGCGAACGCACCGTAGACGATGTTCTCGGCGGTGGCCTTCTTGCCGTCAAGCAGGATCTTGTTGATCAGCTGCGTGACGAGACGGTTGTTGTACTGGGCGTCCGGCTGTACTTCGCGGCGGACTGCTGCTGCACGACGCGGCATGTGTTCTCCTTCTAGGTCCTGCGCGCTTCGGAACGGCTTTCTCTCCGTTCATTAGGCCGCCCGCCTGCCCCCTTTGGGCTCGGTCGGTTGCTGCGGCCCGCGCGTCTTAGCGGGTGTTACTTCGGGCGCTTGGCACCGTAGCGGCTGCGAGCCTGCTTGCGGTTGTCCACGGCGGCGCAGTCGAGCGCGGCGCGGATGACCTTGTAGCGCACACCGGGGAGGTCCTTCACGCGGCCGCCGCGCAGCAGCACCATGGAGTGCTCCTGGAGGTTATGGCCGACGCCCGGGATGTAGGCGGTCACTTCCATGCCGTTGACGAGGCGCACGCGGCAAACCTTGCGCAGAGCCGAGTTCGGCTTCTTCGGCGTGGTCGTGAACACGCGGGTGCACACGCCGCGCTTCTGCGGGTTGCCCTTCAGGGCAGGCGTCTTGCTCTTGTCGACTGCCTTCTTGCGGCCCTTGCGGACCAGCTGGTTGATGGTAGGCAAAGCTTCTCTCCTTTTACCTCTTGCTTGTCCGAGACGTCTACATACTCTATAGACGCTCGCTTGAACACCGTTTCCAAGTGCGTTCAGCTGATGCGCACACGAAAACGCTCGCCTCCTCGGAGACGCGAAGGTGAACTCTACCATCGCCCCTCAGGGTTGTCAAACGCCACGCATCCGGGAGTATCTATACCTCTTGAGAACCGTTATCGCAGGTGAAACCCACACTGGTGACGAATCCGTGGCGAAAAGTCCACCGTTTCTCAAAAATACTTCGAACCCGTCGGCAGCGTATCGCCGCCATCCCCGTCGACTTTCGCGGCTTGGAGCAGCGCGAGCATGTCCGGAACGTCCAGGCACGCCACCGGTGCGCTCCGGGCAAGCCGTTTGTCGGAGGTGACCAGGTAGTCGGCCTGGATGCGCTGGGCGGCGGCGAACACAGGGCCGTGCAGTACAGCGCCGCATCGAGCGCGGCAGCTTCCTGCACGATCCGAACCGCGTCGCCGCGCGACCGGCGTCGATCGGCGAAGAAGCGCTCCCAGATGCGCGAACCCTCTTCGGCCGCCTTCATCTTGCGGCGGCGCTCGGCTTCCGCGGCATCGCCTTCGGAAGCTCGCATGAGACGCGCCCGTCGCGCGCGGCCTACTGCGCGCCTTCGGCGATGAGAGCCTCCACGAGGCGGGCAGCGCCCTCCAGGTCGTCCACGGCGATGTGCTCGTCGACGGAATGGAAGGCGGCCATGCCCACGCCCAACGTGACGGGACGCACGCCGCGGGCGGCCAGCACGTTGGCATCGGAGCCGCCGCCGGAGCGATGGAACCGCGGCTCGAGGCCGGCCGCTCGGGAGGCACGGACGATGGCCTGCACGAGCTCGTCCTCCTCGTCGAACAGCACGGCGTCGTAGCTCTTCGTCCACTCGATGCTCACCGCGCCTCCGAAGCGCGCGGCGGCGGCCTCCAGCGCCTCGGTCATGGCCTCTTTCTGAGCCTCGGCGCGCTCGGCGTACAGCGAGCGGCACTCCCCCGCCAGCGCGCACGTGTCCGGCACGACGTTCGTCGCGCCGCCGCCCTCGATGAACCCGACGTTCGCCGTGGTGGCCTCGTCGAGCCGGCCGAGCGGCATGGACGAGACGGCCGCGGCGGCCATGGCGATGGCCGACACGCCCTCTTCGGGGCACACGCCCGCATGCGCGGCGCGTCCCGAGAACGTCGCGTTGAGCGACCAATGGCACGGGGCGCCCGTGATGATGGTGCCCGGAGCGCCGTCGGCGTCCAGCACGTAGCAAGGCGCGCCCGCGGGCAGCAGGCCGTCGGCCAGCGCGCTCGAACCCAGCAGATGCTGCTCCTCGCAGGTGGTGAGCAGCACGGTGACGTCGGGTCGAGGCGAGCCGGACTCGACGGCCGAGCGCACGCCCTCGAAGATGGCGGCCACGCCGGCCTTATCGTCGGCCGACAGGATGGTGTCGCCCGCCGAGCGCACGACCCCGTCCACGACGACGGGCTCGATGCCCGCGCACGGCTGCACGGTGTCCATATGCGCCGAGAACACCATATGCCCCGTCCGCGTTCCCGGAAGATGAGCGACAAGGTTGCCGGTATCCGAGCCGACGCGTTCGGCGGAATCGTCGAAGCTCACCTCGAACCCGAGCCTGCGCAGCTCGTCGGCGCATCGGGCCGCCATCGGGGCCTCGTGAAACGACGGGCTCTCGATGCGGACGAGCTCGCAGAACAGATCGAGCAGACGGCTCTCTTGCATGGACGTTCCTTCTTTCTCTCCTTCAGCCGCCAAGCTTGAACGCTCGGCAACGACGATGGGTTCGGTTACGGAAAGCCATTATAATCAGCAACAGCACCGTGCGCGCGAGAACCCGGGCAACGGGGCCGCGCGCTCCGTACCGCGAAATCGAGGGAGGTTCCGAGTGCAGGACATCATCAAAGCCTGTCGAAGCTATCGACGATTCGATGAAAGCGACCGCATCGACCGCAAGCTGCTCACCGCCTGGGTGGACGCCGCGCGACTGGTCGCTTCGAGCGGCAACGCGCAGCCGCTGCGCTACGCCATCGTCAGCGACGAGCGCGCCTGCGAGCGCGTGTTCTCGTGCTGCGCATGGGCGAAGGCCCTGCCCGACTGGCCGGGACCCGTGCCGGGCGAACGCCCGAGCGCCTACGTCGTGGTGTGCCGCGACAACGATCGCACATTGGCCGACACCTTCACCGCATGGGACGAGGGAATAGCCGCGCAAACCATTATGCTGCAGGCCGTCGAAGCCGGGTTCGGGGGCTGCATCATCGCGTCGTTCAAAAAGAGGAGCATGGCCGAAGCGCTGGGCGTCGACGCGGACCGCTTCCAGCCCGACCTCGTGTTGGCGTTAGGCAAACCCGTCGAAGACGTGCGCATCGTCGACCTTCCGGCAGGCGGTGCCACCGAGTATTGGCGCGACGAGGCGGGCGTGCACTACGTGCCCAAACGCGCGCTGTCGAGCGTGCTGCTGTAGCCCGCACCCGGCGCACGCCGCCCGGGCATCGCGCGCCTACGCTTCAGCCGCCTCGTACGCGATCTCGCGCTGCGCGTCGAGGCGGCGGTTGCGAAAGTACACGATCCAGTTGACGCCGATGCAGGCGAGGTTGATCAAGTACACCGCCAAAACCCAGTTCACCGAACCGGATGCGAACTTCGCGGCGATGCCGGCCATGTAGCCTGTCGTGATCAGGGCGATGAACTGCCAGCTGGAGCCAGCCGCCGTTGCCGCTTTGAAATTCTTGTACGCGTTGAGCGGCCACGACAAGCCGAAGCACACGAGCATCGCCGCCTCCAAGAGCTCTGACACGAGCCCACCATCTCCTTACCGCGCCGGATCGTTCTGCGATCGTCGGCCTCGCTTTCCTGCAACAGGCACCACCCTACGCGCTCGCCCCAGCGTTGTCCAATATAAATTTCATCCCCAATGATATGATAGATGTTATAGGATGAGCGGATAACGATCGGAAGGCTCCCGATGGAACTGCAGCAGCTCAGGTACTTCGACGAAGTGGCGCGCACCCAGCATGTGACGAACAGCGCGAAGAAGCTCAACGTGGCTCAGCCCGCCCTCACCCAGTCGATCCGCCGGCTCGAACGCGAGCTGGGCGTGACCCTGTTCGAGCGCGTGGGACGCAACGTGCGGCTGACCGCGTGCGGCGAGGCGCTTCAGAAGCGCATCGCGCCGCTGCTGGCGGCCCTCGACGAGCTGCCCGAGGAGCTTGCCGTGGTAGCCGGGCAACAGCGGGCCGCCGTCCATCTTGCCATCGAATCGGCCTCGGGGCTGGCGGTGGACGCCATCGCGGCCTACCGCTCGGCGCATCCCGACGCACGTTTCGTGGTGACGCAGGAAGCCTCCTCCCGACGTTGGGACCTGCGGGTCCGCACCGTGCGCGCAGAGAGCGCGGACCCCCGCGCTCGCCGTTTCTTCGAACGCATCGGCATCGCCGTGCCCGCCGAGCGCGCCTCGCAGGAACCCCTGCCGCTGTCCGACCTCGCCGACGAGCCGTTCATCTGCCTCGCCGGAAGCCGCACGTTTCGCGCGGTATGCGACGAAGCGTGCGCGCATGCCGGGTTCGTGCCGCGCGTGGCGTTCGAAAGCGACAGCCCCGCCGTGGTGAAGAACATGATCGGCTTGGGGCTGGGCGTGGGCTTTTGGCCCGAACGCAGCTGGGGAGGCCTCGACGATAGTAGCGCGCGCCTGGCGAGCATAGCCGACGCGCCGTTCGCCCGCACCATCGAGATCGCCCCGACAAGCGGCCCCCTTAGCAAAGAAGCCGCGGCGTTCCACGGCTTCCTCGTCTCGTTTTTCGAAGAACGCTGGCGCGAACCCTCGCCCCTATGCTCCTAGGATCTTCGCCGCCACCTGCTTCTTCCTGCTGAGGATGCCGGGCATCCAGGTGCCGCCTTCGCCCGTGCAATGGATGCCGAACACGCGGTTGACGATGCGGCGGTTGCCCTCGCACATGAACTGGCTGCCCTCGGCCACGATATCGGTGACCAGCAGCAGCACGAACTCGTAGCCGTGGTCGTCGCGCAGACGGCGCATATGCTCGCGGATCTCCTCTTCGCGTTTCATGACGGCGGGAAGATCCACCGTCTCGTGCTGCGCGATGAGAACGGTGGCGTCGCCGATCTGGAACTCCTTGGCGTCGGCGCCGACGAGCTTGTCGACGGGCATGTCGTCCTCGCCGCCGCGGCACTTGAACACGGCAAGGCCGAATTCGGTGGGATCGACGCCCGCGATGCCGGCGAGATAGGCTACCTGCTCGTGATCGGTCGGCGTGGCGGTGGGCGACTTGAGGATGACGGTGTCGGTCATCACGGCCGACAGCAGCACGCGCGCGATGGCCGGAGGCATCTCCACGTTGTGGCGGCGGAACTCCATCGTGACGATGGTCGCCGTGGAGCCCACGGGAAGGTTGAGGAACTGGATGGGGTTGGCGGTCATCACGTCGGCGATGCGATGATGGTCGACGATCTCGACGACCTCGGCCTCCTCGATGCCGTTGGCGGCCTGGCGCGTCTCGTTGTGGTCCACGAGCACCACCTTGCGCTTCGGGCGCACGGCCACGTCCGAGCGCGTGACGATGCCGATGGCGAGGCCGTCGTCGTTCAGCACGACGGCCTCGCGCAACGCGCTGGCCATGAGGTCTTCGATAGCCTCCTTGAGCAGGCCCTCCTTGTCGAGGATGAGCACATCGGTCTCGGTGATCTCGTCCACCTTCTGGCCGAGCGAGGCGATGAGGTCGCCGGCGACCGCCATCTCGTTCGCCCCTCCGTCCTCGAGGGCGTCGGTGGCGGCGATGTAGCGCTCGGCGATCATGCGCGTGGTGATGAGTCCACGGTAGGTGCCGTCGTCGTTCGTCACCACGAGCGCGCGCACGTTGTGCTGGCGCAGCAGGCGACCCGCTTCGAGCAGCGTGGCGTTATGGCCGATGGATATGGGGTTCGGCGTCATCACGTCTCCGACGCGCGCATGCACATGACCCACGATCTCGGGCGCGTGGATACCGCTCTCTTCCAGAACCCAGGCGCTCTCCGGAGGCAACGGCCCCAAGCGGGCGGGAACGTACGTCTGGAACGGCTCCCCCTCGCCGGCCGCACGGCGCGCCAGCTCGTTCTTCAGGTAGGCGTAGCCCACTGCCGAGGAGATGGAATCGTTGTCCGGGTTCTTGTGGCCCACGACGATGATCGGTGCCGACATTGCTGTACTCCTTACCCGGGGATGCCGCACGCACGCCGCATCCCGCTCGCTTAGCTTGTCATGAGGGTGTTCGCCGCCGCATACCGAGCCGCGCGGCGCCGAGAGCCACAGTATAGCGGCACCGGCGAAGCGAACGGCGGCCGATCAGCCTTTTCGAGCGCAAACGTCACGAAAGAGCCAGAAAGAGCGCACGAGACGGCTGCGACAGTCCGTGATACCATAGGCGCGCACCATCCCCGCGCCCGCCCCCTTCCCTACCCGTCAATCGAGGAGCATCTATGAAAACTATCGGCCTCTCCGACGTCATCGGCCCCATCATGGTGGGTCCTTCGAGCTCGCACACGGCGGGCGCGCTGCGTATCGCCTACATGGCTCGACGGCTGTGCCTGGCCGAGCCGAAGACGGTGGAGTTCAGGCTGCTGGGGTCGTTCGCGCACACGCTGACCGGGCACGGAACCGACAAGGCGCTCGTGGCGGGCATGCTGGGGCTGGCCGCCGACGACCTGCGCATCCGCGACTCGTTTCAGCTTGCGGGGGATGCGGGACTCGCGTTCTCGTTCGTCACGCTTCCCGACGAGGAATACGACCATCCCAACACCATCGACATGCGCATCGTGGACGCCGCAGGCAACGCGATGAGCGTGCGCGGCGAGAGCATCGGAGGCGGAGCGGCCGTCATCCGCAAGATCGACGACATCGACGTGCGCATCACCGGCGAGAGCACGAGCATCGTCGTGCGCCAGCGCGACGAGACCGGCGTGCTGGCGCACATCGCGCAGAGCATCAGCGACGAAGGCGTGAACATCGCCACCACGCGCATGTACCGCGAGCGCAAAGGCGACATCGCCTACACCGTGCTGGAAACCGACCAAGAGGTGGACGGCGCCGCGAAGGCCGCCATCGAGGACCACCCCGCCATCCTGGACGTGCGCGTCATTCCCGGCGACGCGCGCCCCGGCTGCGGGTCCGTTGACGCGCCCGACGCGGAGGAGGCGCTGCAGCGGTTCGCCGAGGCGGACTTCGGCACCGGAGCCGCGCTTCTGGCATGGTGCGAAAAGCACGGCACGACGCTATCGGAGGCGTTTCTCGCCCGCGAGGCGGCGCTGGCCGAGAGCTTGGGATACGCCGACCGCTCCCTTGCGTATTTGCACGAGACGCTGGACGTGATGAAATGCGCCGCGCAGCGCCCCATCGACGAAGCGCTGCCTTCCATGGGCGGCCTCATAGGCGGCGAAGCGCGCAAGCTGGCCGATCTGCGCGAGCGCGACGGCGAGCTGTGCGACGACCAGCTGTCGTGCGCCATCGCCTACGCGATGGCGGTGCTGGAGACGAACGCGTCGATGGGTCGCATCGTGGCCGCGCCCACGGCTGGATCGTCTGGCGTGCTGCCCGGCGTGCTGCTGGCGCTGCAGCGCACGCGCGGGCTATCGGATGGCGATCTTGCGCGCGGCCTGGCGGCGGCCGCCGCCATCGGGTACCTCATCACGCGCAACGCCACGGTATCGGGCGCGGAGGGCGGCTGCCAGGCCGAGATCGGCTCGGCCGCCGCGATGGCCGCGGCGGCGTCGGTCGAGCTCATGGGCGGCGCTCCCGCCCAATGCCTCGACGCGGCCAGCAACGCGCTGACCAACATGATGGGCCTCGTATGCGACCCCATCGCAGGCCTT
Organism: Eggerthella sp. BIOML-A4; assembly: GCF_009875575.1. NCBI lineage: Bacteria > Bacillati > Actinomycetota > Coriobacteriia > Eggerthellales > Eggerthellaceae > Eggerthella > Eggerthella sp. BIOML-A4. The sequence goes on along the minus strand of NZ_WWRX01000005.1, from coordinate 84,383 downwards.
GTCGAGGAACCTTGCCAGAAGCGCAACGCTGCCGGCGCCGCCGTCGCGCTGGTCAGCGCGCAGATCGCACTCGCAGGCATCGGCAACCTGGTCGACTTCGACCAGACGGTGGAGGCTATGCGAAAAGTGGGTCGAACCTTGCCGTTCGAACTGCGCGAAAGCGCTCTCGGGGGCATAGCCGCCGCGCCGACGGCCTGCGCCTACTGCCCGGGGTGCAACTAGCGCGCCGGCCGAGACTCGGCGGGCGAACAACCGGAACGGGCATCTGCACCGAGGGGCCCGCATCCCCGCATCCCGGGCCCCTCGGTTAATCCAAATCGAGATCGGGATAAGCTCCCAGGTCGACAGCTTGTATGGCGAGGCAGCCGGGGCCGCCCTGCGTGATGAACGCGGGGCCCAGGTCGAAGACGCCGTGGCGGCATCCCGGAAAGCGCCCGGACAGCATACCGGACGCCTCGTCGGCCCGCACGCGGTTGTCTGCATGGCTCACGCCCAGGAAGAAGCCATCGCCCACGCCCCGAGCCTCCAGGTCGTCGGCGATGGCGTTGACGGCTTTCGCGAACGAGCGCGCCACCTTCATCTTCTCGAGGCGCGTACCGTCGTCGGTCTGCTTCATGACGGGAAACGCCTTCACGAGATGAGCGAACGTCGCCGCGAGCGGCGTGAGGCGCCCGCCGCGGCGCAGGTAGTCGAAATCTTCGGGAATAAGGTAGGAGTGAGCGGTAGCGATCTGGGCATGCAGCGTCTCGAGGACGGCCTTTGCGTCCGTCCCCTGTTCGGCCAGCCGCACCGCCGTGCAGGCCAACACCCGATGGGGCACGCACAGCGTGCGCGTGTTCACCACGTGCACGCGATCGGGACGGCGCGCCTGCTTGACGAGGCCGCACGCCACCTCGTAGGCGCCCGACAGCCCGTCGGCCATGGCGAGGTGGATCACCTCTTCGTCGGTGTCGTAAGCCTTCAGGGTGAGCGCCGGAGGAGGCGATGCGCTCTGCGGCAGCGCGCCCGCGCGTACCTTCGCCAAGAACTCCTCGGCCGACACGTCCTCGTATTCGAGCCAGCTTTGGCCGTCGATGGCCACGACGAGCGGAAGCACGGCCATGCCGCGCCGCGCGCCCTCCTCCATCGAGAACATAACGGAAGAGTCGGTAACGATCTTCATGGTGAACCTCTTTCTCTCGCCAGCCGGACGAAGAGCGCGGGGTTGCAGATCGGTGGCGACCGCACGTCATCGACGCGTCTATCATGCGGTATAGCGCACCGCGTTGCAAGAGCCTGGGCGAAAGAAGAAGCCGAAACGCCTAAAAACGACGAGGCCCGCACCGTTTCCGATGCGGGCCTCGCGCTAGCCGATCTTGACGATGGGCGCGTAGTCTTTGAGGAGCTTCTTGGTCTGACCGGTTTTGGAGAACTTCACGAACAGCGTGTCGCCGTCCACCTTCGTCACCTTTCCGCGGCCGAACGTCTTGTGATCCACGGTGTCGCCCGTGGAGAACGTCATCTTCGCGGCGGCCTTCTTCTCGGCGCCCGGGCGCACGTAGGAACCGCCCACGCGCGCGGCGCGCTCGTCGCTGCGGCCGGACGAACCCGACGCGCTGGAGCGGCCGAACACGCGGCCGCCGCCCGCCTCGGTGCCGCTGCCGGCGATGCCCTTGCGGCTGCCGCGCTTCTCCCAGCCCGTGCCGCTGAAGCCCGCCGAGCCGAGGCCCGTGGTCTGGCGCAGCTCGGAGGGGATCTCCTGGATGAAGCGCGAGATGGGGTTCGACGATGTCTGGCCGAAGATCTGGCGCGCGTAGGCGCAGGTGAGGAACAGCTTCTTGCGGGCGCGCGTGATGGCCACGTACGCGAGACGACGCTCCTCCTCGATGCCGGCCGCATCGCCCACGCTGTTCATGTGGGGGAACAGCGTCTCCTCCATGCCGGCCACGAACACGCAGTCGAACTCGAGGCCTTTCGACGAGTGCACGGTCATCATGGTGACGGCATGGCCGTCCTCGGCCACCGTGTCGAGGTCGGTGCGCAGGCGCACCCACTCGATGAAGTCGGCCAGCGAGTCGCCGCGCAGGACGCGCACGGGGCTCTCCTCGGCCGGAGCCGCAAGCTCGTTCGCGCCCGCGAAGGCGTAGAACGAACCCGCGGGGGCGTCGGCGGACGAGGGGACGGGGGCGAGCGCGGGGGCGTCGGCCGGCTCGGCCGTGGGAGCCTCGTACAGAGCGTCCTCGTCCTCGTGGGTTTCGGTGAACTCGTCGACGACGCCGAGGAACTCCTGGATGTTCTCGATGCGGCCGCGCGCCTCGTCGGTGTTCTCGGCCTGCAGCGCGCCGATGAGGCCGCTCTTGTCGATGATCATCTCGATGACCTTGCGCAAATCGCCGCCGTAGGTGCGCGCCTCGTTGACGAGGCCCACGAACTCCCCGATGGCCTGGCGCGCCGACGCGCGCAGCTCCGGGTCGACGATGGCCAGCTCGGCGCCTTCCATGAACGTCATGCCCATCTCGCGGGCGAACTGCTCGATGCGCTCGATGGTGGTCTTGCCGATGCCGCGCCTCGGCACGTTGATGACGCGCTTCGCCGCGATGTCGTCGGCCGGGTTCACCACGAGCGTGAGGTAGGCCATGACGTCGCGGATCTCGGCGCGGTCGAAGAAGCGCGTGCCGCCGACGATGCGGTACGGCACGCCGGCGCGCAGCAGCATGTCTTCCAGCATGCGGCTCTGCGCGTTCGTGCGGTAGAACACGGCCACCTGGTTGTACGACAGCCCCGCCGCGCGCTGCTTCTCGATCTCGCCGGCGATCCAGCGGCCTTCATCGCGCTCGTCGGCGGCCATGTACACCTGGATCTTGTCGCCGTCCTCGGCGCTGGTGAACAGCTTCTTCGCCTTGCGGTGCTGGTTGTTCGCGATGACCGCGTTCGCGGCCGCCAGAACGTTGCCCACGCTGCGGTAGTTCTGCTCGAGCTTCACGGTGTGCGCCGTCGGGTAGTCCTGCTCGAACTCGAGGATGTTGCGCAGGTCGGCGCCGCGCCACGAGTAGATGGACTGGTCGTCGTCGCCCACCACCATGATGTTCTTGTGCCCCTCGGCCAAAAGCCCCGTGATGGAGTACTGGGCGTGGTTCGTGTCCTGGTACTCGTCCACCATGATGTAGCGGAAGCGCTGCTGGTAGGCCGACCGCACGTCCTCGTGGTTCTTCAGCAGCAGGTAGGCGTACAGCAGAAGGTCGTCGAAGTCGAAGGCGTTCGCGGCCTTGAGGCGCTCCTGCAAGCGGGAGTACACGCGCGAGGCCACCTTCCCCACCGGGTCGCCCGCTTCCTTCTCGAAGGCGCTCGGCACGACGAGCTCGTTCTTCGCCGTGGAGATGCGGTTCATGAGGGCGTTCACAGGGAAGCGCTTTGGGTCGATGTCCAGCTCGGCCATGATCTCCTTGTACAGGCGCTTCTGGTCGTCGGTGTCGTAGATGGTGAAGTTGCGCGTGAATCCCAGCTTCTCGGCGTCGGAGCGCAGCATGCGCACGCACATGCTATGGAACGTCGACACCCACATGCCGCGGCAGCGAGGGCCCACCAGGCCGTTCAGGCGCTCGCGCATCTCGGCGGCCGCCTTGTTCGTGAACGTGATGGCGAGGATCTCCCACGGAGCCACGTCGTGGTTCTCGATGAGGTTCGCGATACGGTACGTGAGCACGCGCGTCTTGCCCGAGCCGGCGCCGGCGAGCACGAGCAGCGGCCCGTCGACGGTGACGACCGCCTCGCGCTGCGGCCCGTTCAAGCTGTCGATATCGATTGACATATGAGCAGTCTCCTGACGGATGGAGGTGAAACAAAGCTTTCGTATTCTACCGCTTTTCCCCTCCGGCAACTGGCAAACGCGCGCAATCTGCGCAAGCGCAGGGGCCGCTACGCAAGCGCCTCCGCCAGCTCGTCGACAGGCGCTTCGGAACGCTTCGCGACCGGCGGCGCTCCCCCGTCATGCGAACCGGGACGGTCGGCGCCCAGCGCGTCGCCCCACATGGACAGCTCGGCGCCGTGCTCCACGAGGTTCGAGCACTCGTTGCCCGCGCGCTCCAGGCACAGCAGCAGCTGGTTGTACACCGCCTTGTTCTCAGGCGCGCACTGCCGGCTGCCCACGCGGCGGAAGTGGGCCTTGCGCGCCCGGCTCTGCCGCTTGACGATCTGGCGGCGACGCTCGTCGAGCACCTGCTCGGAGGCGGTGCCTCCGTCGCTCAGGAACCGCAGCACCGCGTCGTACATGTCCGCCACCATCGCGGCGCTTTCGGCCAGCTCCTCGCGCGCCTCGTCCGAGAAGGGCTTCTTCGACGAGAGGCGCTCGCCGTACAGCGCGGCCGCTTCGCCGCAGCGCGAGCCGATGCGGCCCGCCGCGTCCACGATGAACATGAGGTCGGATATCTCCGCGGCCTGCCGCTCGGACGTCGCGCCGGCGCTCAGCAGCTCCACCGCGTAATTCGCAAGCTCGCCTTCCGCGGCTTCCACCTGCGCGCAATCGGCTTGGAGCGCCTTGAGCGCGGCGGCGTCCCGGTTCGCGATGGCCTCGGGCAGCGCGGCCAGCATGGCGCGCACCTTGTCGCAGTACTTCTGCAGCTCCTCGCCGAACATCCTGATGGCGAACACCGGCTGACCGAGGATCTTGTCGTCGAGGACGACGAGCGCGCCCGGCGCCGCCTCGCCGGCCTTGCCCGGCACGAGAAACGTCACGATCTTCACCATAGCCCCGATGAACGGCAGCCATAGAAGCGTGCAGACGATGTTGAACGTGGTGTGCGCGTTCGCGATCTGGCGCGCGATGACGTCCAGCTCGGGGCCGGGCGTGAGAAGCTGCACGAACTGCGCGATAAGCGGCACAAACCAGATGAACACGAACGCGCCCGTGACGTTGAACACGCTATGCGCCACGGCGGTGCGCTTCGCGTCGCGCGACTGCCCGATGCAGGCCAGAAGCGCCGTGATGGTGGTGCCGATGTTGTCGCCGAGCAGGATGGGGATGGATCCCTGGAGGCCCAGCACGCTGGTCACGCCGTCGGGGCCGGGCTGCGAGGCGAAGCTCTGCAGCACCGCGATGGTGGCGCTGGAGCTTTGCACGACCAGCGTCATCACGGTGCCCGCCGCAACGCCGAGCGCGGGGATATCCTTCACCTGGTCGATCATCGCCAGGAACACCTCGCTTTGCGCGAGCGGCTTCATGACCGCGCCCATGGTGTCGATGCCCACGAACAGCAGGCCGAACGCGAACACGGTCTGGCCGATGTTCTTGACGCGTTCGTCCTTCGCCGCGAACCACACGATGAAGCCGACGAACACGATGAGCCAGATGTAGTCGCTGAGCTTGAACGCCATGAGCTGCGCGGTCATGGTGGTGCCGATGTTGGCGCCGAAGATGACGGCGATGGCCTGGCGCAGCGTCATGAGGCGCGCGCTGACGAAGCCGATGGCCATGACCGTGGTGGCGCTGGAGCTTTGCAGCACAGCGGTGGCCACCGCGCCCGCCAGCACGCCCAGCACCGGGTTCGAGGTGAGCATGGACAGGATCGACTTCATCTTGGCGCCGGCGGCCTTCTGCAGGCCCTCGGACATCATGTTCATGCCGAACAGGAACACGGCCAGTCCGCCGAGCAGGCCGAACACGGTTTCCATCGGAGCGTTCACGCGGGACTCCCCTTCGCATCGTCGGTTGCAAGCGCTCATGCACGCGAGTCGAAAGGATACCGGGCAGACGGTAAGGCCCCGGTCAAGGGAAGGTAAAGTTCGGGTAAAGTTTTTACAAACGGGGCGCGTCCGACGGTTTCCGAGCCGTCGGACGCGCCCGATTCCTTACACGATCTTCTTGCCGAAGACGGCGGCGATCTCGCGCAGCTTCGCCACGAGCACCTCGAACTGGTCCGGCGTCAGCTGCTGCGGGCCGTCGGACAGGGCTGCGGGCGGGTTGGGATGCACCTCGATCATGAGGGAGTCGGCGCCGGCCGCCACGGCGGCGAAGGCGAGCGACGGCACCAGGTCGCGCTGGCCGGCGGGGTGCGACACGTCGATGCACACCGGGCACAGCGACTGCTTGTGGATCACCGGGATGGCGGCGATGTCCAGCGTGAAGCGCGTGGCCGTCTCGAACGTGCGGATGCCGCGCTCGCACAGCACCACGTTGTCGTTGCCTTCCGCCGTGAGGTAGTCGGTGGCGGCCAGCCATTCGGCGATGGTGCCCGCGAAACCACGCTTGTACAGCACCATCTTGTGCGACTCGGCGGTGACCTGGCCGATTTTCTTCAACAGGCTGAAGTTCTGGAAGTTGCGCGCGCCCACCTGCAGGCCGTCCACGTAGGAGTGGACCAGCTCGCAGTGCGCCGAGTCCATGACCTCGGTGAGCGTTTTCAGGCCGTGCTTCTCGCCGGAATCGCGCATGATCTTGAGGGCCTCCTCGCCCAGGCCCTGGAACGAGTGCGGGTTCGTGCGGGGCTTGAACGCGCCGCCGCGAATCCAGGTGAGGCCGAGGCCCGCGACACATTCGGCCACTTCTTCGAACTGCTCGGCCGACTCGACGGAGCACGGGCCGGCGAAAATGGTGATCTCGTCGGTGCGGGTGCCCAAGTCGGGAATGGGGGCTATCTTCGCTTCGCTCATACGGACGGGGTCTCCTTCATGATCTTGAGAATGGTGGCGTAGATCTCGCACAGGTTCTCGTTGTACAAAGGACCCTCGTTGTAGCTGCTCACCTTCGCGAATATCTCCTCTTCGCGCTTGGCGTCGTACAAGCCCAGATGGGCTCCGGGCTTGAGACCGCGGATGACCAGCGAATGACCGGCGCGCTTGTTGAGCAAGGCGACGATCTGCTTGTCGATCTCGTCGATCTTGGCACGATGTTCTTGGATCTCCGCCAGGGAGCTGTCTCTCTCAGACATCGGCTTTTCCTCTCATGACTCTCATGCTTTAACGTGCGGTTCGACCCGCTGCCTCGCGCGAAAGCGGCGATGTTCTCGGGCGACACGTGTGCTGACATGATAGCAAAAGCGGCGCGCCCGATTGCCATGCCGGGCGAATTAGCGAGGAAGTTCATGGGATATCGCGGTCGGCGCATGCCGAAAACCGATGGAAGGGCGAAGCTGCAAGCCGCTCGGCGCCGCGGCTCCCGTTGACGGTGTACACTGGGAACGCGCGCCTCGCTGCTGCGCCGAATCCGAACCTATTGAGAGGGAAGCCTCGTTGATCTCGCAGTTCGCCGACATATTCGTGCAGATGGTCGTCCTGTTCGCCGTGGGCGCGACAGGTTACGCCGCCAAGCGGCTGAACCTCATGGACGAGGACTTCGACAAGAAGTTCTCGAAGCTCATCCTGAATACGGCGCTGCCGGCGCTTATACTGGCCTCCGTGCTGACCGCCGAAACGCTGCCCTCGGCGACGAAGATCCTCTGGACCGCGGGCGTTTCGTGCGCCAGCTACGTGGTGCTCGTCGCAATCGGATTCTCCATCACGGCCGCGCTGCGCGTGCCCGACGGACGCAAAGGCGTCTTCCGGTTCATGATGGTGTTCGGCAACACGGGCTTCATCGGCTTCCCCGTGACGGCGGCTGTTTTCGGCGCGGAGGCGCTCATCTACACGACGGTGTTCAATCTCGCGTTCAATGCGCTCGTCTTCACGCTGGGCGTGTGGATGCTCGCCACGGACAACAAATACGGCGTGAAGATCAAGATGAGCCCGAAGTCGTTCCTCTCGCCGTGCATCGTGGCCAGCGTCGCGTCAATCGCGCTGGCGTTCGCCGGCATCCACGGCGTGCCGGTGCTCGGCGAGGCGCTGGACACCCTGGGCTCGCTCACCACCCCGGCGGCTATGCTCATCATCGGCTCGTCGCTGGCCAACGTGCCGGCGCGCCAGCTGGTGGGCGGGCCGCGCCTCATGGCGGCCGCGCTCGTGCGCCTGTTGGTCGCGCCAGCGCTCGTATGGCTGCCGCTGCATTTCCTCGTGAGCGACCCCGTGCTGCTGGGCGTGATCGTGCTGCTGTCGGCCATGCCGGTGGCCACGAACGGCACCATGCTGTGCTACCAGTACGGCGGCGACAGCAAGACCATGGCGCAGGGCACGTTCGTAACCACGCTGGGCGCCGTGTTCACCATCCCGCTGCTCGCCGTGCTGTTCATGGCGTAGCGGGGCGCAGCGATAGGCGGCTGACGTCCCCGCCCTGCCGTCTATCGCGCGCGGGACGGCAGGGCAGGGACGTCGGGACGCGTTCTCGCCCCAAAGCCTCGGTTTCGGCTGCGAAAACGCGGCTTTCGGGCGACAACGTAAAGCGGCGCGCCCGAAGGCGCGCCGCGAACCGTGCGATATCTGTATGCACGACCTTTACGGCAGCATGCCCATGCTTTCGAAGACGAAGTAGCCCAGCACCAGCACGCCCACGACGATGCGGTACCAGCCGAACGCCGTGAAGTCGTTCTTCTTGATGTAGCCCATGAGGAACTTGATGGCCACCACCGACATGGCGAACGCCGTGATGATTCCCACCGCCAGCACGAGGATCTCGGTGGAGGTCATGGCGATGCCGGCCGCGACGAACTTGATGCACTTCACCAGACCCCAGCCGAACATGATGGGGATGGCCAGGAAGAACGTGAACTCGGCCGCCGCGGTGCGCGAACAGCCGGCCAGCATGCCGCCGATGATGGTGGCGCCGGAGCGGCTGGTGCCGGGGATGATGGCCAATACCTGGAAGCAGCCGATCTTGAGCGCGGTTTTCCAGTCGATCTCGTCCACGTCGGTGATCTTGAACAGCGATGCCTCGGCCTCGTCGGACACATCGCCGTACGACACGCGCGCATGGCGGCCGCGCGGCGCCTCGAGGGCGGCTTCGGCCTCGCGCAGTCGACGGCGGTTGCGGCGCTCGAGCACGATGAACACCACGCCGTACAGGATGAGCATGGCCGCCACGGTCACCTTGTTGTAGAAGTACTCGTTCACCAGATCGTCGAACAAGAGGCCGATGACGGCAGCCGGGATGCAGCCGATGGCCACCATGCCCCACAGACGCCACGTGCTCTTCTTCTCGACGGCGTCCTTCTTCGGCGAGAACGGGTTCAGCTTGTGGAAGTACAGGATGAGCACGGCCATGATGGCGCCCAGCTGGATGACCACGAGGAACAGGGCCAGAAACTCGTCGGACACCTGCAGCTTCACGAACTCGTCCACGAGGATCATGTGGCCGGTCGAGGAGATGGGCAGCCATTCGGTGATGCCTTCCACGATGCCGATGAGGAAGGCCTTCAATGCTTCGATGATCATGCGTGCGTATCCTTGGTTGGGTCGATGCGGTTATCGTTTGCGCTGATGATGGTCTTGCAGCATGGCGATGGCCAAAAGCGCCACCGACAGGCACAGCCCCATGAGGACGAACTGGGGAAGCTCTTGGCCCAGCGCGATGGTGGCAAGGGAGACGAGCGCCACTACGAGCGCCGCCATCTTGCAAAGGTAGGAGATGCGGTCGTTGAACGAGGCGTGCATCTGACGGCGCTCCTCGTCGGTGGGAGCCTCGCGACGAGGACGTTTCGCCGGGCGCGCAGGCGCGGCGACGTCGTCTGACGCGGCAGGAACGGACGCGGGCGCGTCCAGCTCCAGGTCGTCAAGCGCCTCTATGTCGTTTCGCGCGTTCTCCATGCCGGGAATTGTACACGAGGATGAGCGTGGAGCGTCGAGAAACCACAGGGGGCACATCGAGAGGGCATGCGCCTACGGGTTGCACCTGCCGCAGGGGACGTAACCGCGCGCCTCCGCCTCCTCGCGCGAGCCGTCGAAACCTTCCCGGTTGGCTGCCTTCATGTCTTCGACCGAGGGGCAATCGGGCTTGTGGAAGCGTTTCGTCTTGACGTTGAGGACGTAGGCGTACTGCGACGCATCGAAGGCGCCCTGCGATTCTAGCGAGCCGTCCAGCCGGCTCTCGCCGGTGGCGTAATCGATCTCCACCCCCGGTTGCGCGTTGTAGGCGAACACGTTGAACGAAACGCCTGAGCCGCCGTCCTCCACCGACTCGGCTTCGATGTGAACGCCACGCGCCACCAGATCGTCCCCCTCGAACACCGGCGTCGCCCGGTACAGAACGTGGTTCCCCGTCCGATCGACGTACGAAGCGACCCGGTCCTCGAGCGGAACCATGCCTCGAACGTTCATGAAACGCGTGCCCGTGACGAGGTTGCGCTCGTTGGCATTCTCCCCCGCAAGCCGATACGCGATAAGATGGCAGCGATTGTAGAGGTACGCCCCGTCGACGATGTCGTACTTGACCAGATGCCAACCCGACGGCTTCACGCTGCCGATGGAGCCGCGTTCCTCCGTCGGCATGGTCTCGGGGCCGATCAGCGCGAACGCCGTGCCGCAACGGCCGAGCCCGTCGAGGGGAGCATAGGCTTCGAGCGCGGCGAGATCGCGCTCCGCTTCGGAGAAGGAGGGCACGTTGCCGTTCACTTCAACGAACGGGTCGCCCGAGAATTCAGGCAACTCGTCAAGGGAGACGGCTTGCCTCGGGGGCTCGAGCGGCGCCTGCGTTTCGCCGGCGCACCCGGGCAGCAGGACGCCGCTTGCCAGCAGCACGCCGACAAGCAGAAGCTTCGCTAGATTCCGGGCCATCGTCCCCCCTTCGACCGTCGATTGAGTATACGGCATACATCTTACCGCGCGCGCTGCGAAGAGCCCGCCGAAGCGTCGTTTCCGCTACAATACGGGGAAACGATCGGAGGAGGAAGCCATGCCCGAGAGAGAAGAACGACGAGCCCAAGCGGCGAAGCACCTTGCCCTGATGAAGGGGGCGTTCTCGACCGAAACCGAAGCGACTGTCGCTGCCGCACGCGTGTACGAGGACGGCGAAGGACGCGAGCTGCCCATCCCGGAAGCCGTGTTCGAGACCACCGAGACCTCTGTCACCACCGCCTTCGCCCCCGCCGCCCTGCGCGACGCGCGAGGCAAGACCGTCGTGGTGGATCCGGCGTCGTTCACGCGGCCCGGCGGCGGCTACGAGGACGGCTCGTTCGGGCCGGAACAGATCCTGTGCTCGGAAAGCAACCTCTACCCTATTCTTTACGGGCTGAAAAGCGCGTACCATGACGGCAACCGCGGCTGCCAGCGCGGGCAGCTGTTCACGGATCGCGCCCTCTACCTGCCGAACGTGGCGTTTTCGCATGCGGGCGTCATCCGCAAGGCGGACGTCGTCGCGCTGCCCGAGCCGAACCGCGCCCGCGCGCTGGAGAACCATCGCTCGGAGCGCGAATGCGACCAGGTTCTGGCGGAGCGCATCGAAACCTTGCTGCACATCGCCGCCTCCAACGGATGCGAGACGCTCGTGTGCGGCGCGTTCGGCTGCGGGCGCGGAGGGTTCGACACGCAGCAGGTGATCGGCCTGTTCGAGGATTGGATCCGGAAGCATCCGGGCGTCATCGGCCGCATCGTGTTCGCCGTGCCCCGCGCGCATGCCGCCGCGTTCGACGCCGCATTCGGCGAGCCGAAGGTCGAGGAGATCGCTCCGGTTGCCGCCGACGAAGACGAGGAAGACGACTTCGACCTCAGAAATATCGAGCTGCCCGAAGGCGTTACGCTGCGTTAGAGCAGAGGAGCCTCCAAGAAGAATAGCTGCGCGCCGATGCAACCATCTTCAAGATGGCTGCATTGGGTCATGAGTTGCTTTGCCCTGCGCAAGCTCCGGACGAAACGCGGAACGGCGCGACCGATTCCGCCATCCCTTCCCGTCATGCAAAACACGTGCAGGTGGGCCGACAAACGCCGTGCGGGTTTCGTTTTCATGTAAGATGGCAGCGAGATAATTTCAACGGGCGCTTCCAACATGCCACCGCCCGTACGCAAAGGAGCAAACATGACTGCCACCCCGTCCAGCCAGTTGGTCATCGTCGTCGATTTCGGAGCCCAGTACGGGCAGCTGATCGCGCGGCGCGTGCGCGACTTGCGCGTGTACTCGGAAATCGTCCCATGCGACATCACCGCCGACGAGGTGCGCGAGCTTGCGCCCGCGGCCATCATCCTGTCGGGCGGCCCGGCCAGCGTGTACGCCGAGGACGCGCCGTCCATCGACCCGGGCATCTTCGAGCTGGACATCCCCGTGCTGGGCTTCTGCTACGGCCAGCAGATTATGGCCGTCACGCTGGGCGGCACCGTGGGCCACACCGAGAAGGGCGAGTACGGGGCCGCGCCTTTGACGCGGCGCGACGAGGGAGCGTCTTCGCTGTACGGCGAGACGCCCGTCGAGCAGACGGTGTGGATGAGCCACCGCGACGCCGTGTCCGAGGTTCCCGCAGGGTTCGCGGTAACGGCCTCGACCGACGTGTGCCCCGTGGCCTCGATGGAATGCGCCGAGCGCCGTCTGTACGCGACGCAGTTCCACCCCGAGGTGCGCCACACGCCGCACGGCGACCAGCTGCTGAGGAACTTCCTGTTCGGCATCTGCGGCCTTGAGGCCAGTTGGACGATGGACTCCATCATCGACGATGCCGTGGCGGCCATCCGTCAGCAGGTGGGAAGCGATCGCGTGATCCTGGGCCTTTCGGGCGGCGTGGACTCCTCCGTGGTGGCCGCGCTGTGCGCGAAGGCTATCGGTAAGCAGCTGACCTGCGTGTTCATCAACCACGGGCTGCTGCGCAAGAACGAGCCCGAAGAAGTTGAGGACGTGTTCACGAAGCAGTTCGACGTGGACTTCGTGCACGTGCACGCCGAGGACCGCTACGCCGCGCTGCTGGCCGACGTCGTGGAGCCGGAGCAGAAGCGCCGCATCATCGGCTCGCAGTTCTGGAAGGAGTTCTTCGCTGTGGCGGAGGAGCTGGCCGAGAACGGGCGGCCGGTGAAGTACCTGGCCCAGGGCACCATCTACCCCGATATCATCGAGAGCGGCGCGCGCAAGACCGGCGGCAAGGCGAGCACCATCAAGAGCCATCACAACCTGATCCCCTTCCCCGACGGCGTGCATTTCGATTTGATCGAGCCGCTGGACCACTTCTTCAAGGACGAGGTGCGCGCGCTGGGCACGACGCTGGGGCTGCCCGACCACATCGTGCATCGCCAGCCCTTCCCCGGCCCGGGTCTGGCCATCCGCATCATCGGCACGGTGACGCGCGAGAAGCTGTCGATTTTGAAGGAGGCCGACGCTATCGTGCGCGAGGAGCTGGACGCCTACAACGTCCGCGTCTACGAGGAGACCGGCGAGCGCAACAGCGAACGCAGCGTATGGCAGTACTTCGCCGTGCTGCCCGACGTGAAGAGCGTCGGCGTCATGGGCGACGAGCGCACATACGCCTACCCCATCATCCTGCGAGCCGTGGAGAGCTCCGATGCCATGACGGCCGACTGGGCGAAGCTGCCCTACGACGTGCTGGCCCGAGTGTCGGGCCGCATCGTAGCCGAAGTCCCGGGCGTGAACCGGGTAGCGTACGACATCACCAGCAAACCGCCCGCGACGATTGAGTGGGAGTGAGAAATACCCGTTTAGAGGCACTATTTTGCTTCACTATTACTTTCTAATTCTTTGTAAAGCTGTGTAATTCTCTACAAGAAAATTGCAAGCCACCCGATTATTCTCTCACTTTTTATTTTCAGTAAGACGACCCGCCAATGCCTTGGCGGGTCGTTCTTTTCCCAGATCCGATACTGTTTTTAAGCCTCAACTGACTCTACGCCGCCTAGGGAGTTCGAAAGCTTTACAAAGTCTTCGAAAGAAGTCGAGAGAAATGGCCTGAATCAAGCCACTCGATACTTTCGCTGGTAATAGTAAAAGCGTGTAATTGTGGAGAACAGTATCATTTTGTACTCACACCCGAAATCGAGCATTCGAAAAGCCGTTTCCCCAGGAATGATAGGGGTGTAAAAAATCCGCCCGATACTATGATTCAGGGCATTTCAGGCACATTTTAGTTCCCGTTTTCCTGTTGGATTACAGTATCGGGACGTGACTAAATCGCTCTAGAAGCGTGGCGAAAACGGTGCCTAATACATGCGGGAATAAATCCTGCGCCCGATACTACGAGGTAGAAGGATTGTTTTGCATTTGGCGTGTGCAGAGAACAAAGAAAGGGTGCTCTATCGAGCGCCCTTGAACGACAACAGATGTTGCATCTGTCAAGCCTGGAGCCTTGCCCGCCAATCTCTGTAGTCGTCTTCCGTCATCTCTCCGCGTGCTAGCTCGTCACGAGCGTTACTCCATGCCTTGATGGCCGCATCGAGCTTCTGGGCGTTCTTGGACTTCGGATCGATTCCGAGGGTCCCGCCCTCCTGAGGAACGAGTCCGAACTCATCTTCCAGTTGGAACAATACGCCAAGCACATCTTTCGCGCTTTCGATCTCGTATCTGACAAGGGAGTCGGGCGTTACCCCTAGTGCCTTCGATATCTTTTCCAGCTGCCCTCTGTCGGGGGTCCTGTTCCCTAGCTCGTAGTTTCGGATGGCAGGTTCGGAAAGGCCTGCCGCCTCGCCTAGACCGGCCTGCGTCAAATGCTTGCGCTTCCTATAGAAGCGGATCAGTTCTCCAGTGTTCATAAGGCTCCTTAGTGCTGTGTCCTACGAATTCTAAAACAGTTCACATATGAACGCAATGTATTGACCGTACGAAAGTGAACTGTTAGTATGCTCTGAATGAAACAGTTCAAATATGAACGGTATGAAAGGAGCATGCATGGTTGAACGGAAGATAGAGATGATCCGAGCCGAGGAGGTGGCGGAGAGGCTAGGGATTTCCCGAACTTCCGCCTACACGGTCATCAAGGGGTTGAATCGAGAGCTTGCCGACAAAGGCTACATGACGGTCACGGGAAGAGTAAGCAAGGACTACTTCGAGCAACGCTATTTCGGTTGGAAGGACGGTATCCAATGACTGCGATTAGAGAGGAGAACGGGAGCTGGACGAGCCAGTTCTGGTACAAGGACATCTACGGGATTCGTAAGCACAAGTGCAAGCGCGGGTTCGAGAAGAAGTCCGATGCTGAGACATTCGAGCTTGACTACACGAACAGGGCGCGCGGATCCATGGATATGAGGCTTGCCGACTTCGTAGACGTCTACGCCGAAGATGTGAAACCGACGATCAGGGAGTACACCTGGGCCACCCGCGAGTACATCATCAACGACAAGATCATCCCAAAATTCGGCACCAAGCGCATGAGGGACATAACCGTGCTCGATGTCATCGACTGGCAGAACGAGATCCTCGCCTTCAGGAAGGAGAATGGCGAGCCCTACTCGGAGACGTACGTGCGCACGGTCAACAGCGCATTCGCCTCCATCATGAACCACGCCGAGCGATACTACGGGCTCCACCCCAATCCGGTCAAGAAAGCGCCGCGCATCGGCTCCAAGAACGCTCGCGGCATAAACATCTGGTCCAAGGAGCAGTACCTGAGGTTCTCCGAGTCGCAAACCAACGACAAGCTTCTCTACACCGCTTTCGAGGTTCTCTATTGGACGGGCGTGCGAACGGGAGAGCTACTCGCGCTCACCCCCGCCGACATCGACTTCGTGGGATCGACGCTGCGTGTCAGACACTCCTACAGGCGGCTCAAGCGAAAGGACCTCATCACCGACCCCAAGACGGAGAAATCGATTCGTCAGATAGCCCTTCCGGAGTTCTTGCGCGACGAGCTTCGAGACTTCGTCTACAACGTGTCCCCGACGGCTCACGACGAGCGCATATTCGCCGACCTCAGCTCTGCGAAGCTGAAGGCTGCCATCGCCAAGGGATGCGCCATGACGGGCGTTCCCGCCATTAGGGTGCACGACCTTCGGCACAGCCACGTTTCCCTTCTCATCGAGATGGGGTTCTCGGCCGTGGCCATCGGTGACAGGACGGGCCACGAGTCAGCCGAGATCACGTTCCGCTATGGCCATATGTTCCCTGGCTCGCAGGAGAAGATGGCCGATGCCCTGCAATCGTATAGGGAGGATTGACATGGCATGCAAAAACGAGGACCGGGCACGCCCCATGACCATCGCGTTCAGGGTCACCAAGGAGATGAACGAGCGGCTTAATCTGATGGTCGCCATGAGCGGGCTTACCAAGCAGGACTACATCATGTCCAAGCTTTGCGACACGGAGATCACCGTCGTTCCCTCGCCCAGGGCGCTGAAGGCGCTGCGCGACGAGATGCGCGAGGTTTGCAAGCAGCTCAACCGGTTGCGAAAGGGCGACAACCCCAGCGAGCACCTGCTGGAGACATGCGATCTCCTGGCAGACGTCATGCTCGGGTTGCGAGGAGACGAGACCGGCTCGGAGATCGAGGATGAGGACGAGATCCTCAAGAACATGGGGAGGTGCTAGCCGATGCCCGCTTACAAACTGGATAACGGAAAATGGTCTGCATCGTTCTATTACCGCCTGCCCGACGGGACGCTCAAGCAGAAGTTCAAGCGAGGCTTCGAGACGGAGGATGATGCGCTCCGCTACGAGAACGAGTTCAGGACGCGCGCCGAGAACCCTTGCATCTTTCCCTTCTCGGCCTTTGTGGACGTCTATCTGGCAGACCTGAAGCCGCGCATCCGCTGGACGACCTACGATACCAAGAGGCTGTCCATCGAGAAGTGGATCAAGCCCTACTTCAAAGAGAAGCTGCTTGGAGACATCGAACCCGTCGACGTCCTGCATTGGCAGGGATGGCTCGACGAGCAGAGGCTCAAGAACGGCAATCCATTGTCGCCGACCTATGTCAGGAAGCTCAACAGTGACTTGGCAGCTCTGTTCAACCATGCAGAGCGGAACTACGGACTCAACCCTAACCCGATGAAGAAGGTCTCCAAGACGGGCAAATCTAGGACGAGCGAGATGCAGATATGGAGCAAGGAAGAGTTCAACCGGTTCCTGGACGCCATCTGCGACAAGGACAAGAGCTACTATGCTTTCGACCTTCTGTTCTGGACGGGTATACGCGAAGGCGAGCTTTTGGCGCTCACTCCTGCCGACTTCGATTTCGAGAACCGCATCCTCACTATAGATAAGAGCCTCACGAGAAAAGGTGGCGAGGCGATCGTGGGCCCGCCGAAGACGAAGAAGTCTTACAGGAAGATCGCTATGTCAGAGTTCCTGTGCGAAGAGATAAGGGAGTATATCGAGTTGATCCTGAAGGTAGAGCCAGACGAGAGGATCTTCGAGGGGATGACGAAGTCATTCCTCTGCAACGAGATGGATCGCGGCTGCAGGCTCTCAGGTGCGAAACGCATAAGGGTGCACGATCTGAGACATAGTCATGTCTCCATGCTCATCCATATGGGCTTCAGCGTTGTCGCGATAGCTGAGCGCATGGGGCATGAGACGACGGACATCACGTTCCGCTACGCACATCTGCTCTCCAACTCGCAGGGAGTGATGGCCGATGCCCTTAACGAAGCTAAGAGTACTAAGAAAGTTGGGTGAAGTCGTCGGGTGTCCCATTTGAGGCCACCCGCGCTACAGATTGCAATGTATGCTTGCCGAAAACGAGAGATAGCTAGGTGATTATGACTGAAGAAACCGCGATAACCATTTCCGATGACGTGCGTGCTGTGTTCATGACGTTTGATGATGACTACCTTGCGGACGTGCTCAGGCTTTGGGATTGCGATCTCAAGGAGTGGTGCGATCCCTACGCGATGGTGTTCAGGTTCGAGAAAGACGATGTCTTGGTATGGAACGAGGGCGGCGTTCTGAGATGCAGACAAGGTGCCGTTAACCTCAATGAAGCAGAAAACGTGCTGCCGAGTTCCTTCAAGTCAGGAATATCTGAAGACGCGTGCCTTTGTTGGACGCGGGACGACTTCCGCCATCGCTTCATAGGAATGGTGAGCATCTGCCGAGAGTTGGCCGACTCCCTTGTCTGATCCGCCTGGTTCGCATCAGCTCTCATCGACCTGGTACTCCAAAAGCTGGAATTGCTTGAGCGGCGGTATCTCCACATCTATGAACTCTTTCGATCCCAGCATTTCCGCCAGAACACCAGCGGTGTCGCCGGGTTTAGGAAGAATCGCGTAGCGGTACTCGAACTGATCACTGTAGCCCTCCCTTTTATGGAAGAGAAACTTGTGGATCGCAGGCTGACCCTGCTTCAAATCTTCGATTTCCTTCTCGGTGAGGGGCAGGCATCCATATTCAATTTCATTACAAATGAAAGCGAGCCCTCTCTGCGCTGCGTAGTCAAAGAGGGCGTTCGTCATTTCTCTTGCGGAGAAAATGGCACAATAAACCCTGGACGCCTCATCTCCTTGACGGTCGACGAATTCCGAGAATCTTTTCGACATTTGAGCCAGATGCCGCCCATCCGCCTCTCCAGCAGTCTCAAGTGCGCCTTCCCGAAAACTAGTAGCGCACAGCACAACGGATTCTTCCACCTCCGGGATTCGCAGTGGTACAGAAGTCATTCTCGGCGTGTTTTCTAGCTCGTGATCCTCATTGCATGGTAGCGCTAAGGCCTCGATCAGCCTGATGCCCTCATAGGGGTCGCCGATACCGGATTCGTCCTCTGCCATCTTGCGGTAGCGCTTCAACGTGGACATCCTGAAATGGCCCTCTACGAATTGTTCGGCGTACTCCCGCTTGCCGAACAAGCGGATGCAGGGATCCTCGATATCGATTCTCACTTTGTTTTGCATGGGCAGTCTCCCTGCTTCGGCTTCATCAGAGCAGCTATGTCCTCAAGTTGGCTCGATATATCGTCGAACTGGCCTGCCAGGTCGAGTGTCCTGACAAATATCTCGTTCCCGTCCATCAGGAACCTCTCGTTGGGTTGGATGGCCTCTCGGGTTCTGGCATAGAGCAACATGCCGAGAACCTCGAGCTCGGGAGAGGACGATGCTTTGTTCTTTACGTAGGAAAAGACCTGGTAGAGGTTTCCGGAATGAACCTTCTTCGTGCCGTACCTCTCCTGGTTCAGGAGCGAGCTCGCGTAGAATTTTGCATCGATGATCAAGAATCTTTCAGCGTTGGACAAGGCGATATCGGTCTGCATCGTCGGAAGCATGGTGCCCGAGTACTCCTCGTCCAGCGCCCAAGCGATCTTGGGCGACGAAGGGCTTAGCTCTGGATGGTGCACTTTGTAGTAGCGCAGCACGAACCTCTCGAACAGCCTGTTGAGGGCATCCTCGTCTATGTATGGGGCAAGGACGAATCCGTCTTTGGAATCATCGACGAGCATGCCCTCGGCAATGAGCTGGCATATGCTTAGGAGGAACCGGTACGACCGGTTGCTGCGCGTGGAGGCGATCTTCGCCCAATCAACCGATTGCAGGGGGATCGGCTCTACTTCCGAGAAGTAGAGCATGGTCTTCTTGATGGCATCCCTCCGCCCGCGCTCGACGTAATCGCTTTTCACGAGAAGCAGGCACGTCGTCTTCAGGATCTGATTCATCTGGTTGTTCTCGGAAAGCTCGTCGAACTCGCAGGATATGGTCTGCTTTCTGGCGAACCTGCTACGGGCGGTAGCCAGCATGTCGATCTTGCCCCTGACCGTGAGCAGCTCCTCCCGTTTTGAAACGTACTCCTTGTGTAGACCGTGTTTCACCTGGCTCACGATGCCCGATTCGAGCAGGAAGGCCAGAAGATCCAGCGCGTTGTCGAAATCATCAGCCCCGGCATCTATAAGCTCGCTCTCGTCGACGAACTCGAAGACGTAGGCCAGCATGTAGTAGAGGTTGGAGATCGGTATGCCCTTGTGGGTTCTCATTTGAGCGCGGCTCCAAGCTGCTCTGCCCAGTCCGCAACCTTCTCTTCGTCGTCGTACCAGTATTCTGCAAGCATGGGCACTATCTCAAGCTCCACGATGTCGGACAGCTCCTCGATCGACCCATCTTCGAGCCCACACAGGCAGCTGTGTCCGATTCGAAAGCCCTTGCCGAGCGACTGGTCCTGCTCGATCTCCCGATTCAACCTTCGCAGCGTCCCGACCAGATTCTGAAGCTGTGGGGAGTCATGCTCAGAGAGCTCTTTTTTGAAGCCTTCCGAATCGAACGCAGGCTCCATCTCGTAGAACGAGAAACGCCTGCGCAGGGCGTAGTCGATCATAGCAAGGCTCCTGTCTGCCGTGTTCATCATACCGATGACGTACAGGTTCTCGGGAATAGAGAAGGGCATGCCGGTGTATGAGAGCGTGGCGCAATCGCCCCTGTGGCTCGCCTCAATGAGCATAAGGAGCTCTCCGAATACCTTACTCATGTTGCCTCGGTTGATTTCATCGATGATGAAGAAGTAGTCGTCCTCCGGATGGCTCTCGGCAGTCTTGCAGAACTCGTAGAAGATGCCGCTCTTCAGTCTGAAGGTGTCCCCCTCGGGCTTGAATCCCATCACGAAGTCCTCGTAGGAGTAGTTCTGATGGAACTGCACCAGTTTGACGCGGGCTTCGTCCTTGACGCCCATCATCGCGTAGGCAAGCCTCTTTGCGGCGAATGTTTTGCCAGTGCCCGGGGCGCCTTGCAAGACCAGGTTCTTCGATTTCCGAAGCACCCGCTCCAACTTGTCGAATTCACTGGAATCGAGATAGACCTCAGAGAGGAACGATTGCTTGTCGTATGCAGTTAGGCTCTCGGGCATTATGACCGGGTTGTACTCTCTGATCACGTCGATGATCGTCGCGTACTCGCATGGCGACACCTTGAAGAGGCTCCCGTTGGGGTTCACGAAGAACTCCATCTCCTGAAGCTCGGGCAATCCCTTCAGCTCCTGGTAGTCAATTGGACTCGCAAGCGCCTCGGTTTTCTTGAAGGCGATCTTCTCGCCGTCGCTGCCGGCAACAATCTCGCCGAGCGCCACGATCTGCTTCACGGGGTTCGATTCGTAACCGATGATGATATCCCCCGGTGCTGCGTCCAGGAAGTGCTGGAAAATACGGCGCTTGTTGCCGTTCTCGTTGTAGAGGGTGTACGACTGCACCTCGCCGACGGGTGTCTCCGCGAAGCTCCAGATCCTCGGGTTCGCGTTGAGCCACCAGCAAGCCCTCTCAATAGCGACATCGCCCCGTGTCTCTTCTCCCGATTCGCGAGCGCTGCCGTCGGCATCGCCTCCGACCGTAGCTCCCTGGGACAGATCATCGAGCTTGCTTGTTTTCACCGAGGTCTTTTCCGTGAGCTCGTAGAGCGTCCTTTGGTTAAATGTTCCCTCGACGTCGAACTCTTCCATGTCGATCCATTCAACATCGCGGATAGATTGATATGGTTTGCGCTCGGGCTCATATTTGAAATCAGACTTGACGATACCGCAGCCGACGACGCGCTTCGTCCCCCTGCGCGCCCAGATGACATCTCCAGGTCTAACGTCGTGTACGAACGACCAGATTGAATCGGTGTCGTTCTTTGGGTTCTCGCCCTTGTATGCCTCGATAAGTGCTTCTTTCAGTTCCTTTTTTGTTCCTAATTGCGATGGATCGCCCAAATCCCCCCAGCCAATTCCCATGATTCCCGAATTGCGAAAGTCTGGCCAGTACTTTGCTTGCTCTCCAGGAGCATATGCCCAGTTCCTCGTAACGCCCCAGCTGGCGTAGAAGACGATGTCTTGGGCTAGCATGTGATGCGAGGAATCGGCATCGCGCAGCTCCTCGGGCAGCAGTTCGTCGCTCCTCCTGACGAGGTCTTTCCTCCTAGAAAGAAGGTAATCGAGGATTACTGCGCACAGAGCCTCGAATGACTCTACTTTCTTGTACTTGTCCTTCGGTGTTTCAGCGCCAACGCGTGCCGCGAAGCTTTCGTAGGGGCGGTATTTGTAGATGTAGTGCCCATCGTCCTGGTGAAGTGTGAGGTAGACGCTCATCGCATGCGCATCTTGGTAATGGTTCTTCGCGGTATGCACATCGTTTTCTTGCCGCACGGCGTTGAGTGCGGCGAGTTGGATGTCCATGTCGTCGGAAAAGCTTTCCATTCTCTGATCGAGCGCGATGCTGTTGTCGAACAGTAATTTGAAAGAGCCTCTCACGGCCTCAGGATCGTTTTCAGCGAGGATCTCAATCATACCTCGTGCAAAGTACATGCTGCTTGTGAGAAGGTTCTCGGCCATGGACAGAGACTCGCAAAGCATTCCGTGGAAATCCTGGGCATCGATATCCCAATGATCATTGAAATGCTTGAGTGCCTTCCATTTGTGATTATTGCGGCGTTTTCAGTCCGTGATTCCGCGAGCCATCGGTGCGCTTGTCCGCTATCGGTCGGTGTGCGCCGATGATGGCGCTTTAATCTCTCCAATCTCCTACGATTGGCCCGGGTGCAAAAAGCATCCGGGCCATTTCTATGTTAGGAGGAAAAAATGGTCAAGTACCGAGAGATCCTGAGACTGACTTATCTCGGGATCAGCCAGGAGAACATAGCGTTCTCCTGCGGCTGCGCGAGATCCACCGTGCAGCTGATCCAGAAGCTCGCTAAGAGCAAGGGGCTTGAGTGGCCGCTGCCCGGCGAGATGGACGATGCGGCAATCAGAGCCGTGCTCTACCCGCCGAAGGAACCCCGCGATGACGGGAAGTTCGCCATCGACCACGAGTGGATCGAGCGCGAGATGGGCAAGCCCGGGGTCACGATGACGCTTCTTTGGAGCGAATACTGCGTGAAGGCCACCGATCACGGCGCCGATCCCTTCATGTACTCGGCTTTCTGCCAGCGCCATCGCAAATGGGCGCAGCGGAACCGCATCACCTTGCATATCGACCGTCGTCCGGCCGAGGAGATGCAGGTCGATTGGGCTGGCAAGTGCCCGGCGTATTGCGACCCGGACACCGGCGAGATTCGCAAGGCCCACGTGTTCGTGGCCTGCCTGCCGTACTCCTCGATGATCTTCGCCTGGCCCTATCCGAACATGGGAGAGGAGTCTTGGATCGACGGGCACATCCGCGCCTTCTGCGAGTTCGGCGGCACGACGTCCATCGTCGTGCCGGACAACTGCAAGACCGGCGTCATCAAGAACACGGTAGAGGAGCTCGTCGTCAATGAGCAGTACAGGCTCATGTGCGAGCACTACGGCGTGGCTGTCGTGCCGGCACGGGTTCGCAGGCCAAAGGACAAGGCCGCCGTCGAGATGAGCGTTGGCGTGGTGGAGCGAAAGGTCATCGCCGCCATGCGCGACCGAGTGTTCATCGGCATCGCGGAACTCGCTGCGGCAATCGACGAGGCCGTGGATTCCATCAACTCCGCGCCCTTCCAGAAGCGGGCCGGCAGCAGGCGCGAGGCCTTCCTCGGGCGGGAGAAGGACCGCTTGCAGCCCCTGCCGCCGACCCATTACGAGATGACGGTCAGGAAGACCGCCACCGTCCAGTTTAACTACCATGTCTCCTTTGACAAGCGCTACTACTCGGTGCCAGCCGCCTACGTGCGGCGCGAGGTGGGCATCGTCGCCACTAGAACGACGGTGGCCGTCATCTGCGACGGGGAGCGCATCGCCATGCACAGGCGCTCGACATCTCCCGCCGGCTCCTATGTCACAGATCCCGCCCACATGCCCGACTCCCACAGGGAATGGACGGCGTGGAGCGGGGACAGGTTCCGCAGCTGGGCGGCGGGGAAAGGGGAGGCCACCCTCGCCGTCGTGGACGGGATACTCAAGTCGCGCAAGGTCGAGCAGCAGGCCTACCGCTCAGCGCGGGCGCTTCTCGGCCTTGCCGACAAGCACGGGGACGCGCTCCTGGAGAGGGCGTGCGCAAAGGCGCTCACCTGGACGGCGCGCCCCAGCTACAAGACAGTGAAGACGGCGCTCCAGAAGATAGCGGCCGAGACCGCCCCCGATCCGGATGCGGGCGCCTACCGAAGGCCCGACGACTGCTACGACGAGTTCGACGGATGCGACCGATAGGAGGTTCGGCTAAGATGGCAAACGAAGCGACGATGGACAAGCTCCACCAGATGAGGATGTCGGTGATGGCAAGGGCGTACCGCGAGCAGGAGGAGTCGATCGGCGTGGCCGAGATGCCCTTCGACGACAGGCTCGCGATGCTGGTCGACGCCGAATGGGACGCAAGGTGCTTATTACGCCGATTTTGCTACGCCGTTCCACGTGCCGCTGCTACACCGTTCCGCGGTTGGCCGATACGTGCCGATGCGGCAACCGTTAGACCAACGAGGGGCGCGCGAGCGCCCCTCTTGGCATAATCGACCCGCGACGGATCTAGCCGATGCGCTTGCGCATGGACTCATCGCCCTCGATGTGGATTATATCCGAGCGATAAACGATGCGATCAATAACCGCATCGGCTATTGCGCCCTCGCCGAGCTTGGCATGCCAGCCGGCTGGCGAGAACTGCGAGCATATCAGCAGGGAACCTGTGCGCAGCCTGCCCTCGACGATCTCGAGGAGCTCTCGCGCGCCCTTCCCGCTGACCTTTTCCAAAAGCCAATCGTCCAAGATGAGCAGGTCGCACTTGAGGTATCGCTTCTTTGTCTTGAACCATTCCTCGTCTTTCTCCACCGTCAGCTCGTCGAGCATCTCGGGGAGCCGCACGTACCGCACGGAGAAGAAGGCGTTGCATGCGGCGACCCCGAGCGCGCTCGCGATCCAGCTTTTGCCCGCGCCCGACGCCCCGGTCAGCAGAACGTTCCTGTGGTTGCGTATCCATTCGCAGTTCGAGAGTTCCGCAATCCTCACCTTGTCCAGCTTGCGGTCGGGGTCGTAATGGACGTCTGCGACGTTCGCCTCGGGCTCGGGGAAGCCCGCCTGCCGGAGCAGCCGCGCGCGCTTGTTCACGCGCCGCGCGTCCCATTCCGCGTCGACTATCATGGCGACCCTCTCGTCGAAGGTCATGTCGGCGGCGCCCGGCATCTCCTCTAGGTCGCGGTACGCCTGCGCCATCACCGATAGGCGCATGCTGTAGAGTTTGTCCATGGTTGACTGGCTGGCTGGCATTATTCATCGTCTCCTTCAGCATCTTCTTGATCCAGGTTCTGGTAGTAGCCGCTTCCCCTCAGGTACGCGCCGTCGTCGGGGTCCTCCGGGACGGATTCCGCCATCTTCGAGGCGATCGACTTGACGGTCTTGTAACTCGGGCGCGGCGAGTACGAAAGCGCCTTCGCGCAGGCTTGCTCGAGCATCTCCTTGCCGTGTTTCTTGGCGAGGGCGAGCACGCCGCGGCAGGAGCGGTAGGACTGCTGCTCGATCTTGCGGGACTTGAGGATTCCGTCGACCACGGCCTCGCACGACGGACCGATTTCCCCCGCCCACCTGCGGAAGCGGTTCCCGTCCCATTCGGCGAAGTCGCGGTGCGAGTCGGGCATGTGCCCCGGGTTCGTGGAGTAGGAGCCCTTGGGGCCGCGCAGGCGTCCGTGCATCGCGATGCGCTCGCCGTCGCATGCGATCCACACCGCAGACTTCGTGGCGCAGACCTCCACCTCGCGCTTCACGTAGCTGAACGGAACCGAGTACCAGGACCCGCCGAAGGCGACGTGGTAGTTAAAATTGACGGTGGCGGTCTTGCGGGTCACCATCTCGTAGGGCTTGCCGGGCAGCGGGACGAGGAGCGGCTTCTCTTGGCGGATGAAGACCTCGTCCCTGCTGCCGTCGCGCTTCTGGAAGGGGCGCGCGTTGATCTCGCGCACCTTCTCCATCAGCGCCCCGTTCAGCTGCGCGAGCGACGTGAAGACGCGGTCGCGGGG
>NZ_WWRX01000005.1:0-58821 GCF_009875575.1 Eggerthella sp. BIOML-A4 | reverse complement strand
AGCGGCGCCATGGCGCGCTGCTCTATGACCCGGACGCCCATCTCGATCGCCCCCTTGTCGCGCGGCTTCCTCGGCCGCGCGGGGACGATGGCGCAGCCGTAGTGCTCGGCCATGCGCCGGTACTGCTCGTTGACGACGAGCTCCTCCACCGTGTTCCTGGCCACGCCCTGCTTCAGGTTGTCCGGGACGATTATCGGCACGCTGCCGCCGTAGAACGAGAACGCGTGCACGTGGGCCTCGACCCAGGATTCCTCCTTCATGTCGTAGAATCCCTCGGCGTAGAGCTCGCCCGAGTAGGGCAGGCAGGCCGCGAACACGTACACCTTCAGCAGCTCGCCCGTGTCCAGGTCCAGGACGCCCATGGTGTCCCCGACGTAATCGACTTGCATCTCCTGTGCCGGCTTGCGCTCGATGTGCATGGCGACCTTGTTCGCCATAGCCCATTTCCTGTGCCTCTGGCAGAACGCCGAGTACATGTAGGGCTCCTTGCCCGACGCCAGCGCGGCGTCGCAGTACTCCGACCACAGCACCATGAGCGTAACGCCCGGGCGCTCCATCTCCCTGTCGACCCGCTCGTGGTCGATCTCGGCCTTCGATGCGTCGGACTTGGGCTCCCTCGGGTAGATGACCGCGCGTATCGCCGCGTCGTTCATCTCCTCCGGCAGCGGCCACTCCAGCCCGCGCGCCTTCGCCCTGTCGACGACGGTGACGACCGTCGCCGTGGAACACCCGCACGAGAACGCGATGTTCCTGATGCTTATCCCCATGGCCCTCTGCCTGAGGATCTCCCTGTACTTGACCATTTCCTTCTCCTTTTCTCTCGATGGCCAAGGGCGCCCTTCGCGCCCATCGAGATTTTGCTGGAAAAGGAAGCGCCCCTTGCGGGGCGCGTGTCAATTCTTCTCGTTGGGGTGTATCAGCCAACCGTGGAACACTGTAGCAGCGATGTTTGGAATGGCGTAGCAAAAGCGGTGAAATAGTCACAAGGCGCGCCAACAAGCGGACGAGGCTCCTGCGCCAGGCGGCCTTCTGCGATCCCGATGCCAACGTGTGCGATGTCCGCTACGATCCCGACCGTGCGCTCGATCGCGCCAAGGTGATGGAGCTGTCGAACTGCACATGGGTGGACGCGGCCAGAAACCTCATAATCACGGGCGCTTCAGGTGCAGGGAAGTCGTGGATGGCATGCGCTTTGGGAGTGGCTGCCTGCAATGCGTTCAAGACAGTGAGGTACGTGCGGCTGCCGGAACTGCTGGATACGCTGTGCATCGCAAAAGGCGAGACGTGGGCGAAGATGAGAAAGCGGTACATCGCTTGCGATTTGCTGATCGTCGACGACTGGCTGCTGGAAACGATATCTCCATCTCAGACCAGGGAAGTTCTGGAGATAGTGGAGGCAAGGCACAGGAAGGGATCGCTCATTCTATGCTCGCAGTTCGCGCCCTCCGGATGGCGCGCGAAGCTCGGCGACAACGCCATGGCAGACGCCGTCGTGGACAGGCTGGTGTTCAACTCGCACGTGATGCACATCGAGGGCACCGAATCCATGAGGAAGAGGATGTCCGGCATAATCTAGCGCGAGGACCGCGGAAGTCGAGCGACTGAAAGCTCGAAAAAGGGCTGGGAGCAGAATGACTCCCAGCCCGATTGTCGGCGCAAGCGCGCACCGATGGCCAATGGATTTGCGCACTGACGCATTGCGGAATCACCACCCGAGGATGCCGCAATACTCAATTTGTAGATTTCCTCATCTCTCCGAGATGCCAACCCATCCTCGTATTGGTCTAAGATGGGCACCAGCGCAGACCAGTTGAGAAAACCCTGGCTCAAAGGCTTCATATCCTTATTCCAGAGCTCGTCGGGAGCGATGTCGCATAGCTGAAGCAGATGCGACCAATCTTGGTTTTCAAGACATGATTTCTGCTCGTCTTCCAGAATCTTTTGATCTGAGCGCTTGTCAAACGGGTTGGTTTTTCTGTATTGCTCAATAAACCCCGGACCGGGTATTTGATCCTGATTCACGACCAGAGCTGAAAGGCATGGAACGTCGCTTTCGATGCAGTAGTCCTGAATCCTTCCCAAAGGGACATTGAATCCCATATGGGGATTGATCCTCCTTCCTGAAGCCCCCTCAATAATCTTAGACAGCTCGCCATAGGTAACCGTGCTTCTGCCTTCGCTCAGGACGAGCAGAACGCCTTTTACTACATCCTTGTCAATTTGGCGTACATTTTTCACGTGATCACTCTCCGCGACATTTCTTGTATACATAGGGCAGCAGGTTCTCTCTTAAAAACTCCTCGTAGCCCTCGGGGTTCTTGGCGATGGCATCCGCCATCTCGCCGCCCTCGCTGATGATGGCGATGAGGGCGCTCGTATAGGCGTCCATGAAGATGCTCTCGACCTCGCTTATGGAGTTGTTCTGCGCAGTTGTGACGAAGTCATCGTCCTCCATGATCTTGTCGCCTACGGCCTTGATGAGCTTGTCGGCATCTTGCCAGTCGGTGCCGAAGCGCTCGTTCATCTGCCGCACGAGCTCGGAGAGGAACTCCTTCTCCTCCGGAGGCCTGATCCCGGGGATGGCCGCTCCGTTGTGCAGCTTCTCCGGTTCGAGCGAGATCGACCTCGTTCCCTTGTCCTCCACGCGCAGGTACTCGATGTCGACCTTGTCGCGCAGCCTCACGTCGTCCGACGTCTCGATATATAGCTTCTTAACCAGTAATCCCGCATACGCGAAGAACTGATGCAGGCTCTCGTCTCCGAACTTGAGCATCTGCGTGACGAACGAATAGGTTTTGAGGAACTTCTTCAATAGCGCCTTGAAGAGCACCTTATCCTCGTGTTCAAGCGCGTTCCATCTATCGACCTCTGGGGCGAGCAGCCCCTCAATTCTCTTCAGCTTCCTCTGCTCGTCCGTCTCGCCGTACCAGGCGTTCGCCACTGTCTCGATCTCTGAGAGTTGGTACACACCGAACTGGTCGAGTCGTCTCTTGGTGTCGTAGATGATGCTCGGATCCGTTACCTCATCGATCTCTGTGACCTCGTAGTAGTTCGAGAACGACGCACGGATCGTCTCCCAGTCGTTCACGAAGTCGAGGATGAAGGTTCGCTTGCCGGGATAGCAACGGTTCAGACGGGAGAGTGTCTGCACTGCAGCTACCCCCGTCAGCACCTTGTCCACGTACATGGCACACAGCTTCGGCTGGTCGAATCCCGTCTGGAACTTGTTCGCGCACACGATTATCCGGTGCTCGTCCTTGTCGAACTCGGTGGCCGTCTGGCTCTCAGGGAAACCGTTCAAGCTCGCCTCGGTCCATTCCCTGTCGCCGTCCTGCAGCGTTCCGCTGAATGCCGCCAGCACGCCGAGGTTGTAGCCCTGGCTCTCCGCATAGGCCTTTATCGCGTTGTAGTAGGCCAGCGCGCTCGAACGGGAATGGGTGACAACCATTGCCTTCGCTTTGCCGTGGAGTTCGCCAGCAACGTCGTTCACGAAGTGCTCTACGATGATTGCCGCCCTTTTCTCAAGGAGCCTCTGGTCGTTTCGCACGATGTTGACGAGCGCCTTGTTGGCCTTCGCCTCCTTGTACTGCGGATCGTCCGTGATGGTCTTCACCAATTTGAAGTAGGTGTCGTAGACGGTGTAGTTTTCAAGCACGTCGAGGATGAAGCCTTCCTCGATGGCTTGCTTCATAGAGTAGAGGTGGAAGGGTGCCGGTTTACCGTCCTCGCCCTTTGTACCGAATACCTCCAGGGTCGATGCCTTGGGCGTCGCCGTGAAGGCGAAGATCGAGAGGTTCGGGAGCGTGCCCTGGGAGCGCATCTCGCGGACGATCTCGTCTTCGGCAGTCGGATTCTCCGGGTCGGCAACGTTGAGGTCGGTCAGAGCGTACTTCATCTTGGCGTGAGCACGTCCCGTCTGCGAAGAGTGAGCCTCGTCGATGATGACAGCGAAGGTCTTTCCCTGCGTTTTCGTTTCCTTGCAAATGTAGGGGAACTTCTGGATGGTCGAGGTGATAATCTGTGCGCCCTCATTTATTGCGTCCCGGAGGCCGGAGGAGTGATCCTTCTCCTCGATGCGGCGAACTACGCCTTGCACGGTGCCAACAGCATCGACATCGGCTGAGAGCTGCGAATCTAGGTTGCGACGATCTGTGAGCACGATGACTGTATCGAAGATCGGCTTGTCGTTCTCGTCATGCAGCGATTGAAGGTGGTGGGCAAGCCACGCGATCGAGTTCGATTTGCCTGATCCTGCTGAATGTTGGATGAGGTAGTTCTGACCAGACCCGTGCTTTCTTGCATGCTCGGTGAGCTTTCGCACCGCATCGAGCTGGTGATAGCGCGGGAAGATTACCTTGCCCATGACCTTGCGCCGCTTCGAGTCCTCCTTGTACTCGACGCGCACGAATCGCTGGATGATATCGAGGAGGGAGTCGGGGGCGAGGACCTCTGTGTAGAGGTACTCGGTTCGGTAGCCGTTCTCATTGGCAGGGTTGCCCCCACCGGACATGCCGTTGCCTTTGTTGAATGGGAGGAAGAAGCTGCTCTTGCCCTTCAGCCAAGTGCACATCTCAACGGTTTCGGAGTCCAAGGCGAAGTGTACGATTGCGCGCTGGTTCGGATTAAACAAGACTTCCTTGGGGTCGCGATCGTTCTTGTACTGCTTGACGGCATGAGCTGTGCGCTGACCGGTGAGGTTGTTCTTGAGCTCCATCGTCACAATAGGAATCCCGTTGAGGAATAGCACCACATCCACGGTATCGAACTCATTTGTCTTGAGGTTGCCATAAGCGAGCTGGCGCACCACTTCGAAGCGGTTGGCCTTATACTTCGCAATAAGATCCGGGTTCTTGTCGTTTGCTGGCTTGAAATAGACGAGGCGGAAATGAGCACCCGGTGCCATGTCGAAGCCCTTTCGGAGGATCTCAACAAGGCCATCGTTGTCCTGGTGGGGCTCTAGAACGCTTTCCACTCTCTCAAGCAGCTTGCTCTCAGCCTTGTCGCCGTAGAGCCCTTCGACTTTTGCCCATTCCTTCGGCTGAGTCTCTTTGATGAAGCTGATGAGTGAATCGGTCTTGATAGCTAGCTTGCGATCGTAGTCTTGCTGCGCAACAAGCCACTTGGGCTGTCCGGAAGCTTCAGCCGTTGCGCGTTCTTGCACGAACGTTTTCCATCCAACATTGCCAAGATAGAACTCGACATCGTCCTCAAAATCTCCCTCGGAGGTTCCGCCAACCTTCCTGGCCACAAAAACATCCTTGCCATCCACGAAGCCGTCTCCATCGCGGATCTCGTCTGCATCCAATGGGATATCGATTTTTTCGTTTAGATCAACGTTGTTCATCTTGCTCAAACTCCTCCGCAAGGTAATTGACGAATGCCGAGCATGTAACGAGCATGTACTTGGCAAAAGCAAAATCGACATTAACCGGTTCCTCGGTTCCCGCATGCCGCATCCCTTTTTCGTCGCTCATGTAACCGAACATCTTTTTCCAGGCATCTGCCAGAGCAGGATGCAAACCTTTAGTCTTTTGCAATACCTTAACCGCATCACTCAAAGTCCCGTCTTCGATGCCAGCTACTTTCTTTGCGGCGGACTCAGCGCCAAGGATAGATTCTCGGCATGCGCCAAGATGATCGGGGTCGGGCTTTTTTGAGATCAACTTCAAAGCACTCTCAATATGCTTTCTTGCACCAGCAAAGGCGTTTTCTTGATCAAGCGATTGCTCCAAAGAACCGATTTCAAGCTCATTGGTAATTGGTAAGATTTCTCCGTTGATGAAGCGATAGCCGGATCCCTCAATTTCCAGGAGTTCATTTACGGCGTCTCGGAACTCCTTTTCAAGATCAGGCTGAGGTCCCCAATTATTGAAACCATATGCAAAGCTCATTGGCTCAGGATCAAAGAATCCTTGATCTTTCATTTCGCCGAAGACAAACTCAAGTAAGTCGTAACATGCGTACCATTCACCATCGATCACCCATTTGTTCAGCTCTTGGTAGAAGTCATAAGAATGGAAAGGGAACGTGTCGATGGGCCGATGCCATTTCATCATCCAAAGCTC
The DNA here is from genome assembly GCF_009875575.1 of Eggerthella sp. BIOML-A4. NCBI lineage: Bacteria > Bacillati > Actinomycetota > Coriobacteriia > Eggerthellales > Eggerthellaceae > Eggerthella > Eggerthella sp. BIOML-A4. Next base: position 52,756 of record NZ_WWRX01000005.1, on the reverse strand, counting down.
TTTGCACACGCTTTCTGATGGCGAATCGTGTTCATAATCGCCCAGCATTCCATGCACTAAGTTGTACAAGGTCATGCGCAGTTCTTTGCTTGCGCATTCTACTTGAATAGCGTCCCTTGGTTTAACGAAGCCCATTCTTTCAGAGAAAAGAGCCATCCCTACATCACTCCCGGAACTTTGAACTTACCGGTGACAGCTTCAAATATGAGGGATTTGCGATAGTCTTGAAGTGCAGTCAGTAATTCACGCTTACAATCCAACAGTTGATCAAAATGACTCATCACTTGCTGTGTTTTGCAAACAATTCCCGCTTGCTCATAAAGAGGCGGGATACACACTGCCCAATCTCCAATCAAGTCCAAGCTTAAGTTTGGCTGGCCAGAGCCTAGGGCAGTTAACCTTATCGCGTTGTATGATGCAATCATAAATAACTGCAGAAACTCAGGAACAATAACTTTTTGATCGGGTTGGATTCCTGCACAAGCCTGGTTGGTGCAAGCTTCAATCTCTAAAAGAGAGGTCATCCCCCTAGTTTTTCCTTGACCATACATGGCAACCAACACAGTTCCTTGTGGAAATAGCTTTACCGACGTTTCATCCAACGCCCTTTCAGTAATGGATTCGAGGGCTTTCGTTGTTTTTCCGTTTTGAAGCTCCCCTGTCTTTATCCACGGTATTGTGCCGTCCCAGTATGAGTAATTCTCCCTATCGGGTGTTGCACCACTTTCAATCCTAGAAATATATTTGAGTTTAGGAGTTGTCCAGCTTTCTGGAATTTTGCCAATCCATTCGATGCCGGAGTCCTTCATGGGAGCATCGGGATCGAGACCTTTTGTAACCGCCTCTGAAATCACCGACTTGCGGTATTCCTCAAGAAGCTCGATGGAGCGTTCGGTTTGCTCGATGAGTAAATCGATTTCGGCGGTCTTTTGATCTAGGTACTTAGCAATCATCTTCTGGTCATCATATGACGGGTATGCGACCATGATATTTTTCATTCTGGACCAGTTCGTTGACCATAAATCGTCTACTATCCCAGTACCCCATTTGTAGTACTCATCTGCAAAACCCTCGGTTTTGAATAAGAATTCGAAAAACTCTGGATCCATAGAATTTGCGTCTATAGGATTGAGTACATTGGAAATCAAAGAGACTGAGCCATCCTGGCGCGCAATCCCGCAGGAACCACGACGATCGGATCGGCTGTTAATTACGAAGTCGCCTGTTCTGACCAACTTGCGGTTCTCTGTATCCTGGCTTTTTGCTGCTGTTTCCAATTGAGGAACAATACCCTGCATTGTTACAGATAATGCGGGGTAATCGTCCTCGCTGACCTTCTCGTTTCTCGGAGTATACAGAGACGATATTCTCGCTGTTGTCCACTCGGGTGGTAAAGCGCCCATCCATTCTGTCGAAGCAGCTTCTCTCATCTTTACAACCCAGCTTTCTGGAGTTGGTCGACAATACTCGCCTCAAGCTCTTTGATCTCAGCAAGAATCGCGCTACTGGGTCGCAATGGCGTATATTCGTAGAAATAGCGGGTGAACGGAATCTCGTAGCCTATCTTGTCCTTCTTGCGATCCATCCAAGCATCGGGTGCGTAAGGAAGCACTTCGCGTTCGAAGTAAGCGTCGATGTCCTCATCAAGTGGGATGTTCTCAGTATCACGAAGCGCGCTGTCTGGTTTTGGGTTGCCCTTCCTGTCCGTAAGAGGGTTCCCGCTCTTGTCTTTGAGCGGTCTTTCTACAGTGATGGTTGTGTATCCGAAATCATCGTTGGCGAACACTTTCGAAAGCTTCGGATCCGCCTCTTCGAAGGCATCGTACAGTCCAACGATTTCTTCGATTTGTTCATCGGTGAACTGTTTGCGCTTGCTGCCCAGGCTCTTGCGCATCTTCGAGAAGATGCCATTAGCATTTACGAGCTGGACTTTGCCCTTGCGCTCATCTGATTTGTTGTTGGTAATAACCCAGATGTAGGTAGCGATGCCCGTGTTGAAGAAGAAGTCGTTCGGCATGGCGACGATTGCCTCCACCATGTCGTGCTCCAGAAGGTGGCGGCGTATTTCGCTCTCGCCGCTCTCAGCCGCTCCAGTGAACAGAGGGCTACCGTTCAGGAATACGGCGATGCGTCCGCCTCCCTCTTCGGGAGAGCGCATCTTCGAGACCATGTGTTGTACGAAAAGTAGTTGACCATCAGATATGCGCGGAAGACCAGCACCGAAACGTCCGGAGAAGCCGAGCTCGTCATGCTCGGCTTTAACAGATGCCTTCGATTTCTCCCATTTGACACCATAGGGAGGATTCGAGATTTGGTATCCGAAGGTTTCTCCCGCGAGACGCTCATTCTCCGGTCCCAATGTATCGCCTAGGACAATGTTCGCCGCGTTGCCCCCTTTGAGGATAGTGTCACTTTTTGCGATGGCATATGACTGTTCATTGATCTCCTGGCCAAAGCCAATCACATGGGCATGCGGATTGATCTCGCGAACCAGGTCCTCGAAGACCGAAATAGCGCCGCCGGTTCCCGCGCATGGATCGCACACTTTCACGATGCGGTTAGGTTTGGCAATATCATCCTCGGTTCCAGCTATAGCTAGTCTTGCCGCTAGCGCCAGCCCGTCACGTGGACTGAAGTGCTCACCAGCTGTTTCGTTACTCACCTCTGAGAACTTACGGATAAGCTCCTCATAGATGTCTCCCATGTCAGCAGAGCTGACGCTCTCAGGCGAGAGATCGACGTCCGGTTTGCAGAACCTTTCAGTGACTTGGAACAGCAGACCCTTCTTGTCCAGGTCGTTAATCACTGAGTAGATATCGAAGTTCTCCATGATGTCCACTATCTCCGGCGAGAAGCCGTCGATGTATGCGGTCATGTTCTCCTTGATGTTGTCAGCATCCTTCACGAGGTCTTCCATCGTGAACGCCGAGGTGTTGTAGAAATCCTGTCCTGCAGCTTTCTTGAGATTCTTGTCACGCAGGACTCCCTCATCGAAGCTCTTCATCTTCTTTAAGGCAGCAGGTATTTCTTTCTCTGACTCTTCGAGAACCGCCTGCTTTGTTGAAGCGAGAACGATATCGAGCCTTCGCATCACCGTGAAAGGAAGGATGATGTCTCCGTATTCGTGCTGCTTGTAACTGCTACGGAGCAGGTCGGCGGTGCCCCAGATGAAACTCGAAATCGCAGAATGGTTCATTATGCCTCTTATTCCTCAATCAAACCCTTAAGGTACTTGTTGTATTCGTCCTTCAAGCTCTTTGGACCGTGAATTCTCACGGTGCCTCCGAGCCCCGCTATCCAGCCGAAGAATGGCTCTGACTTGCGGATCTTCACGATCGCCTTCGCGGTCTCATCGTCGTGCTCGTACATCTCGGCGGCATCGCCGAAGCGATCCATAATGATCTCGACCTTGTCGCCGTCGACGAGGAGCGTCGCCGTGACGGGCTCGCCGCCGAAGCGGCCGAAGCTCTCGTGGTCGTCGCCATCGAAGGTATGATGCGTTATCTTCTCGTTGCGGGTTGCCGCGTTTTGGGACACCCGCAGCTTTTCCATGCGGTCAATCCGAAACTCGGTCATGCAATCGTGGTCGTCGTTCCATGCGGTCAGGTAGTAGTAGCCGTCCCAGTAGGTGATGCCCACAGGGGTAACCTCGTGCGGCCTGCCGTCGTGCGTGGCCCTGCGCTCTCCCTTGAGGTTGAATTTATAGTACATGAAGGAGACCTTCTTGTGCTGTCGCATCGCATCGTGCAGGATATCGATGCACTCGAACACACCGTCCTTCTTCGACGTTATCCGTCCGGGCACGTGTATGCGGCGATCGAGCAGCGCCCGCTCGTGGTCGCTCGCGAGGAGCTTCAGGTTCGTGGTGAGGGCGTTGGACTGCCTGCGTGTGAGGAACTTGCACGATTCCACCGCGTCCACCAGGAGCATCAGCTCGGATAGCGTGAAGTCTCTCCTGACGACGGCGTACTGGACGGGGTTCCTCTGGTAGGTGCGGATATCGAGGCCGAATTCCTTCAGCGTCTCAAGGTCGCGGTAGACGCCCTTGCGCTCCGCCGGTATCTCGTAGGCATGCAGCCGGTCGATGAGCTGCGTCATGGACAGCCCGTGGCCCTCGTCGGTCTCCTCTTCGAGGATGCGCTTCAGGTACAGCAGCTTCAGCTTCGACTTGCTGTTGTTTGCCATGTTCCCCGCCCCTTCTCTATAACATGCATTGATTACTCATTCTAAGCGATGAGGCCGAACCTCCGCTTTGGGTGTCCCTTTTTCGCATAACTTCTCCTCCCGGGCGGAGCATCTGCCCACGCGAACGTGCGAATTCCTCCATCCACGTACTCTCCGAATCTCGCGCATGCCCCTTCGCCTTCCTTGAACGTCGCACCCTCGCACAGCGCCGCTCGTTGCCGCGCAAGGGCCGCGATGCTTTTCCGATTTCTTGTCAGGGATGACCTCTCTTCGCATGCCCCGGAAAACAAATAGGAAAACCAGCACGGCAAGGATGCTTCCTCGATCCGCCGCTTCGCTTCCTCCCTTGCACGGCCGCGACGCCGTGCGCCATGCGCCTCACAAGGCAGGCCAAAGGGGCCGAGCCGAAGACGAATTGGAGGTCGATTCGAATGAAGGAATTCAGCAAGCACGTACAGGACGCGGCAGAGATGTTCCTCAATCGCCGGGGCTATGAGATCCTCGACGCGAACTGGGAGTGCCCGGACGGCGACGGGAAGTTCGACATCATCGCCGAGGAAGAGGACTCAATCGTGTTCGTCCAGGTGAAGGGGCGCGACGGAAGGGTCGAGGGGTTCGGCTTCGACGAGGCGACCATGGAGCGCGAGGACTTCGAGCGCATGTCGATGAGCTACCTCGCCGAGAACCCGGACATCTGCGACTGCACGGTCCGCTTCGACGTCGTCGCCATCACGGTAGTCGGCGAGGCTAGGGCGATGATCCGCCACCACATCAACGCGATGAGCTACGGCCTCTCGGAGGAATAAACGACCTCCGTTCCTCCAGACGAGGAACCCCGCCCCGCCTGGGCCGCAAGGCCCGGGCGGGAGCCCGGGGTATCCGGCAACGATTGAAAGGACGCATGAGAATGGGACTCGACATGTACCTCACCCGCAGGGCAAAGGGCGAAAACGCCGAACACGAGCTCCTGGCCTACTGGCGCAAGGCGAACCACATACATGGCTGGTTCGAGCGCAACACTTCCGACGGATACATCGAGAACTGCGAGTACTATCCGGTCTGCAGGCAGGATCTGGTCTGCCTCATGGACGACTGCAGGCTCGTTAAAGACGACCGCTTCCTGGCACCCGAGCTCCTCCCGGTGCAAGAAGGATTCTTCTTCGGGGCATTCGGCTACGAAGACGACTACTACACGCAGTGCATCGACGAGACGGTCAGCATGCTGGAGCGCGTGCTCAAGGAGACCGGCGAGGAGGATGAGATCTTCTACCACGCATGGTGGTAGAGACCGCAAAGTACCCTAAAACAGTTCACAAATGAACTGTTTTAGGGTACAATACCGAATGTAATACAAATCAGCCCGAAGCGCCCAACCTCCAACCTGCGGGCGCGAGATGCAAGGGAGAAAGGACAAGCATGCGCACCATAGCCATCTCCAACTACAAGGGGGGTGTGGGCAAGACGACGAGCGCCGTGAACCTCGCCAGCATCTACGCCGATGCGGGCAGGCGGGTGCTCCTGATCGACCTCGACCCCCAGGCCTCTGCTACCGACTACTACGGGCTCTACGACAGGGCTAAGGCGGAGGGCAGAAGCTCCATCGAGCTGCTCTACGGGCAGGCATCCGTGGCCGACCTCGCGTTCGAGACCGGAACGGAGAACCTATCCGTGATCCCGTCCACCATCGAACTCGTCGACCAGAACGAGCTCCTGCTCCGCGAGCAGAGGCTCAAGTTCGCGCTCGACGACGCCGCCGACACCTACGACATCGCGATCATCGACTGCTCGCCGGTGCTCAAGCGCCTGGCGTTCAACGCGTACCTCGCGGCTGCGGACGGGGGCATCGTCATCATCCCGGTGAAGCTCGACTCGACGGTCATGCGGGGAACGGCGCTCACGGTGGAGGCCACGAAATCCATCGCCGAGGCGCTGCGCATGCCCTGCCCCAAGTACCGGATCCTGCGCACCTGCGTCCCCGGTCGCATGACCAAGGCCGAGAGGACGGGAGCAGAGGTGCTCGACCGCTTCTTCCCCGACACGCAGTTTACGAGCGTGATCCACGCCTCGGCCAAGGTCTGCGAGGGAAGCTGGCAGTGGACGCCGGTTGCATCCTTCGAGCCCGGCAGCAGGCCAGCGCGCGACTACGCGGCCTTGGCGGAGGAGGTTCTCAATGAGCTCGGCTAGCGACGTCGCCAAGGCGTTCTCGATCTCCGGGCTCCTGGACGAGAAGTCCAGGACGCGCGAGCGCTTCCCCGTCATCGAGATCGGCGTCGGCGAGATCGCCGCGCATCCCGCGAACGTCGCCTACTCGATGGAGGAGTCGGCAATAAGGCAGCTCGCGAGCTCGATCAAGCGCGACGGTCTCACCGACCTCCCGCTCGTGAGGAGGCTTGCCGACGGCGGCTACCAGATGATCTCGGGGCACCGCCGCCTTGAGGCGTTCCGCCTCCTCGCGAAAGACGACGACGCGTTCTCGCGCATTCCATGCCGGATCGTCGAGGGGATCACGGACGCCCAGGCGATAACGCTGCTCCACACGGCGAACTACTTCGTGCGCTCGCTCACGGTGACCGAGAGGGCATTCGCGACGGAGGCGCTCGGCATCGAGGCGGAACGCCTCCGCGCGGAAGACCCCTCTCTTAAAGGGAAGCGCACCGAGGACATCAAGGCGGAGATGATCGAGCAGCAGACCGGCAAGGCCGTCTCCGGAAGGACGATACTTCGCGACGAGAAGATGGCCAAGACCATCCGGAGCGACCTTTCCAGGAACTGGGCGATCGAGGCCAACGAGGGAAGGCTCTCGGCATCGAGCGTCGAGATTCTCAAAGGCCTTCCGAGGGAGAAGCAGACGCGCCTCTTCGTGGGCCGTCCCGCAGGGCTCTCCAAGAAGGAGACGACCGAGTACCTCAAGCGCAAGCTCGAACTGGAGAGCCCGTGCGACAAGAGGCTCGTCCGCATCCTCGACGACCTCCGCTCGTACATGTCCTCGATGGAGGGAAAGCCCTCGAAGGCCGACTGCGAGGCGGTCTCCGAGATACGGCGGATAAGCGCCCGAATCTCGAAGATGTGCATTAAGTGACCACCTTGGGACTTATCGGCGCTTAGACGCCGAATCCAGCAAGTAGCCTATGGCGTATTACATCTTCGATGACGCCATAGCACTTGCCCCGGGAGGCGATGGAGCAGTCATGTCGCTTGAGCCTCGTGGGGGCTCCGCTCCGCCAACTCCCGGGGATCTGGCAAGCGCAGGCGCTCGGGACTTGCGCCCTTCACCTCCGCTTGGCGGGGGATCCCCCGCGCCCCTGATACGAATCTTTGGAACAGCAACCAGGAGGTATTCCTATGAACCCCATGAACAAGACCAGGACCTTGAGCTTCCGCCTCGCGGAGGACGACTACCAGAAGCTCGTCGAGCGCTGCCGCGTGTCGGAGCTCTCGCAGTCCAAGTACCTGCGCTACCTCATCCGCATCCCCATGCTCGCCGAGGCGGCCAAGGGAGAGATCCCCGACGGCGTCGTCATCGACAGGAAGACGATGCGCCAGATGTCGCGGGAGCTCACGCGCTGGGGCTACCACTACAACCAGGCCGTGCATGCCATGAACTCGATCAACTACTACATCGTCCACGGCAAGGCGACCACGGAGCTCATCGCCCCCAAGGCCGAGACCATCGAGACGGAGCTCGCGGCGGTGAACGAGAACGCCGAGCGGATCGTCTACGAGCTGGCACGCATCCAGTGCTCGACGATCATGGAGGCGTGAGCGATGCCGATCCTGAAGCCGATATCGGGGCATGGGTCGGTGGCAGGCATCAGGCGCTACCTTGAGAAGAAGAACCGAGCCATCGGACGCGACGTCCTGAACCTGCCGCTCGACGGAGAGTGGGTGTGCGAGGATCGCGGCCAGAACGCGATCTTCGTCGATTGGGACGTGGAGATGGACGCCACGAGGGAAGCCTACGGCACCAACTCAGGGTGGCGAGGCCTCAAAGCGCGCACCTTCAAGCACTTCGTCATCTCGCCCGACCCGGAGGACCGCATCGACCTCCCCGCGCTGCGCGAGCTCGCGCAGGCATGGGTCGGGGCTTATTTCCCGGATCACGAGGTGGCGATCGTCTACCACGAGGACAACGAGGGGCGCATCCCCCATGCGCACGTGGTCGTGAACAACGTGAACCTGAAGACCGGCTACCGCATGCAGACCGAGCATCCCGAGGACTTGAACCGGGCGCTGCAGGACATGGCGCGCGAACGCGGACTTAAGGGGCTCTCTAACGTCATGCCCGAGAGATCCCAGAAGAGCGCCGGGCTCAAGACGGCGCGTACGCGCCAGAGTATCTACTTCGGGCGCGCCGAGAAGGAGATCATGCGCTCCGGCAACTACTCGTGGGTTGGCGACATCAGGGCGCGCGTGGCGCTCGCGAAGAACACGTCCCGGAGCGAGGCCGACTTCATGGAGGCTCTCAGACGCCTCGGCATCGACGTGGCCGACAACTCGTCGAAGGCCCGGCGCGACGACTGGATCTTCTCGCTCGCCGACGATCCGACCAAGAAGGTGTCCGGCGAGAGGCTCGGCTTCACCTTCGGCAAGCAGATGCTGAGAAGCCGCTTCGAGAGGCAGTCGGCGTACCACCCCGAGCGCAAGACCGAGGGCGAGATACGCCGACGGGCTGTGAACGCCGTTGAGCTCAACGACCTGCAGGACCTCTCAAGACTCTCAGCCGTCCTTGAGACGTGCGCGAAGTTCGATATCCGCTACCTGGAGGATTTCGATGCGAGGGCCGCCACCATCGCCCGAAGGGATCAGCTCGGCAGCGAGGGCTTCAGGCGTCTGACCGAGGCGCGCGTCTACGTCGCAGAGAACAACCTCATGACTCATAGGAGCAGGAGCGAGTCGGCTCCCGCATCGACGAGGCGGCACGGAAACCAACACCAGCCCGCGCCAAGGACCCAGGAGGCCGAGCAGAGGCGCAACCGCGAGAGGAGCGACAGATGATAGTGAAGGTCACATACGACGACCAGAAGCTCGATGTTTTCGACACGGCGACCTTCACCGCCGCCACGCCCCTTGGAAAGTCGAACATGCTCACCAACTTCGAGGTGCGCTTCGACACCTTAGGCGATGGCGGTCTCTGGATGGCCGCCCACAGCTACCAGGCAGAGAAGATGGAAGACAATGACGGCCAGGTGCCAGCAGCCAGGCGCAGGCGCGGATGGGAGTTCCTCCTCGCCGACGCCGAGGAACTCGGACATGTGGAGCTCGTCGTAGTGGACGGCGAGGCGATCATGAAGCGCGTGTTCGGAGAGCTCGTCGACCTGCAGGCGTTCGACGAGGCGGCCTACGAGTGCATCGGAAGCTCCTCGAAGGGGCTGCACGCGAGGATCGCGGAGCTCTTCGGATACCTCAAGAGGATGACCGGGAAACCGAACCCGAAGGTGCCGGGGATACCGGCAGAGGTGGTGGATGCCGTCATCTCATCGATCGAGGCGGAGAGCAAGATGAGGGAAAAGGAAGAGGACGAGCAGGCCGAGGAATGGGGCGATATGGATGAAGCTGGTTGGTAGTTTTCTGCGTTGGCTTATCAAAGCGGTGTTCCGCTTCATGTAGGAAGGTGAGATGAATGAAGATCAGCGATTCGACCAGAAGCGATAATGGAAAGCTGGCGGCTGTCTGCGCAGTCCTGGCCATCATGCTGGCTCTGGGCGTAGCGCTCGTGTCCTGCTCAAGCGACGTGAGCGCAGGGGGGATCGGGGCGAGCCGTGCCGTCGCAGATGCAGCGGGCGGAGCCGTAGAAGGCATCGATGTTCCGGAGGTCACCGAATCCGGTGAGACCGAGGAGGATTCCGCGACACAAGAATCGGAGGCTGTCGAGTCTGCAAATGATGAGACGGTATCTCAAGAAGGCGACGGCTCCGTCGATGCGACTGCTGCGACACCGGGGCAACCAGCTTCCGGTTCATCGCAATCCGAACCGAAGAGCGAGAGCAAGCCGAATGCCTCCGCCCCTGCCCAGAGCGCGCCGCAGAGGAAATGGATCGAGGACACCGAGCAGGTTTGGGTCGTGGACAAGGCCGCGTGGACCGAGAGCATTCCCGTTTACTCCACCGTGGAGGTCTCGATTTGCAACAGCTGCGGACAGAACGTCACGGGCAACGCCTCTGCGCATGCGAAGGCTCATATGAAAGCCGGCGAAAGTTCGGGACACCACAGCGAGGTGCGCCGCGAGATCACCGGATACGACACAGCGAGCTATGCGGAAGAAGGACATTGGGAAACAAAGGTCGTGGGAGGGCACTGGGAATAGCTCCCAAGGGCTACCATTGCTCGCATGTCCAGCATCCCCGTTATCGCGAAAGTAGGGAACATTTATGACGGAAGTGGAATTGCTAGCTTTCCAAGACCAGCTCCGAAACTCGTTGTCCAGCATCTCGGGAGTCGCTGAAGCCCTCTCGCACGTGGGCACCGAATCCACTGACTATTGCATGTGCCAGATGCTCGCGAATGTGCTGAAGGATGATATCGAGGGCATTGTATCCACATGCCCGGAGGAATGGGACATTTCCTACCCGGGGATCTAGCATGGAAACGGGAGCCGGTAGTCTGGCCAGTCGCACATCCGGCTCCCTTGATCCAAAGAATAGCCTGTAAGAACTATCTTTTCATTAACTGGCGGCTAATCGATGCTACGGTAAATCAGAAGTCCTCGCCGAAGATTTCTTTCCATACCTCCACTGAAACATCTGAGGCTTTGAGCATTTCCTTCATCTGCTCCTGCATAGCGGGAGGCATAGATGCGAAATCTTCCCTGATTGCCTTGTCCGTTATCTCTTCAACCTTGTCATGGCGCTCTATCAATTCCTTCATTTCTTCGATTTCGTACATGCCAGGGTTCTCGATAGCTAACCTCTCGCTGAACTCGACAGCCTCTTGCTCAATTTGAGCTCGCCTTAAGTCTTCTTCGCTCACATTCTTCCCCTTGCTCCACGAATAATTGTCTTGAAGATCATGTCCCTTTATGGGACATCGCAACGAAGTAAGATCCGATAACATAGAAACTGATATGGATGCCGTGCATTATACCGAGCTGCATCGGCCTCCTGATAATTCCTAGAATACAATTGTCTCTAAGATAATACTGGAGGACTAGATGAAGAAGAAACTGATCATCGTCAGCAATGAGTCTGACAGGAAATACGCAACATACCTGCAACAGCTGATAAGCGCATTCGACGATTCGGATGACAAGCAGGTTGGAACAAAGGACGGCTCGGTCGATGCGGTCGTTTGGGACGAAAAGCACTACAGGGACAATCTCAATTGCCTTAACTCCACCAATCATATTCTCTTCATCGGCGACAACGAGAGCGCCCGAGAAGCCCGTAGCAATATGAATGTCAAGTTCTATGCCGTTGGAATGAGCTACGGTTGGCTTGGCGCGCAGGCATATATGCTCGTGGATGACGGGAGCCTCAACAAGGACAACTACGGCGAATTCAAGGAGCTCTGCGAGAAATACGGCAAGACCTTCAAGAAGGAGCTCGATCTTCACTTCAGCCCATCAGAGGCCGAGCAGCAAAACCAGCAAGCGAAGCCGGATGACGTCATCGCCCTGCTTCCTGTTCCTTTGGCCTTCCTTTCACCTGTTCTCGGGGTTGCGTCTGCTGCCGCCATCCATGGCCAAGCGGCGGTCAACATAGCCGGACAGGCTCTGGCGAAAGCGGGCGATATGCTTCAGGCCGCCGAAGCGAAGGATCAGCAGTATTCGCTGTTGACCCTGATCTTGTATATGGACGGGCTGACGGAGTTCTTGGGCGAATAAGATGGACGTGGGTTACGCAGAAGGGTTTGAATACTATGCGCAGAACGCTGGTGCCCAGATTGCAGCCAACGACGCCGCAGAGCGTATTGCGCTTGCTGAGGAGGAGATCGCTGCCCTAGCCGAAGCGATAGAGGCGCTAGGTACCAACAAGTCGGTGGATTTCCTCAGCGGCGATATCGCCGAGTATCTGCTCGCTCATACGTTCAATGTGGACGCGATACTATCCGAGTCTGAAAATCGTGGGACTGTCCCGAGGGTCACAACTTTCGCTTCTCCGGATATCGTTTTGAACACGGGAGAGGAATTCCAAGTCAAGTCCTACGCCGATGGGGCGAAGAGCGCGAAGGCGCAGTCGGTGACCTATCAGGAGGCCGCTAACAATCCATCTACAAAAGCAGCTGCCGCACATGCCATCGCCCAAGGCGACGTAGATCAGAGCAGTCCGATATACGAGGGCATGGGGCGCGTCATACCGAAAGGCCAGACAGAAGATGCTGAGCTTTTTCTGGACAGGAAAGCTGCGAAGGAATCCGTGACGAGAAAGGCGAATGCCCAACGCTATTCGGAGACCAAAAGCAAGCTGTCTGAGGTCGTCGAGGACAAGAAGGGCATCAAGTCGAAATCATTCTCTCGCGAGGAGTCAAAACAGATCGCACGAGACGCTAAAGAAGGAAAACTCAATCTCGAAGATTATGGTATCTCCGTAGACCAGATGATAAAAGCGAAGCACATCCTGGCATCTTCTCTTAAGGCGGGCATGTCTGCCGCGATGATAGCGGCGGTCCTGAAGGCAGGGCCACTCCTTGTCTCTTGTATAGAGGAATTGGTTGCAACCGGCGAGATAGACTTGGATCGATTCCAAGATTCAGGGACGGATTTGGCAACGAATAGCGGTTCGGCTTTCGTGACAGGAAGCATCAGCTCCGCGATCGTAGAGGCGATGCGGTCGGGTCTTCTTGGCGAATCTGTTAAAGATTTCAACCCCTCCATAGTCGCTAGCGCCACTGTTGTCGCTGTGAACGCAATCAGAAACGGTGTGAGAGTCGCTAAGGGAGAGATGGGCAATCGCGAGTTTGCCGATGCCGTCGTCAGGGATACTTTCATTTCCGCTGTTGCGTTGGCGGGAGGCGCTGTTGGCCAAGCTACGCTTCCGATGGTCCCGATGATCGGATACTTGCTGGGCAGCTTCGTCGGCTCCGCAGTGGGAGGCATTACATACAACGCTGGACAAAGCTTGCTTATGTCGTTTGCTGTCGATAGAGGTATCACTTTCTTCGGTATCGTTGACCAGGACTACGAGTTGCCAGAGTCTACGCTTAAGTCTTTAGGCATCGAGGTGTTCGAGTATGAGAGGTTCATGCCAGACTCAGCCTCTATCGATATGTTTTCTCCAGATGCCTTGCCCTTCGATACAACGTCTGCCAATAATTACCAGGTCAGTTTTCCGAAGCGAGGTGTCATCGAATTCGGGAAGGTTGGCTATATTTCATGAATGATATTGCCTTTCTGCCGGTTAGCTATTTAAATCCATTCTCTGAGTTTTAGCTCGCAATTTGAGTGAGAGATGCAGCATGGAATAATGGATCTCTCGTCCGGCAACGAACACGGAATGCACTTCTTAGCCAGAAGACGCGCATCGACTCCTTCCGTTTGCCGTTTATTTCACTAAGAGCAGTGTCGATGTTGACAGACAGTTAATCGAGCTGCACAACAAGGAAGGGGATATCGCAGTCATACATATTGACACTTTTAGATATGTCGATATACTTCGGAATACATCGAAGATTTTGAATGTATAGGAGCGTGAATGGAAGCGGTCGGATCTTTCTTCATGGATCAGGTGCTCAAGATGCAGTGGCTATCGGACTTAGTGGCGAAGCTCGTGGGCGCATTCGGACTGGATGTCACCTCCCAGTGGGGAGGCACCATCCATTTCTTCATCTACGACACCATCAAGATCGTCATTCTGCTATGCGTGATGATCTTCATCATCAGCTACATACAGAGTTACTTCCCTCCCGAGCGCAGCAAGCGCATCCTCGGGCGCTTCAAGGGAATCGGCGGCACCATAGTCGGCGCACTCCTAGGCACCGTGACGCCGTTTTGCGCCTGCTCGTCCATCCCGCTGTTCATCGCGTTCACGCGAGCAGGACTGCCTCTCGGTGTCACGTTCTCATTCCTCATATCATCGCCCATGGTGGACATCGCCTCCATCATCCTCATCATGAGCATCTTCGGCCCGCACGTGGCGCTCATCTATACGGTGGTAGGCCTTATCATCGCCGTTGCGGGCGGCTCCATCATCCAGCATCTGGGGATGGACGACCAGGTGGCTGACTTCGTGCGCGGAGAAGCTGTCGATGCTGAGCAGGCCGAGGCTATGACCAAAAGAGCACGTGTCTCTTACGCTCTCGAACAGACTGGGCAGACTTTTCGTAAGGTCTTCCCGTTCATCCTTATCGGCGTGGCCGTGGGCGCACTCATCCACAACTGGATCCCACAGGACATCATTGAGGCCGTCCTCGGCGACGGCAACCCGCTCGCGGTCGTGCTCGCCACACTCGTCGGCGCGCCCATCTACGCCGACATATTCGGCACCATCCCCATCGCCGAGGCGCTGTTCCAGAAGGGCGTAGGACTCGGAACCATTCTCGCGTTCATGATGAGCGTCACCGTGCTCTCGATCCCCTCGCTCACCATGCTCTCGCGTGTTGTGAAGCCGAAGCTGCTCGCCGCGTTCGTCGGCATCTGCCTCGTGGGGATGATCATAAGCGGCTACGTGTTCAACTGGCTGCAGCCCCTGTTCGTGTGAGGAGGGGCGTATGTGCAGATGCAAGAGGCTCTATAGGTGCAGGTCGGTGTAGGACGGCATCTTCGTATGCCCGAATCATCAACGACCTAAAGGAGATAACGTGTTCGACGATCTTTTCACGGTGGAGAACCTGCTCAATGTGCTGGGCACGTTCGCCTACCTGTTCGGAGAGCTCTTCCTGCTCTTCATCGCCATCAGCTTCTTCGTGGCCCTGTTGCAGGTCTGGGTGTCGAAGGAGCGCATCAAGCGCATCCTGTCGCGCCCCCACAAGGTGACAAATGCGCTTCTTGGCGCTGCGCTCGGCGCAGTGACGCCGTTCTGCTCATGCTCCACCATCCCCGTTCTTGTGGGGCTCTTCAAGAGCGGCGCGCCCTTCTCGGGAGCCATATCGTTCCTGATGACGTCGCCCATCCTCAACCCGGCCATCATAGCGCTGTTGCTCGTGTTCTTCGGCCCGGTGCCCACAGTGACCTACGCCGTCATCACCTTCGCGTTCGCGGTGTGCGCGGGGCTCGTTCTCGATGCGCTCGGGTTCTCCCGCTACATCAAGAACGTCGCCGTCAAGGGCGGCTGCTGCGGGGGCGACGAGGCAACGTGGGAGAACCTGAAGGGCACGTTCTGGCAGAAGCAGGCGCAGGCCTGCAAGTACGCCTTAAAAGACGCCATCGGGCTGTTCAAAGGCGTCGTCGGCTGGCTGCTCCTCGGCGCGGGCATCGGGGCCTTCATCTACGGGTTCGTGCCGACCGAGCTCCTGGAGGGTTTTGCCGGTGCCGACAACCTCTGGGCAATCCCGCTTGCCGCCGTGATTGGCATACCCATGTACATCCGTGTGGAGACGATGATTCCGATCGCGGGCATCCTCATGGAGAAGGGCGTGTCTTTGGGCATCGTCATCGCGCTAATACTGGGCGGTGCCGGTTGCTCCATCCCCGAGGTGTCGCTTCTGAACAGCATATTCAAGAAGCCGATGGTGGTGACGTTCGTGCTGTGCATCCTGTTGGTGGCCATAGGCACAGGCTTCGCATTCACGCCTGTCATGCCATAGCGGCATGCGTGTAGCAAAAGGATAGAAGACCCATAGGAGAAAGGAAAAGGAAATGGGATTGTTCGGAAAGGTGTTCGGCAAAGAAGAGAAGAAGAGCTGCTGCGAGATGGAAATCGTGGAGGTGCCCGAAGGCGAGCAAGCATCTACGACGTGTGATTGCGGAGGAGCTTGCGATGCGTCCGGAGAGGATCTGGTCACGCTCACCGTCCTCGGCCCGGGTTGCAAGCGCTGCCATCAGCTCAACGACAATGCGCAGGAAGCGGCGAAAAAGGCTAATGGGAAGGTGAGCGTCGATTACGTTACTGACCCAGCGGCCATCGCCAACGCGGGCATCATGTCCACACCTGCGCTGCTCGTGAACGGGAAGGTTGTTTCTCAGGGCAAAGTGCTGAGCTCGGACGAAATAGCAAGTTTGATCTAGGCATGTCGGGGGCAACTCCGGGATGCATCCATCAGATGAAGGATGCATCCCGGTTTCTCTCTTGACCGAACTCTAACCGTAGTGGAATATATTTAGATATATCTATGCATCAGACACGCAAGGGGTCCAGAATGGACACAGAGAAAGAAGCACGAGCTTTCAAGGCCCTCGGTGACGAGAATCGCTTGAGGATTATCAACCTGATCTCAAGCCAGGGCGAAATCTGCGCATGCCGCATTCTTGACGAACTGGATATCGCGCAGCCAACGCTATCCCATCATATGAAGCTGCTGAGAGACGCCGGCTTGGTCAAAGCGAGAAAGCAGGGCAGATGGATGCATTACTCGATGGATGAATCAACGATCGAGGAGATCGCGAGATTCCTCCATGCACTTTAGCAATACTTAGCCCATCCACATGATCTTGCCCATATCTGTCGTATCGTAGCCGCCGAGGGACGAGAACTCCTCCTTCAAGATTCCGGTTTCGAGGATCCCCATGAGAGCACGCACCGGCCTGGTGTCGATGTCCTTCTTCTTGAACACGAGGTCGTAGCGCTCCTTCTGAAGCGGTACGAAGTCGAGGCCGTCCACCTGGCGCGCTATCTTCTCGCTGCCGACGGCGACGTCCGCCCGCCCGCGCGCCACCGTGCTGGCGACGGCGATATGGGATTGCACCTCGTTGTCATAACCTTCCAATTCTTGCGGGTTGATCCCCGCCGTGCGCAGGTGCTCGTCGAGAAGGATGCGCGACCCAGCGCCTTTCTCGCGGTTCACGATGCGGATCCCGGGTCTCGCGAGGTCTTCCCATGTTTTCAAGCCAAGAGGGTTGCCCTTGGCTACATAGAATCCTTGCGTGCGGTACGTGAGGTTCACGACCACGGCGGGAACGCCCGGGAGGAGCCTTCTCACGAACGGCACGTTGTAGGTGTCGGTCTCGCCATCCCAGAGGTGCGATGATGCCAGCTGCACCTCGTCCTTATAGAGGGCGGTGAGCGCGTCGTAGCTTCCCACGTACGAGCGGAGGCTGGGCACGCCCGCCTGGTTCATGTAGTTCGAAAGCGCGTCCAAGATTATGTCCTGACCGCAGATGACGAAGCTCTCAGGCTGGTGCGCAGCGGTGACGAATGGGACTTCCCGCCCTGGGTTTTCGCCTAGCGGCTGATCGCGCTCGATGTACTCCTGAACGGCTTTCCTTGTGAAACGGAGCTTGCGGCCGACCAGGAACGAGGGCAGCTCCCCTTTGTCCTTGAGGGCGTAGACGGTGCCACGGCTCACCTTCAGCAGCCTGGCGACTTCCTCAGCGGTCAATGCCTCGTCTTGGTTCATACATTGCTCCTTGCGCGAAATCGTGCGAAACGATACGGAACAGTATATAACTCGCTTCGCTTCTTCATCGTTCGAAACGTCGTGATTGGCCTTGCATTATACTCGCCCAAGCATCAATAGACAGGAGCGTAAGTGGACGAGCATCTTATCATGTGCGCAGCATTGACCTTGGCGGTTGGTATCCCTTGCGGGCTTCTGGCCAAGAAGTTCAAGGTGCCTGCCGGTTTCATGATAGGCGCTTTCGTGGGCGTGTCGGTGTTGAGCATAGCAACCGGCGAGGCGTGGCTTCCTACCGAGACGCGCACGCTCGTGCAGATGGTGGCGGGCGCGTTCGTGGGGTGCTCCCTTGAGCGAAGCGACATTGAGCGGATGCGCGGCTTTTTGAAGCCTATGGTTCTTCTGCTCGCGATCTTCCTTCTGCTGAACTTGGTCGTGGGATTCCTCATA
Organism: Eggerthella sp. BIOML-A4; assembly: GCF_009875575.1. Taxonomy (NCBI): domain Bacteria; kingdom Bacillati; phylum Actinomycetota; class Coriobacteriia; order Eggerthellales; family Eggerthellaceae; genus Eggerthella; species Eggerthella sp. BIOML-A4. Next base: position 34,699 of record NZ_WWRX01000005.1, on the reverse strand, counting down.
TGGGCGACATCTCCCTTGAGCCTGGTGACCTCGCTCATGTGCGCGGTGCCGGGCGGCATCAACGACACGCCCATCGTGGCCGCCGCCATGGGCGCGAACGCTCCAGACGTGACCATCATGCAGCTGATACGCCAGGTGCTCGGCATCGGCGTGTTCCCCATCATGATCGAGGCGTTCGACCGGCTGCGAACGAAACAGGGCCACCCCGACCCGGGCGATGCGGCGCTGGGAGAGGATGCCAAGCGCGTGAAGTCGAAGCAGAAATCCGCCGCCTCGACCGTGGCCGCCTTGGCCGTGGCCGTCGTCGCGGGCGCCCTCGGCAAGGCGAGCGGCATTCCCGGCCTTACCTTCACGGCCTCCATCGTTGCCGTGTCCGTCCTGAAGCTCGCCTTCGACTTCGCATTCATCCCCAAGGTAGTGAAGAAGGGATGCCAGCTTCTCGCAGGTTGCTACTTGGGGACCCTGCTCACGGCAGAAGGGTTTGCGGGGCTGCCCGACCTGATCTTGCCCGCGCTCATCCTCATCGCAGGCTACACGCTGAACTGCTTCGCCGCCGGTAAGCTTGAGAGCAGGCTGTTCGGCTACGGGCGCAAGGAGGGCATGCTCATGGCCTCTCCCGCAGGGGCCTCCGACATGGCGCTCATCATGGAGGACCTGCACGTGAAGAACACCGACGTGGTGATCATGCAGGTGATACGTGCTGCCGTGGTGATGGCGCTCTTCCCTCAGATCATCAACCTCATATGCTTCATCACCGGAAACCCAGGATAGGAGAATTCACATGAAACGTGTCGCTGTGAACGGAATGGGACGCATAGGGCGTCTGGTCGTGCGCTCGCTATTGGAGTGCGAGGATGTGGAACTCGTTGCCGTGAACGATATCGCCTCCATGGAGACGATCGCATACCTGTTGGCGCATAGCACGGAATACGGCGCTTTGGGAGAGAGGGTCTCTTTCGACGAGGCAGCGGGGGTGCTCACAATCGGCGAGAAGGCCGTCAGGGCATTCCGCGAGCCCGACGCCTCCGCGCTGCCCTGGCGAGAGCTCGGGATCGACGTTGTGCTCGAATGCAGCGGGGCGTACTGTTCGCGCGCAAAGGCCGAGGCGCACATAGACGCGGGCGCTAAGAGGGTGCTCATCTCCGCCGCAGCGGGAAGCGACGTACCGACCGTGGTGTTCGGGATAAACGACTCTATCCTTACCGAATCGGACGACATCATATCTGCCGCATCGTGCTCGACCGTGGGGCTTGTTCCATTCGCGAAGGCTCTGAACGAGGTTGCACCTATCTGCCAGGGCATCGCCACCACCATCCATGCGCTCACTCCGTCACAGATGACGCTCGACGACGCGCAGCCCAAAGGCAACCTTCGGCGATCGCGCACGGCATCCGAGAACATCATCCCCACCACAGCCGCCTTCGCCCAAGCGGTGGGGCTCGTGCTGCCTGAACTGCAAGGGAAGCTCTCTGGCTATGCTATCAGAGTCCCGGTCACGAGAGGCAGCCTCAGCACCTTGTACGCCGTCGTCTCCTATGGTGGCGAGGGAGCGCTCGATGCCGATAGGCTGAACGAATTAATGCACGCACAAGAGAGCTGGATGTTCGGCTACACGGAAGAGGAGCTGGTGTCCTCCGACATCGCTGGGACCGACCTTTACTCCATTTTCGACGCTACACAGACGAAGGTGTCGCCGCTTGAGGAAGGATATCTCGTGGAGGTTGCAGCATGGTTCGACAACGAGACATCCTACGTCTCGCAATACGTGAAGCTCCTGCGCTCGCTATAGGGCACATGATAGATGCTCAGATATGCCAACGGAATAGTGTCCTTGCTGCTGCTGGCGGTATTTTCCGCCCATGCGATCATGGGGGCGTTATTCTGCTGGAGCGTCGCTTCGGGAGAGGTGGGCTGGGTAGTTTGGGTTGGTGTTTGTATAGCCGTGCTTCACGTGGCTCTGAGTATCGGTACCACAAGGCATATGCTCCACGACGAGGTAAGGCCGCCTAGCGCAAAGAAGAAGGCGCACCAGCTGAAGAAATGGATCAGCGGTGTTCTTGTCGGAGTTGTGGGTGTGGCGCATGTCTTGACGGTTTTTGAAACTCGCCTGTGGTTCGTAATCGTGCTGACGTTGGATGTTGCTTTGGCGGCGCATGTCTGTGTATCCGCGAAATCCCTAGTCAGGGATTTAAGGCTTGCCCCGAATTTGAGGTACGTAATAAGAGTTGTTGCCATAGCGATCGCCGCGCTCGTTGGGCTGGCTTTTATCGGTACCTTTGTGCCCGCCTAAGCGTGATGCGCATATACTATCGTCCGAGAATTCCAGGTTTGATAGGAGCAGGTGGTGAAAGCGAAGAGCTGCTCTGCCTCTGCTGGGTCTGAAAGCTGCAAGTCTGCTGCTCCTACAATCTTTTCAAAGCTCTCTTCTTGATCGATCACCAATCTTTCCCGACTGGCGTTCACCACGTCGATGGCGCAGACCTCAAGATCAAGCGCCTCTCCGCTTCGCTTGTAGACGATGATGCGGCTGTGTTCTCGGGCGAATTCCTCGTCTATGAAGTCGGCGAACTCGGCAAAAGCCGTCCCGTCGGACATGTGGTGACCGTAGACTATGACGAGCCTGGAATCTATCGAGCACTCGCAGTCAATGTAGGGCGTCCCATACGCCCCCTGGCCGAACACGTCCCTGTAAAGGTATGCGTTCGGGGAATCGGGCGAGGCCTGCACGACCGGCTCGTCTATTCCCGTGCCTGGCACCTCCACCCATGCGATGACCTCTGCGGGAAGGCTGTCCCAATCGATCTGCCTTCCAGACTCTTCCTGGTCATGAAGGCCGTCCAACGCCTCGGTCAGCGCAATGCGATCCTCCTCCGGCGCGCAGAGGACGGTGGCCACGAGCGCGGTGAGTATGGCGGCCATAATCACGCTCGTAACCCTAACTGCCTTCCTGATTCTCTTCATCTTTTGCTCCTTGTATCGAAAAAGGGTGGGACGCCCAGCGAGCGCCCCACCCTGCCGTCCTTAGCTCTCAGCTAAGGTTCTTGACGCTTGCGCGAAGGGTCGGTTCTAATCCTCGTCTGCTGCCGCCAGCGCTTCCTCCTCCATCTCTTCGATGGCGTCGGTCTGCTTGCGGGAGCGGCGGACGTAGGCATAGGTCGCACCGGCGATGCCGCAGAGCAGGATCACCGCGACGCTGGCAGTTACGGGATCGGCCTCAGCGAATGCTCCGGTCTTCGGGTATCCCTTCCCGGGGTTCTCGGGCTCGGGCACGGGCTCGGGCTCCGGGAAGCTCACGGTCTGGCCGCCGTCGTTTATGTCCTCGTGGGTTGCGACGATGTTCTCCTGTGCGTCTGAGAGCTTCTCGAAGAACACGATGTCATGGCCTGCGAGCTCGCGCGTGTCGATCTCGACCTCGACGTCGATGATTCCGTCCGGGGTCTCGGGCACGAACTCGGTCGTTCCCACGATGGGAAGGCCGTCATCGCCCAAGATTGGGTTTCCGGTAGCCTTGTCCATGAGCATGGTGAAGAGCTTGTAGGTGCTGCCCGGCGCGAGCCCGGTGTAGGCAACCGTGTCGATGAGCTTCACGTGCTCGCCGATGGTGCCTGTGTTGGTGCCGGTCTCGGCGTCGCGCGCCTGGGTGGCGATGTCCACTATAGCCACCGTCTGCTCCACGTCGTCGATGTCGGCATGAACCATGTACTCTGCCCCCTCGAACTCCATCGTCTCGAATGCGACGAGCGACTTGCCCGCGAGGCTCGCCCCCGCGAAGGTGAAGGTCACATCCACCGTGCCGCACGACTCATCCGCCGTGAACGTGGTGGACGCCGTGATCTCGTTGCCCTCGTCGTCGAGCGCGGGCTCGCCCGAGGCCTTGTCCATGAGGGTTCCGCTCACGGTGTACTCGTTTCCGGGGACGAGGCCCGTGTAGGCGATGGTGTCCACGATGGTGAGCACTTCGCGAGCCTGGCCCTCATGGGTTCCGCTCTCTGAGTCCATGGCGGTAGTCTTCATGGTCTTGGGCATGTTCTCAAGCGTGAACTCGTGCGCCTGCGCCATGGCACCGCTCTCGTCCCACTCGATCATTCCCTGGTCGTTCACCGTGAAGTCGGTGATGGTCGGATTCCCTTCCTCGTCGAGGTCGGCGATCACATAGCCCTCGGGAGCTTCCACCTCTTGGATGTGGTAGCTACCGTGCTTCGCGTAGGCGAGCGAGATGATCCCGTTCTCGTCGGTCGTCATCTCCTCGTCGAAGGTTCCCTCGTCGTTCCAGATGCGGAACACCGCCCCTGCGACGGGGGTCTCGGGATCGAGCGCATCGACCTTCTTGATCTCGGGGTCGGTGGGAGTGTCGGTCACTGCCTCCTCGTGGTCGTAGACGGCCACCTCCTGGCCCGCGTACTCCAGCGCCACCGTCTTCTCGACGACGTCGAGCGCGTAGCCGTCCTTCGCCTTGGCCTCGTATACCGTGTAGGTTCCGAGGTAGAGCTCGGGCGTGGCCGCCTTGCCTTCCTCGCCGGTCGTGAGCGTGGCGACGATCTCACCCTCGTGCGCACGGATGGTGCCGTCGGGCGTCTGGATGGTCTCCGCCGCCTTCACGATGTAGACGGACTCATCCACGGCCTCTCCCGTCCAGGAATCTGTCTTGGCGACGGTGATGGTCGCCTTCTGGGGCATGTTCGCAAACTCGATGACGAGCGGGTTGTCCCAACCGTTGTAGTCCTCGCCGACATGGAACGCCTTGCCCTCGAGCTCCTTCACGTAGCCGTAGGGTGCCCGGACCTCCTTGAGCGTGTAGTCGCCCTCTTCGAGCAGCGTCGGCAGCGTCAGCTCGCCGCGCTCGTTGGCCGTCCAGGTGTCAATGGTCTCGGTCACGGGGTAATGGGAGGTGTAGGTGACGAGGTTGCCGCTTGCGTCCTCGAGCTGGAAGCTCACGGGAAGCGGGACCTGCTTGCCGGTCTCGGCGTCGACCTTCACGACCTTGAGAGGGGTCTGAGGGAGGCGGTCGTTCACGAGCTGCGGCGGGTCGTACTGGCCCTCCTCGCGGATCGTGGTCTTCCAGTCCTCAACGGGAAGGAGGGTCTTTCCCCACTTCGCCTTGAAGGCGTCCGCCACGTCTTGCGGGATCACCTCGTGGACGCGGTATGTCCCGTATGCGAGCGCTCCCGTCCAGTCGGAGGGCTTGCTCCAGCCGTTCACGTCGGCGTTGCCGTCTCTGGTGGTGGCGAGCCCGCTCTCGTCGACCGTGGTGGTGCACACGCGGTTGCCGGGCTCGACGAGCTTGCCGGTCTCGGGCGAGAGGATGGCCTCCTCGGAGTCGTTGTAGAGCTCGAACTTCACGCCGGGCACGAGCACGCGCACGACCTCCTGGGGCATGTCGCCGTCGGGCTCGTCGTATACGGTCACGGGCACTTCCTTCACGAGGCGGAAGTCGCCGCGCTTGACGGTGTCGGGCACCTTGGGCGAGTTGTAGGTGTAGACGGACTCGCCCTGAGCGCCGTCGGGCGTGATGCGCACGCAGAACACCTTGGGCGCTCCGCCGTGCCCGTCGTCGAGGTTGTAGCCCTGCGGGGCTCTCGTCTCCTGGACGAGAACGGTGCCGAGCGGGATGGAGGCGTCGCCGTTGGTCTGGTAGTAGAGCGCGTCTCCCGAGTGCTTGTACTCGTCCGCGAGGTAGGCGAAGCCGTCCCCGTCGGTCTCGAACACCCAGGTGCGCGCGGGCGCGCCGGAGGCTTCGGCCGCCGCCGCGTCGGCGTAGTCTCCCGCGTAGTAGCGGACGGTGAAGAGAGCGCCTGCGAGCGTGGCGTCTCCCTGCGGTCGGCTCTCGCCCGTGTCCGCATCGACCTTGCCGACGAGCATGCCGACGGGGTCCGACTGCGGAATGTCGGATACGGTCTGGCCGTTAACGCGCGTGGTCTCGTCCGAGGTCACTTTCACCGGGTACACGGTCGGATCGATCGCGTGCCCCGGTGCCTGCTTGGTCTCGCACACCCAGTAGTCGCCCGGCTCAAGCTCCTCCAGGATGCCCCACCCGTCCTTGTCGGTCGTGATTGAGCCAGCCGCGTCCGTGAGGCCCGAGTTGCGGTACACGGTGTAGACCGCGCCCTCCACGGAGTAGAGCGGGTTGCCCTCGCACATCTCCTCGTTGGCGGTGACCTTCACCAGGTCGATGTTGCCGTAGGGGATGTACTTGAACGAGAGGATGATCTGGGTACCAGCTCCGGTGTAGAGCTGGAACGCCTCGAAGTTCGAGGGAACGTCTGCCGTCCTCGCGGCGATGAGGCGTCCCGACGCGTTCGAGTTGATCATGCTGCCGTCGGTGCCGAAGCCGATGACGTTCTTCCGGGCCCAGCTCTTGAAGTCGGCGTTGCAGCCGTAGAGCGCGTACGAGCCGTCGGAGGTGTACGTGTCGGACACGAGGATGTGGGCGCAGGCCGCGTAGCGGGCAGAATTCATCTCGGTGCCGTCGTACCACTTGTCCGGCCATAGGCTCGCATCGAATCCGGGGCTCCCGTAGGCGAACCAGAGGTCAGCCACCACCTCGGCGTTGCGCCCGGAGGGGGCGTTGATGGAGCTCTTGGCGTAGCTGCCGGGAGAAGGCGTTGCCGATTGGGGGTCGGCGCAGTAGGCCATCTCGCCGTCGGCCTCCATCCAGGTGGTGGAGTAGCCGCCGTATGGGATCTTGCCCCCAGTCGTCAGGTTCGCGCTCTCGGCGGCATAGGCGCTAGTGCCCTGGACGCCGAGCGCTCCGAGCGCCGATGTCAGGGCGATTAGCGCGGCGAGCATGCAGCGCACGACCTTCGAGGCCATCGCTGCTTCAGTGATGTCTTTCATCTTCCGCCTCCTTAGCGCGCGACCGGCTCGGCGTGGCGAGCCTCGCGGTCCTGGTTGGCCGACGCCTCGCGGGCGTCCTTCGCCTTGTCGTCGAGCGAGGCGAGGTAGGCCTCGCGACCCTTGTTGATCGCCTCCTTGAGCTGTGCTGGCATGACCTTGACGATGTCCTTGACCTGCTTTCCGTCCTCGTCGAGGACAGGATTCCCGTCGGCGTCGAGGGCGTCCTTCTTGAGCCAGACCTCCTTGTCCGCCAGAAGCGGGATGTCGCGGAAGTTCTCGCCCTTGAAGCGTGAGGGGTTCACGAACAGGGGCGTGAACTGGTAGTAGCTGACGTCCACTCCGTCGATGATGGTGCCCTTCGGCAGCGTCACCGAGTTGAACGTCTTGGTCTCGCCGGTCTTGCGGTCGGGGTATTCGATGTTCTCCCTCACGAAGTTCTTGTGCACGGTGACGTAGACGTTCTTCTTGTTGTCTTCCATGTGAGTGCTCCTTTGCATCTCTTGTCGATCTCTGGGCGCGGCGTTGCTTGGAGGTTTTCCGCGCCCTTCTGCCTTAGCGTTTTCCGCCCGATTCCATAGGCACCACCTCCTCTCAGGTCGTCTCCGCCATCAGAAGCCGCTCACGATGTCGCGCGCCCAGGCACCGCTCTTCACGAGCGAGAGCACGAGAAGGATGCACATGGCCAGGTACTGGAGCGCGTAGGTGAGCCCGTTCGCGATGGCGTCGATGGGCGTCCCCGTCCCGGGGTTCACGGCGACGATGCCGCCCAGGATCACGGGGAAGCTGATGAGCAGGATCAGGATGATGAGGCCTGCTATGCAGACGGCCCCGAAGCTCTTCAGGTACCCGAGGCCGATCTGGCGCGTCTGGTCGAAGCCAAGGAAAGCCAGCGGTATCGGCGAGAAGGCCGCCATGATGTAGAGCTGTATCGCTCGCGCCCAGCAGACGACGAGGGCCACGATGTAGGCGATGAGCACGACGAGCCAGCTGATGACCGCGACTATCAGAAGCGCCAGGAGCGCGGAGAGGTCGTCATCTGCGGTCACGATGGACACCGCCGTCATGTCGAGAGCGCCGCCCGTCCCGAACAGCCCCTCCACGCGGTCGATCGCGAGCCCTATCACCTCGTAGATCGCGGCCATCAGGTCGAAGGAGTGCTGGATCAGAAACAGGAACACGGCGAAGAACACGAGGAGGAGCACGACCTCCTTCACTCCCGGCAGCGACTGGTTGCCGTCCATGCGCTGCGAGATCTCGATGAGCTTCAAGGTGAACACGAGCCCGAGCACCCCGCATCCTATGGGCAGCACCGCCACCTGCCAGACGCCGCGCGCGATGTCGTACATCGACACGTCGCCAGCGCTCGTGAGCATCGTCTCGAAGGGAGCCGAGAGCACGCCGGTGGCACCGAGCGATCGCATGACGTCGGTCTGCGCGGCGAAGATCCAGTTGCACCAGTCGCGGAGCACCCCGCAGAGCCATGCGTTGATGTCGTCTGCGATCGAGCCCCACGCGAAGTGCGTCGGGATGAGTAGCGCCGTGAGCAGCGCGAAGGTGGCCGCGAAGGCCAGTATGAACCGTCTGCTTGAGACGGGGTTTCCTAGCTTCTCCATCGGGATCAGAGCGCCTCGATGGTGCCGTCGGATGAGCGTGTGACCGAGATCATGGTCGATGCGCCGTCGTCGAGCGTGAAGGTCGTGGTCGCAGCCCCGTTCGCGTAGTCTATCCACGCCTCGGCGTCCCAGATGGCACGGCTTGCGTTGGGCGATACCGCCGCTGCCCGCGCGGACACGGCCGCCTCGATCTTGGCGGTCTCTACCCCCATGGCCTCTTCCAGCTTGGAGGTGACGCCCGTGAACGAGAGCGCCCTCTCCCCGAGGAGCACCTTCTTGTACGAGCATGAGAGCGCGTCTGTCCTCAGAACGGTGTCAGCGCCCTCAGTGGCCACGGTAACGAGATAGGGGCTCGCGGCCTCGGTCAGCGACTTCGAGGCGAGCACGGTCGCCGTTACGGTCGTGTCGGTTGCCTCCTCTGCGTCGAGCGTCCAGTAGGTGACGCTCGTCTGGCCGTCCTTCGCCTCGACGAACGCGCCCTTGACGATGGAGAGCGTGTAGGCGGGATCTTCTATGCCCGTCCAGGAGGTGCCGACGAGCGCCTCCATGCCCGCCGCCTTATCCGCGTGCCCTTCTGCAGGTGCGCCTTGCTGGGACGTCGGTGCCTCTTCCTTCTCGATGGCCTCGATGGCAGAATTCGTGCTTTCGACATCCTCGCGGGCGAGCGAGCAGCGTGCCACTCCCGACCCGACCAGCAGCAGCACGGCGATAACGGCGGCTGTGAGCATGAGCTTGTTCTTCTTCGACATTTCCTCTTCCTTCCTATCTGATCTTTATGGCGCTCGTGAAGTAAGACGTGCCGCTTGCAATCGTGCAGACCGCGCCTGTGTGAGGCTCGTGGATGTAGCGGTCTTCCCCGATGTAGATGCCCACGTGCCCAGGCCTCCACAGAATGTCGCCGGGCGTAGCCTCTGACACCGGGACCTTGCGGCCGAACGCCGCCTGGTCCTCGGAGTTTCGCGGGATCACGATGCCCGCCTGCCGGTAGCAGTACTGGGTGAGCCCCGAGCAGTCGAGGCCGACCCCGGGCGTGGTGCCGCCCCACACGTAGGGCACGCCGAGCTGGCTGTAGGCGGCGGCGATGATCGCGTCTGCCGAGAGCTCGCCGCTCTCAAGGTCATCGGCCCTCATCGAGTCGAACCTGCGCAGGTTGTACGCGTCGAGCGCTGCCTTGAGCGATTCGACATAGGACGACGACGTCGCCCATCCCGCGTCCTTGAGTCCCTCCGCCATCTTGTCGGAGGAGTGCTCGGCGATGGCCTGCCTGATGAGGGCATTGTTCTTGTAGTGGGAGGCCTGAAGGAACACGCGGCTCCTGAAGCGTATGCACTCGACGTCTCCCTTGAAGACCGTGAAGTAGGCGGTGATCGTGGACATCTGCCCGGGCGTGTACTCCTCGTGGGTGGTCCATCCGGCCTTTCCCGCCACCTCCGGTGCCGAGGCGAAAGATGACGCCCACTTCATCCCGAAGAGGTTGTGGTCGCGCGTCGCGAGCTGGCTCATGGTCTCTCCCTGGCCGGACTCGCAGATGATCTGCGCGATCGTGCACCCGGCGGGGTGCCCGAACTCCTCCTGGCAGCGTACGGCCTCCTCGACCATCTCGTAGGTGATGTAGGGCGGGAGCCCCTCCATGGAGCGCTTCTTGTCCTCGGCGTCCCAGAACCCGAAAAGCGCCGATACGATCTGTCCGACGAGGAGCGCGACGAGCACGAAGGCGATGATGCCCGCGAGCACGCCTCCGGCGGTCGCGATCCCGCTTCCGCCGACGGCACCGGCGATTGCGGTGCTGCCCGATGCGGATGCCGCCGTCTTCGCGGCACCGCCTGCTGCCTGTGCGGACGCTTGCGCTGCGCGGGCATGTCCCGGGATCGCCGCAGATGGGGATGCCTTTCCCGCTCCTGCGGCTCCGGCGCTCTTGCCCTTCGCGGCCCCTGCGCCCTTGCCGCCATTGGATGCGCGCGCAGCTCCTTTCGCCTTGCGCTCCCGTGCTGCCATGATGCCGCGCTTTGCGCCCTTCCCGGCGTCGTATGCGCCCTGCGCGCCCTCGAACTCGTCGGTGTCGTCGAGCTCGGATACCGCCTGTCGCTCCAGCACCCGGCGCACCTTGAGCCGCCCGTTGGTCTCGTCCGCCGCATGCGCCGCCTCCTCTGATGGAGCCTGGGCCGAAGCTGGCTCTGTGCCCGCCTTCGAGCTTGCACTTGCAAAGGCTGTCGCCTTCGCCTTGCGGGTCGTGCCCTTTGCGCCCTTCTTCGGGTTGCGCATTCCGAGGGCGTCCTCCCTGCCCGCGAGCGCGGAGAGGCTCTGGCTCTCGCCGTCTTTCACTATTCCCGAGCTCACGGCGTCGACCTTATCCGCAGTGACGATGTCGGCGATGGAGCAGTGGTCCTTGTCGAGTTCTCTCGGATCCATCTACCCTCTGCCCCTCTTCGCGTTGTTCTCGAAGAGGTGCGCGCGCTTTAGCTGCGCGATCTCCTCGGGCTTGGTGTTCCATAGGTCGTAGAGCGCGCCTTTAGGGAAGTCGTCCCGGATGGGCACGCGCGCGCCTCCTGCGACGAGCAGCCCCTCTCCGGCCTTGATTGACTCGTCGATGTACTCCTTTTCCGCTGCCGAGAGGGAGAGCATGTCGGCCCAGGCGGCGAGGTCTTGGCTCGCCTGCTTGTGCAGCAGCATGAAATCCGAGTTCAGCACCATGGTGCGGGCGCGCTCGTGGGTGAGCATGCGGGAGGTGTTCTGCGAGATGCCGGTGCAGATGAGGTTGAACTTGCGCCCCTCCGCCCAGAACTTCGCGAAGTAGTCGATGATGGTGGGATGTCCGAAGAGCGATTGCACCTCGTCGATGTAGAGCCAGGTGGTGATGCCCCGCTCGAAGTTCGCGTACATACGGTTGCGCACCGCCTCAAGCGCGGTGAGCATGCCGAACACGCGCATGTTGGTTGAGAGGTCGTGCAGATCGATGTTGGTGATGCGGTTGTCGAAGCCCACGTTGGATTGGCGGTTGAAGAAGGAGAGCGCGCCCGTGACGTAGCGCTCGTACCTGAGGGCGATGTCGCGCGCCTCGGCCTCGGGCTGGCCGCTCAGTATCTCGTGGAAGTCGGAAAGCGTCGGCACGCCCTGCCCGCCCGTGCACCTGGAGTAGGCCGCCTCGACGCATCTCGTGATGATCGACTTGTCGGCTTCGGGAAGGCCTTCCGAGGACTCCGCCATCATCGCCGACGAGAGTGCGAGGAACGCGTCGATCTTGAACGCGAGCTGGGCGGCGTCGGCGCGCCCCTCCACGTCCGAGAGGTCGAAGGGGTTGAGCGCGGTGTCCGCGTCGGGGGCGAGCCGGACGTTCACGCCTCCCAAGGCCTCGATGAGGTTTCCGTACTCTCCTGCGGGGTCGAAGATGATGATCTCGTCCTCCGGGTAGGCGAGCACGGTGTTGGTGATCTCGCGCTTCACGGAGAAGGACTTCCCGGAGCCGGGCTTGCCGCAGACGAACCCCATGGGTGAGGCGAGCTTCTTTCGGTTGCATATGACGAGGCTGCCCGACTGCTTGGACTGCCCGTAGTAGCCGCCGCCCTCCTGGTTGAGCTCCAGCGAGGCGAAGGGCATCTGCATGGCTATCTGGCCCGTGGTGAGGTAGCGGGTGACGTCGATGTGGTTCATCCCTAAGGGAAGCACCGAGTTCAGCGCCTGGCGCTGCCGGTAGTAGAGCGGCTCTATCCCGAGCGAGTTGCCCTGCCCGATCGACACGATCTGGTCCACTTGGCGCTCAAGGGCCTCCACGGAGTCCGCGTAGGTGTAGATGAGGCCGGTGTAGGTGAAGAGGCGCTCGTTCTTGTTGCGAAGGAAGTCCAGGAGCTCCTCGGCCTCCTCCTTGGAGTACCTTAGTTCCGGCGGCAGGATCGTGTAGTCGTAGCCCTTCTTCATCGCGCTCATCTGCTCGTCGATGATCTCCTTGTCCATCCAGTCGAGCTGGCGCTTCACGAGCGCGAGGGCGTCGGACTGCGCGATGGGCTGGATGTGCAGGTTCACCGAGAGCGGCATGGGAAGGTCGATGATCTTGGCGAGGTAGTCGTCTTCGAGCATCGAGCCGAACGTGCGGATGGAGACCACGCAGCCGTATGCGTCGTCCACCCGGAAAATGTCTGCCCTGCCGTGCGGCTTGAAGTCGATGAGCGCTGGCGCTATGAGGTCTTTTGTCCTTGTGCTGGAGACGGGGCTCACCTTTTCCCAGTCAAACGTGAAGGGGGACTTCGGGCACAGCTGCGACTGGATCGCCTCGATGCGCTCGGTGCCGTTCAGGGCGTGCGCCTCGCAGCGGATTCGCGAGAGCGTGTCGATGACGTCGCCCTTTATGCGCGATAGCTTCGGCACCGCCTCCCAGACGTCGTCAGCGCCCACCATGTAGGTGAGGTAGCGGTGGCGCGTGAGGTTGGAGACCCCCTCTCGCATCTTGTCGTTGAGGATCCGGTTGTACTCCTCGGCGTACCTCTCCGTGTCGGGGTCGGACGCCTTGAAGAAGCGCTTCTTGCCGATCTCCTCGTCTGGGATGGGGACGTTGGCGATGGTGAGCTGGACGCAGGAGTCCGCGCCGAAGTAGTTGTAGAGCGATGAGAGCACGGTGAAGATGTTCTGCTGGTTCTCGCGCCGTGCCGACTGGTAGGAGATGTCCGAGAACTCGATCGTCTGCGAGAAGAGGCCTTCCTCTACCTGCGCGATGCCGTCCTTGTAGATGGCGTCGTAGCCGATGTATGAGGCGATCTCGCCTGCCTGGGCGCGCGCCTTCTTCTGTCGCTTGAGCTTCTCCTCGTGGGCCTTCTTGGATCGGCCCGACTTGCTGGCCGAGCCCATCAGCTGCTTTACGAAGCTAGACGAGCCCGACCTCTCGCGCTTGGCCTTCGCACGCGCCGCGCGCTCGGATCTTATGCGCTCCTTCGCGAGCCTCTTCTCAGCCTTGAGCTTCTCCTTGTCGCTCGCTCTCTCTTTCCTTGCGCTTTTCGCATTCTCTCGTTGGCTCATTGGCCTCCGCTCCTTTTCGTCTTGCGATCCTCTTCGCCCTGCGCGTGGGCCTTCCCGCCTCGATGCGCGGGAGGGACTTGTCTGCCGGGCTCTCGTAGAGGAGCCTCTGGTCTTTCAGGTGGTGGTTGATCAGAAGGGGCGCGAACTTCTCGGCGCGCATCCCGAACGGCCGCCAGAACCCGGCGAGCCAGAAGGGAATGGAGGCGCACATGACTGGGAACGCCGCGTCGGCGACCTCTATGCCGACCCAGAAGTGGCATATCGCCGCCACGAGGATCGCCGACCCGAAGCCGCCCGCAACGCATGCGAGCGTGCGGAAGGAGAGCTTCCCGACGATCTTCTCCTCGTACTCGCCGATGTCCTTCTGAACGGGGATCTGAAGCGACATGGCCTGTCACCTGCCTTAGGCGGGCAGCCAGGACGTGTCGAGCATCCCGAAGTAGACCGCTGCGGCGATGATGATCGCGCCGCCAGCGATGGTGGATATGGCGGAGGCTATCTGACTGCCTCCCTGCTGCTCTCGTATGGCGAGGCCGAGCGAGACCGCGCCCCAGACGACCAGGAAGCCGCCGAGGAAGGTCACGCAGCCCGATACGAGGCTGATGATGTTTGCGAGCATGTGGGTGTTCCTTTGCATCTCGATTCGCCCGCGCCTGCGGTACTTGGAGGTTCCAGGCGGCGGGCTGATGGTAGAATTTCGGATCGAGGGGCACGTGCGTGCTCCCTTGCATCTCGGCTGCGACGGCCGGTCGCGGTACTTGGAGGTTCTGCCCCGGCCCTTGGGTCTAGGCACCTGTCGCAGCCATTACTCACGCTTCCATAAGCGCTCCCTCCCTTCTCGCCCGATACGCCCTGAAGTCGAACGCCCCCGCGTCCTCTGCGGCCTTGAGCGCCCCGTGCCTCGGGTGCGCCTCAAGCGGGTACTTCTTGTCCTTGAACGCCTGCGCGCCGTTGATGAGCACGAGCGCCTCGTCGCGCGGCAGCCTCGCCACCTCGGAGGCCTGCATGAGCTCCCGCTCTATGAGGCCGTAGTTGTGCGTGTAGGTGGGGTTCGCGCCCCGCGAGTCGTTCACGGAGACGTTGGCGACGGTCTGCTTGCCGATCATGTCGGCGATCTTCTGGTTGGTGTCTGCCGACTTGCCCCCGAGGAACAACAGCGTGTCGCAGGCGTTCATGATGGTCTTGGCGTTGTTCTCCCCGTATGACTCCTCAAGCTGGGAGAGGGACTGCAGGATCATCGAGACCGCGATGTTGCGGCTTCGCGTGACGGTGATCATGCGCTCGAAGTCGGGGATGGTGCCGATGTTCGCGAACTCGTCGAACATGAAGTGGACGCATCTGGGCAGCCTTCCCGAGAAGCGCGAGAGCGCCGTCTCGCAGAGCGAGTCGAGCGACTGCTGCATGAGAAGCGCGAACACGAAGTCGAAGGTCGAGTCGGTGTCCGACATCGAGCAGAAGAGAGCCACCTTCCTGTGCGCGTCGCCCATATGCTCGAGCTCCATCTCGTCGTAGCGAAGGAGCTCTCTCATCTCGGCGATGTCGAACGGCTTCATGCGCACGTTGCAGGAGACCATGATGGACTTAAGCGTCTTTCCCGCCGCCACCTTGAACTGCTTGTAGCTCGATAGCGCGAAGTCGTCCTCGGGGCGCACGGGGGCTGCCACCTTGACCCATTCGAAGCCCCCGGTGCCGTTGTCGAACGCGCGGGACGCCCGGTCGTACTTCTTGGCCGATGGGCTCCTCACGAGCCTCTCCCCGGTCTCAAGCTCGTTGAAGAGCATGTCGAGCGGGCTCAGGTAGTCCTCGTCGTCCTCGCGGGCATCCGCGAGAGAGAGCAGCGACAGGAGCCCCGGCACGTTCCTGTCCTCCTCCGGGCAGTGCAGAAGGAGGTAGGAGACGAGGGCCGTGTAGAGGAGCTTCTCGGCGTTCTCCCAGAACGGATCCCCTGCATGGTCCTTGTCGCCGGTGGTGTTCTTGATGAGGCACTCCACGAAGCGCAGCGTCGCCGCCTCGCCGTCGATGTATGCGATGGGGTTGAAGTGCATGGAGCTTGCGAAATCTATGGTGTCGAATGTCTTGATCTCGTAGCCGAGCCCTTCGAGGACGTGGCCCATGTCGTGGATGAGCGTGCCCTTGGGGTCGGTGATGAAGTAGTTGGCGTTTCCCTGCATGAGGTTCGGCTTCACGAAGTAGCGCGTCTTTCCCGTGCCGGGGCCGCCTATGACGAGCACGTTGTCGTTCGTCTCGGTCCTCTGGTCATGGGTGGTGTCAATCAGGCGAATGCTCGCCTGCTTGGTGAGGATGATGTTGTTGTCGGCGTCCTTCCGATCGGAGTACGCCTCGATCTCCTTCGCCGTCGCCCAGCGCGCGCTGCCGTGCTCCTCGCCCTTGCGATAGCGCCCCCTGCGCTCCCACCATCTGACCCATACGAGCCAGACGGCGCACGCGCAGGCGCATCCGATCGCGAGCGGCAGCGGATCCATCGACGGGATCGCCCCTTTCGCCGCGAGGTCCATCGCCGTTGAGACGAGGTCGGCCTCGGAGCTTCCTGCGGCCATGACGGCTGCCGTGGCGGCGTTGCCGACAAGCAGGGCTGCGCCCGATAGCGCCGCGATGAGGATGAGCTCCGACTTCATCGGGTCTTCACCTCGACCTTCTCGATCTGCCTCGTCGCCTCCTTGGCCTCGTGCGCCGCCTTGGATGCGGCCTTCGCGGCCTCGGCCTTCCTCTCCAGCGGCTCCTGGTCGCGCTCCTCAGAAAGCTCGCGCTCGCGCGTCTCGCAGGCGCGCTCCGCCGCCGCGTCGACGTCGTGCTCAAGGTTTCCGAACACCTCGTCGACCTCGGGGGCGTCGGCCACTCTGAACACCAGGTGGTCGCGCCCCTCGACAACGACGAAGTCGTGCTCGATGGCGGCTTCTGTGAGCCTCTCGCCGATGATCTCCCTCAAGGTCGCGTAGTCGGGGAGCTCCTCGAACTCCGAGAGGTTGAGCCGTGCGTACTCGCGAACGCCCTCTCGCTCGGCTTCCGCAGCGGGTTCCTCGATCTGGCCCCTCAGGTTCCTGATGGCGCTCTTGAGCCTCTCGGCGCTCGCCCGGATAGCATCCTGGCTCGCGTCCTGGCCCATCCTGAGCATCCAGTCGAAGAGCTTCTCTCCGCTCTCGTCTCCGAAGTCGCTTGCCATGTCGCCCTCCTCTTCTCTTCTATCGGATCGTCTCGCGCGCCTCGCTTGCGCGGTCGGCGCGCTGCTGGTTCTCGGATGCGCGCAGCGCCGCCTGCGTGCGGTCAGCTAAGCTCTCCGTCGTCCTCTCGGCCTTGTACTGCTCCGCCCTCTCCACCTGGGACTTGATCACGTCGAGAAGGGACGTTCCCTCCTGCGTCTGGTCGACCATGTAGTCCTCGGTCGGGGCGTTGACGGTTAGGAGCTTGCCCATGTGGCTGAGCGCCACGTGGATCCTGAAGTCGTCGTTCCTCGCGGCCACCCAGCCGTCGTCGTGATAGGGGAAGGCGTTGCCTGTCCACTGCATGTCGGATTTGGGGGGAAGGTAGTCCAGGTGCTTGCACTCATCGACCGTGGCGAGGCGCATCCCCGCGACGTAGCGGGTGAGCTCCGAGATGTCTCCCGCGATCCTCTTGAAGCTGAGGGACTCGAAGGGAACCCAGGTCTTCCCGTCCTGCTTGAGCGTCCACCACTCGTCGCCCCCGTCCACCTGCTGGATGAACGCGAGGTCGCCGTAGACGACTCCCTGCCTGATGGCCCAGTTCCCGGCCTTGAAGAAGTCGGAGAGGTCCTCAAGCGAGAAGCAGCGGTCGAACTCGTAGGGGTACTCCTCCAGATAGGGGTCGTCCTGCCAAGCGTATCCGCCGCGCTTGACCCAGCCGTTCTTCTGGCAGATCGCCTTAAGGCTTTCCTGTTCCTCTGCCGTGACCGGCACCATGTTGTACATTTCCGTCTCCTCCTCGGGAGCCGACGCATGTCGGCTCCCCTCGGTTCGGTGGTTCGGCGGCGAGGCGCCGTAAGTCGTCCTCGCCCGGTTGCGTTTGTGAGAGTGTTTCGGCTGACCCGCTTCTCCTCGCCGCCCTGCAACGGTTATAGCGTGGTCGATTCCCTGATGGGACGGGGATTTTTCGCACAGTCCCGCATGGTCACGGATAGTCACTTATCCATCAAACCCACATTTTTCCTCGGCGGGAGCACGACCAGTCGGCATGTCTCCTTGAGCCTCTCGACTATCGCCTCGGCGCTCTCGCGCTCCCCGCTGCGCCCCATGCGCGACTTGAGGGCGTCGGGCGCGTACTGCGACGTGACCACGGTCGGCTTCATGTTCTCGTAGCGGTCGTTGATGATCTGGAAGAGCGTGCCCATGACCCAGGAGTTCGCGTTCTCCTTGCCGAAGTCGTCGATGATGAGCACGTCGTATCCCGCATAGCGCTCGACGCCCTGCTTGGATGGGGCGTCGTAGCTCGCCTTGATCTCGTCGAGCATGGAGAGGGACGACGTCATGAGCACGCTGTACCCGCTCGCGAAGAACGCCTTGGCGAGCGCAGTGGCGCAGTGCGACTTGCCCGCGCGGGAGGGGCCCGTGATGTAGAGTCCCACGCCCGATCTCATATCGAAGGCGTCCAGGTACTCGGCGATCTCTCGCCTGTCGACCTTGGCATGGGCGAATCGGGGCTTCACGCCGCACCGCCTTAGCGCCTCGGCCTCGGCTTTGGCCCTTCGCTTCCTCTCGGCCTCCTCTGCGAGCGCTCGCTCCTCGCAAGCGCCGTCGCATTCGCATTCCTTGGCCCCGATCCAGATGACCTTGCCGTTGAAGCCGAGGAGTCCGATGGGGTCGAGGAGGTTCCCGCACCATTCGCATCTGCGCTCTGCGGGCTCCTCGTATTCCAGGCCGCGCTCCTCGGCCGATGCCAGGGTGATGATGCGGCTCTCCTCATCTGCCATCGCGCAGCTCCTTTCCTATCCTTCTTCTTTGTATTCTTCTTTGCTTTTAAGGTGCCAATTTGGCACCCCCTCAGGCGACATCCTGTCATCCCCTCCATGCTTGGAAGCGGACGATTTGTCAGGGAGTGACAACTTGTCAGGTGCGCAGGACGTCCTCTTCGCGCGATGGCCGAGCACGTAGCTCCTCGTTGTCATCCCGTCCCTTGCCCATTCGCCTCCGGTCTCGGCGATAAGTCCTCTCTGCTCCAGCTCGGACACTGCCCTGATGACGGAGCGCTCGGACACGCCGAGGTAGGTTGAGGTCCTCTTGCGGCTCTCGTAGAACGTCCCGCCGTCCTTGCAGAATCCGTAGATGCGCGCGAACACGAGCAGCGCTGTGCCCTTGAGCCCGAGCTCCTTCCACATGAAGGGGCGCAGGACCAGGAAGGCGTCGCCGTCGCGCGGGCGCGCAGGTTCTCTCTTCGCATGCATCGGCATCGCCTACCCGACGCCGATTTTCGAGAAGTTGCGCATGGCCCAGTCGAGCAGCTCGGCCCTGAACGCGATCGAACCCTTCTTCTGGCCCTCCATGCGCCTCAGTGGCAGGGGGTCGTTGCCCCTCTTCGAGAGCTCCCATACCTTGTTCTTGCTTATGCCTAAGAGCCGGGCTACCTCGTAGGCGTTGTAGATGTCCTGCACGGGCACCGGCTGCTTCGATGAATCGTCAAAGATCTCGGGCATATACTCTCCTGTTCTTCGTTCGAACAGACAGCCCGAGGCTCTCAAGACCCTTGCTGGCCTGAGCCCGATAGGCGATCGAGCATCCGCTCGATCGCCGATGGCGTCACCCTGTAGAGGCGGCCGAGGTTCACTGCCTCAAGCTCGCCCTTGCGGATCAGCTGGTAGACTTTCGCTGTCGAGACGCCGAGGCTCTCGGCGACTTCTCCTACGCTTAGGAGCCGGGGAGACTTCATGTCGTTGGTCTGGTTGGGCACCGGCTCCTCGCGCTTCATTTCCCTGATATCTTTTGGCATTTGTATCCCGCCTTCTTTGTGCTCGTTTCTTCAACTTCTGTCGAATGCTCTCGACTTTTCTTGATGGCGGCGATGATTGCAGGTTTTCCGGGTTGGTGCTTCGTGATTTCTGCGCACAGTCCCGCACAGTCCCGCATAGTCACAAATTCGCTAAACCCACACAGCTGCCTGATTCGAGGTGGCCCATCTGTCTGTTCTTTCGGACAAAAAAGCCCCGACGTTTGTTGGGGCTTATCGTGGCACCTTGAATCAGCGCGAGGTTCTTGGTGACATATCTGGCTTCTTCGTGTCCGACGGCGAACTGGCCATGATCGTGTATCTCTCGGCTCTCATGCCGGTCCTCCTTCCCGGTCTTGTCGGCGCTGTTGCGTCGGACGCTTGGAACCAGTTTCGGGCAAACGCCCGTTTGAAACACTTCTTGCGTTGATAATAAACCCGATATCGAGAGACAGTTGTTCCAAAAAGGGACACCCATCTTGATTGCGATGATGTAATATGCGATGTTGACATGCTGTAACAATTCGACGTCATCGCTCGAGAGGTCGGTTGAGTTTAGCGGAAGAGAGATGAGTAGGTTGGCAGAGGAAAACACCCCGAAGAAGCAGCACTACGTGCCCCAGTACTACCTGAGGCGCTTCTCGGATGATTGCGACAGCCTCTGGGTTTACAACCGCAAAACGGGCAAGACCTACAAGAGCAGATCGGAAGATGTGTGCGAGCGGAACTATCACTATGAGATGGAGGCGAGATGCCAGAGGAGCTGGCACGGGCGTCATCTCCTTCCCGGGAAGATCGAGAAGAAGCTCTCCCAGATAGAGGGTGAGCAATCGGCTCTCCTGCGCAAGATAGATATCCAGATTGATGCCGGGCGCGTTCATGAAAAGGAGCGAAGGGCGCTTTCGTGGCTGGTCGGACATTTGATAGCAAGGCACCCTGCAATGCTTGCGAACTATGAGCCAGGTTACGATGCAATGTACAGCGATCCTGAAGTGAGATGGGGCTGTGAGGTTTTGGCCCAGGCGGGAATGGCCGACGAGATCGAGGTGCTGGCTCATGGTGCGAACCAGATGGTGCTCGCGCTTTGGCGATGCAAGGGGAGTCCCACGTATTTCGCCAAGAGCGACCTCGAAAGACTGCGCTGCCACTTCATCAGGCCGCAGGGGGAGGCTCGCTTCATCACCTCTTCCCTCCCTCCGCATTTCAACACGACACTTTGGAAAGATGGGAAGTACCACATCGACGACCTCACGCTTCCGCTGTCCTCCACACTCGCGGTAGTCTATTCCGGCGCGGGGCCGACGAAGTGCGACGTCCTAGAGGTTCCAGACAGCACTGTTGTCAGGCTGAACTCCGGCTACTTCGTCTCGGAGCTCGCGTGCGAGCAGGTGGTCTCCGGGAGAAGAGAGGATCTCGATCAAGCCCGTATTTTCGCCCAGCGCTTTCGCATCAGTGCAGCTTCGACCCGAAGGGAAAATCGTTGATGCCGTGATTACTTGCGAATGTTCGCAGGTCAGCGCCACTGTGACAATTTGTCGCAGCGGGTTTGGGCGAAACCTCCTTCCGAGTCCCGTCCTTTCCGCTTCGGAAAATCCACAGTCTGTTCGATTGACTGAATAAGCGATCGGGTGCATCATAGGGATTCACGATAATCGAACACATGTTCCCATTATATAGCGAGGAGGTGCCATGGGCGACAGGGTCATCATGCATATCGACATGAACGCCTTCTATGCGAGCGTCGCCCAGCATCTCGATCCCGGGCTGAGGGGCAAAGCCGTGGCTGTGGCGGGCGACCCGGAGCGCAGGAACGGTATCATCCTCGCGAAGTCCCGGGAGGCGAAGGCCTGCGGCGTGAAGACGGCCGAGGCGATCTGGCAGGCCAAGCAGAAGTGCCCGGACCTCATAGTCGTGCCGCCCGACTACGCCGCCTACAAACGCTACTCGCGACTGGCGCGCATGATCTACTACGGCTACACCGATTTAGTCGAGCCATTCGGCCTCGATGAGTCGTGGATCGACGTCACCGGATCGCTACAGCTGTTCGGCGGCGACGCCATGCTCGTGGCGAGGGAGATATCGGAGCGCGTGAAGTCCGAGATCGGGCTCACCGTGTCTATCGGCGTCTCGTGGAACAAGGTCTTCGCCAAGCTCGGGAGCGACACCGATCTGGGCGACGGAATCGTCCCCATAACGCGCGAGAACTTCCGCGACGTCGCATGGCCCATGGCCGCTTCCGAGATGGTCTACGTCGGTCCTGCCACCATGCGCAAGCTCCACTCAGCCGGATACGAGACCATAGGGGACCTCGCACATGCCGGGGACCACTTTCTGAAGAGGCGCTTCGGCAAGATCGGCATCATGCTGCGCGCGTTCGCGAGAGGCGAGGACGCGAGTCCCGTGAAGGCCATGGATCCCTCGAAGGCCGATGTGGACTATGTTGTGAAGGGAATCGGCAACGGCCTCACCGCCCCGCACGACCTCGAATGCGACTCCGACGTGAAGGCCCTCGTCTGGCTCCTCTCCGAATCCGTTGCGCAGAGGATGCGCGAGTCCCGGTTTCGCTGCCGTACGGTGTCCGTGGGGGCGCGGTTCGCACGCGATCTTTCCGGCTACTCAAGGCAGAGGACGCTGAGGACCCCGACCTGCCTCACGAGGGACGTCGCGAACGTCGCCATGGGGCTTCTGCGCTCGAACCAGCCGCTCGACAAGGAGCATGCGCTCAGGGCCGTGCACGTGCGCGTGACCAACCTCGTTCCCATGGACGTGCCCGTGCAGTGCGAGCTCTTCGGGGACGCCGAGGAGACGGAGCGCCTTGAGAGGCTGGACCTCGCCATCGACGCGCTGAGGGGGCGCTTCGGCAACACCTGCGTGAAGCGGGCGGCCGAACTTACCGACGAGGTCATGTCCGGCCTCGACATCAAGCGCGACAATACCGTCCACCCCGTAGGGTTCCTCAGGTAGGCGGGCGTCATGGTCGAAGGCATCTCGGGAAGGGTCAAGCGGTACGTCAGCGTCACGGCGCGCATGGACGAGGACGGTCGCGTGCGGCCTCTTTCCATTCAGTGGTACGACGGCAAGACCTATCCGATCGATGAGGTCAAGGACGTGCGCCGTGCCTCGTCGCGCAAGGTGGGCGGAGACGGCATCTGCTACACCGTCCGAATCGGCAACAACGTCACCTACCTGTTCTACGAGGATCCGCGCTGGTTCGTGGAAGAGGTCGTCAAGGACGGCATGTCCGCCTAGAAATTCGCATTTCTCGAGCAAAACGCCAGCTCAGAGCCACTGTGACAATTTGTCACAGTGAGTGCGGGGCCGTTCCCATCCGTTGGGCTGATGCGCTCTTTCCCGTGGCCTCCGTCGCCTCAGGTGCGCCCTGCCCCGCCTCTTATCCAGGCACGCTCGCACGGAACCCGCCATGTGCGCCGCAAGGCGCGCCCTTCCTGCGCAAAACCCGCACATGCGCATCCCGCACCTTTGACTGCCGCATGTGCAGGTTGCGGACGTGCGTCCTTTGCGAAGAAGCCCGCTTTCCTCCTTGCAGCGCAGGCGGAACCCGCGCACGACCCCGGATCACGAGGCGGTGGCACAGGGCGACCGCCGAAAGACAAGGAGGTCTTCAAAATGGGAAATCGAGCAGTCATCACCACGCCGGACAAGAACCTGGCGCTCTACCTCCACTGGAACGGCGGCCGCGACACGGTCGAGCCGCTGCTCAAGTACTGCGAGCTTCAGGGCTACCGTCCTCCGAGCCAGGACTGCTACGGATGGGCGCGGATGGCCCAGGTGGTCGGGAACTTCTTCGGCGGGTCGCTCTCGGTGGGCATAGACCGGTACCGAAACCTTGGCGGCCAGGGCGACAACGGCGTATACGTCATCGACGGTTGGAAGATGGTCGATCGCTACGCCACGGATTACGACGAGGGCTGGAACGCCATCGGCCTCAGGCACATCGACCCTTCCGCCGAGCAGAGCGGATACGACTTCGACGAGATGCTTCACGCCTTCGATGAGGCGATGCCCGAGAACCTGAGGCTCGGTGCCTTCCTGGACGCCGAAGAGGTGCCGGTGTCCGATGTCCGCCTGGGCGACAAGGTTTGGACGAGCGCGTACGAGTCCAACCCCGAGCTCTTCGAGGTCGTTGGCTTCGGCGCAGACGATGCCCCCAGGGGCTTCAAGGGTATTCCCTTCGTCAACCGCTACGACCACGACGGCGACTACTCCTGGAACGGCAACAACTACATCGACGCCGGCACCTGCCGCATCGCCCCTCGCGAGTAGAAGCCTCCAGCTCCGCAACGACCACGGGCGCGGCCAAGCCGCGCCCCCTGCAGAAAGGACAGGCACATGAACGGAAACCACATCTTCGCGACGCGCGGGGAGGATATAGTCGATCCCTCCGAGCTCACGCGCAGGGAGCTGCTCAGCGCCATCTACTGGCTCAACCAGGAGCTCACGGGCCGTGCGATATTCGGCGGGGCTGCGGCCTGCGATTACGTCGAGCGCGAGCTGAAGAGGACTTCCGCCAATTCGAAGCCGGTGCTCGTCGAGAGGTTCAACGATATGGTGGACGAGCTGATCGGGACCGACCCGTATTCCCGCGTGCTTCGGATCTACAGGGAGAAGTGGCGGCAATCGACGAGCAGGCTTCGGATCGCTGGCGGTCCGGGTCTGCTCGCCGTGGCGGCATGGCGCAAACATTTGCACTGAATCTATGCTATTATGTCAGTGTGATTGTTTATGGCGAATAGAAGCGAACAGAGGATCGAGCGACTGCTCGACGAGAACAACGGCGTCCTCATCGCCTCGGAGGCGATAGGCTCGGGGATCCCGAGGAACGCGGTCTACGACTTCGCGAGGTCACGCGGGCTGGAGAAGGCGTCCCCGGGCATCTTCGTGGACGCCGATGTGTTCCCCGACGAGCTCTACCTGCTCCAGGCGCGCTACCCCAAGGTCGTGTTCTCGCACGAGACGGCCCTCTACCTCCACGACATGGCCGAGCGCGAGCCCGTCCCCATCGCCCTCACGGTGGAGTCGGGCTACCACTCGGGGTCCCTCAAGGACCGGGGCGTGAGGATCTTCTACGTGAAGCCGGAGTGGTACGGCCTCGGGATCTCCGAGGCGGAGTCGCCGGGCGGCCATGTCGTGAGGGCCTACGACAGGGAGCGCACCGTCTGCGACGTCGTGCGCAGGAAGGCGGCCATGGACCCCGCCGCCTACGGGTACGCCCTCCGCAGATACGCGGCGAGCAGGGGGAAGGACCTCGCCAAGCTCGGGCGCTACGCCAGGGAGATGGGGGTCGAGAGGCAGGTGCAGCAGGCGATGGAGGTGCTTCTGTGATCAAGGGCGCGCGCAGGGTGAAGGACCTGATCCGCAACAAGGCCGAAGGGGACAGCAGCAGGTCCCAGGCGCTCTTGCGCCACTACGCTATGGAGCGGTTCCTGGAGAGGCTCGCGAACTCCCCATACCGGGACAACTTCGTGCTCAAGGGCGGCATGCTGATGTCCTCGCTCGTGGGCGTGGACCAGCGCAGCACGATGGACATTGACGCGACCGTCAAGGGATTGACGCTCGATACGGGCAACGCCATCAAGGTCGTGGAGGAGATCGCCGTCGTCGAGCTCGACGACGGCATGGAGTTCCAGGTCGGCGGCGCGGGAGAGATCATGGAGGACTCCGAGTACGGCGGCGTGAGGATTGCGCTCACGGCCCGCATGGAGAAGACCCGCATTCCCCTGAAGATCGACATATCGACGGGGGATGCGATCACCCCGGCTGAGGTCATGCACAGATACCGCCTCATGTTCGAGGACCGCGACATCGGCATATGGGCGTACCCGGTGGAGACCGTGCTCGCGGAGAAGATCGAGACCGCCCTCGCGAGGGGGACCCTCAACACGAGGATGAGGGACTTCTACGACGTCTACATGCTCCGCGAGCTGGACGAGGGCCTGAAGCCGTCCAACCTGAGAGCGGCGCTTGACGCCACCATCGAGAAGAGGGGCAGCGGCGTCAGTGCATCCAGCTACGCTCAGACGTTGGCCGAGACAGAGGGCAGCGCGACCATGGCGGAGAGATGGCGGTCCTACGGCCTATCGAACCCCTATGCCTCCTCGATCGCGTGGACGGACGCCGTCGGGTCGATTCGCCTCCTGTGCGACGCGTGCTGGCAGGGTGCGCGAGACCCCCAAAAGGGCAGTTCAAATCCACTGTGACAAATTGTCACAGTGGAGTGATCGTGCTGCTTTCTTCCACCAGATTGGACGTTAAGAAGGCCACAGGGCGTTGTACTCACTTGGAACTCACTTTGTACTCAGGATTTCGCATATTCCCTGTTCGGGCTTTTACACCCCTATGTCAAATTTATTCCTGAGATATTCCTGGTAATAAATTTGCAGACCAAGCAATCGGGATCTAGGCATTTTTGTACTCAGCATTATCGAAATAAGAGAAAATCACCTGCTCGCAGGCGCTTTATTGCAGCGCCGTATTTATTCCCTTTTCAGATTGTGTAAATCGGTGATTTCGGGTGAGTACAAAACGATACTGTTAATAAGTTTAACCAGGTGAACGCAATGATACGAGTTGGACGACATGGCATGATTTGGCACATTTTGTACATCTAGCGGGCAAAACTACGATTGAGTGGGAATAATCCGAGGTCAAAAGCGTAAAGCCACCTGCAATCATTCATGGCGACGCATTGAGGCGCAAGGTGGTTCAATGCGCTCCAAGCCACCTGCAAAACTGATGAATGACAGTTGCGAATCACCCCCGAAATGTTGATGTTTCGGGGGTGATTTTTATGCATATCGCCTGCGATTTTGATTGCGAATCATTCTTCGGGTTTCCCAAAGCTGCATGTCGTTGGACACACTTGCGCCACGATGGCGGTCGTTGGCATTCGGCAAAGCCGCCGGCGTTCACTCCCTTTTGCCGCTCCAATCGTCTCCACCTTGATTCGAATCAAATTCAAGTTCGTTTGCATGCTGGCACTACCCGTATTTTTAGGCGATTGAGAAGCTTATCGCTTCTTCTCCATGAGTTCCCATACGAGGACCGCGCCTTCGGGGAGACTGTAGGATTCGCGGCCAGCAGTAACGTACCCGCGCCTTTCTTAGAAGCGCGTCTCCGGCAGTGAGGAGTCTACCTTCGCGCAGGGGTGCCCCTCGAAGACCCGTTTCTCGAGAATGCCCATGGCGATACACCCGAGACCCTCTCCCCGGCGGTCGTCCTTGACGAAGACCCGCGTGATGTGGTTGCCGTCGACCAGGATGCCCACCCTGCCGCACCCGATGTCTTCGACGATGGCTTCGCAGCTGTGCAGGCTCAGGAAGAAACCCACGACCGCTGCGGGGCAATAGTTCGGATAGACGTGCGAGATGGTACCTTAGACCAGGTCGAACTCCATTTCCGCGTGCCGAGCTTCGGCCTGGATGCAGCGCATGATCAGCACCTCTCGTGTTCTTTCCCTTGCTTTTTGAGCCGTACTCAGATGGTTCATGCAGGAAGCGGTGACGCCATGGAGACAAATGTCACCGGTTTGATTACTAGACGCAAAATGACCGCGTTTCGCGTCTGGGAATCAAATGCTTCCTTCCCGGCTCCTTGAGTGCCGAGATTGGCACGGCTCGTGCGGCGAGGCTCGCATGTTGTCAAAATACCCCCAAATCTGGTACTGATTTGACCCATGTGGTCGCATTGGCACTTGCAACCATGCTAGTCGATTTTCAAATGTCAAAAGTATAGTAAATACGCTATACTTCTGACATGGCAAAAATCGATGACATATACGAGGGAGTCGACGATTTCGGGCTCATCACCTCATCCGAGGCGGCGAAGCTCGGGATGTCCAACGCCGAGCTCGTCCAGCAGGCGAAAGCGGGAAAGCTCGTCCGCGTTGCGCGCGGGGTGTACCGTATGCCCGTCTGGCCATCCCAGCCCCAAGCCCCCTTCGCGATCGCAGTGAAGGCGGCAGGCGTCGGGGCCTTCCTCTACGGAGAGTCCGTCGTCGCCCTACTCCAGCTGGCACCCACGGACCCATCCAAGATGTGGGTCGCCACGCCGAACCGCGTCCGGCGGGACCTAGGGAAAGGCGTCAGGATCGTCAGATCAGATGCCGAGCCGACTTGGATCGACGGCGTTCCCTGCCAGCCGCTTGCTGCCGCGATAGCCTGCGCCGCGCAGACCATGGGCGCCGACAGGGCACTCGAGGCTGCTTCCGAGGCGCTGCGCATGGGATATCTGAACGCAGGCGAGAAGAAGGAAATCGAGGAAAAGATCGAAAGATGACGAAGAAGCCGAACGGCATGCGCCACCTGGACGACGCGATCAGGCGCTCGTGCGGAGGCGCTGCGCAGGATTACATGAGATTGCGCACGCGCATGGCCAACGCCATCGTCGCTCAGATGCTCCCCGACGGCGTGGTGAAGGGCGGAAGCTCGATCAAGATGCGCTACGGCGACGCGGCGACGAGGTTCACTACAGACCTGGACATGGCGACGGCCATGGACGCCGACCTCAACATGGAAAGGCTCAACGACCGCCTCCGCCAAGGCTGGGAGGGCTTCACGGGACGCGTCGTCCGCAAGGATCCGGCCTCGCCGAAGGACGTTCCCGAGGAATATGTCATGCAGCCCTGCGAGGTGAAGCTCTCGTACCTCGGCAAACCGTGGTGCACGGTTCCGCTCGAAGTCGGATTCAACGAGATCGGCGATGCTGACACCATCGAGTGGTCGGACATGCCAGATGTCGCGGAGTTGTTCGAGGGAATTGGATTCCCGCCTCCCGGAAAGGCGCCGCTCATGCCACTAGACCACCAAGTTACCCAAAAGCTGCATGCGGTATCAGGCGCGGGCGACCGAGCCCGCGACCTCGTCGACTTGCAACTCATCATGCACAGGTCGGAAGTCGACCTTGTCGCGACGCGAAGGATCTGCGAGCGGCTCTTCTCTTACAGAAAGGCTCAGGAATGGCCTCCGATCGTGTCGAAGAAAGCTGGCTGGGACGAGCTCTACGCAGAGCAGGCATCCGACCTTCCCGTTCTCGATGACGTCGATTCTGCAATCGATTGGGTCAACGATCTCATCGTTCGCATAGGGAATGCAAAATGATGCACCACAGAAGAACGGGACCGAAGAAAGGGTCATGAATGGACGGCCATAAGGAATATCTGAGCGACATCATCGAGGGCAAGAAAACGCGTTTCGTCATACCCGTTTACCAGCGAAACTACGACTGGAAGCCGGAGCAATGCGGAAGGCTGTTCGACGATCTGGTGGAGGTCTCCAAGACCGGACGCGAGGAGCATTTCTTCGGCAGCATCGTATCCCAGACGCCGCGCGGAGAGCGCGTCGTCATCGACGGCCAGCAGCGTATCACCACGGTATTCCTACTCTTTGCCGCCATCAGGACCCAGGTCGAGAAAGGCGTCGTCAAATCGCAGGAAGAGGATCTCGCCGAAGACATCGCCGAGTATTACCTCATCGACGCGAGGCACAAGAAAGAGCGCAAGCTACGCCTGAAGCTAGTGAAGAACGACAGCGAGGCGTTCGGGGCCATTCTCGATGGCAAGGACGACGCATATATCCAGGGCTCGAACGTGACCCAGAACTACTTGTACTTTCTCGACCGCATCGAAAAGATGGACATCTCCGTCAACGAGCTCTACGAAGCTATCAAGTCCCTTTGCGTTATCGACATCACCCTCGACCCCAAAGACGATGCCCAGCTGATCTTCGAGAGCCTGAACTCGACGGGACTCGACCTTTCCGAGGCCGACAAGATCAGAAACTTCGTCCTCATGAATCTCGACCCAGAACTTCAGGAGATTTACTACGACGATTATTGGAATCCGGTCGAACGCAACACCGACTACAAGGTGAGCGACTACATCCGCTTCTACCTTTCTGCTATGGAGGCGAAGACCCCCGCTATCAAGAAGGTGTATCCGGCGTTTAGGACGTATACAACTAAGAAGTTCCACGATCCCGACGGCGGAGTGCTCAGCCTCGACACGAAGGCCCTGTTCGAAGAGCTTCTGAACTATTCGAAGCATTACAAAACCTGCATTCACCCAAATACAGGCGTGAAGAGCATCGATTCCGCCCTCGAGGCCATCAGGGTCTTCGACGCGTCGGTCACCAGACCCTACCTTCTCAACCTGCTCGAGTACCGAGCCCAAGGCGACATCGACGACGATTCGGTCTCCGCGGTGCTGTGGATGATTGACTCGTACCTGTTCAGGAGATGGGTGTGCGGCGTGCCTGCCAACGCCTTGAACAAGGTGTTCGAGACGCTGCACGGAGACGTGCTGAAGGGCGTTTCCGATGGAGCCGATTACGCCGAGGTGGTCAAATACGTCCTGACCCATAAGAGCGGCACTGGGCGCTTCCCCGACAACGAGGAGTTCCTCTACGCACTCGACACGCGCGACTTCTACCGCATCCAGAACCGCAAGCTCTACCTCTACGACAGGCTCGAGAACGGTTCGAGCGAGGAGCGCGTCTCTGTCGTCAAAGGTCTCGAGGAGGGCAGCTTCTCCGTCGAGCACGTCATGCCCCAGACGCTGAACGCCCAATGGAAGGAGACCCTGGGCGATGACTGGGAGCGCATCCACGAGGAGTGGTGCCACAAGATGGCCAACCTCACCGTCACCGCGTACAACTCAGACTACAGCAACAGGCCTTTTGAGCAGAAGCGAGATATGAGGGACGGCTTCAGGTCCAGCGGATTCAGGATGAACCACTGGATCGGCCAGCAGGAAACCTGGGGCGAAGAGCAGCTCAGAGTGCGCGAGAGGATGCTGGAAGAGCAGTTCCTCGAGACCTGGCCACTGCCTGAGTCCTCGTACGAGCCCTCGAAGGCTCTTCCCGAGGTTGCCGAGCTCGATTCCGACACCGAATTCACCGGCAGGAGGATCGCCGCTTTCAGCTTCATAGGGGTTCGATATATTGCGACGCAGTGGAACGACATGATGGCGAAAGTCCTGCAACTGGTATATGAACTGGAGCCGGCGAAGATACACTCGCTCGTCGACGGATCGAACTATCCTGGAACGGCATTTTGCAGCACAGAATCCGCAGGGCATTCGAAGATCGCGAACGGAGTCTACGCTCGCACCGCATCCAGCACTGCGGCAAAAATCGACTTGCTGAAATGCGTCTTCGATATCTGCGAGATCGATGCCAGCGAGCTCTCCTTCGAGATGCCGCTGGATGCCAGCGAAGAGTAGGAGGAGCATAAATGCGTGATGCTGGCCTTACTATCAATACTTTCAAAAAATGTGATATGCATGTGCATTCAAGCTCGTGCTTTAGCAGGAGATATGACAAAGCTACTTTTTTTCGGGCTGTACTCAAGAGCGAATTAGATGTCCTTGCAATAACGGATCACAACAGCATAGATGTTGAACTGCTGACCGATCTACAGAGCCAAATGAAGGGTAAAGGGAAAGTCCTCTTTGGAGGCGTCGAGATAGACGTCATGCTAAAGGACGAAACGATCAAAGCCTACGGCTTAGAAACCGGTGGGAAAGGTCGCTTCCATGCCATCGTATGGTTTTCGATGAATCATGCCGAAGAGATGGCAGCTATCGTAAGAGAACTTTTCATCTCGGCGATTATCAAGAACGAACTCATTGACAGCGACGATGACGGCAAAGCTGAAAAAATACAAAATCTGGAATTGCTTGATTGTAAATCGTTCTCCAAAGCAGCGGAAGCAACTGCGATCTATCTCGAAGAATTTCAAGAAAGGGCAGCGGCGATACCGCATTTCTTTGTTCCACATGAGAATAAAGACAAGAGTCTGTCAGAGTACCTACCAAATAGGTCGAAAAAGAACCTGGATTATAAAGACAGGCTGTTTTATTACAGCCATGCAATGGCGGTTGAAGGCGGTGAAAAGAGTCGGAAATATATATCGGACGGCCTAGCTTCAGAACTGAATACCACCGTGGCAGCCTTCCTTTTCAGCGATGCGGGGAAAATCGGCGATATCGGGAAAAAGTACACCTGGATAGATTTTGATTGCGATCTCGATTCTCTCCTGTTGGCAATCAGCGATCCAGAAAGTCGCATTCGAACTTCTGACGCATGCTCCATCCTTCCACAATCAAACACTACAAAATTCTTAGAATCAGTCAGCTTTAATGTATGGACAGACGGTGGTAGGCAAAATAGCGAAACAATCACACTGCCTTTCAGCCCTGGGTACAACGGCATAGTTGGGTCAAGAGGAAGCGGAAAGACCCTATTGGCAAGCTTATTGGCAGACAAGGGACTGGATACATATGCGGCATTCGTCGATTCTGATTCCGTCCGATTTTTAACCCATGGCGGCATTCCCACAAAAGACCGTCCACCATGCTTGTACCTTAGCCAAGGCGAGCTCGAAAATATATATGCGGATGGCAGATACGAAGAGATTCCTTTTCTCGGTGAAATAATTTCGCCATTAAAGGAGAACGCAGCAAAGTCAATCGATGCGGCAAAGCAGCGGTATAAAGACGTCCTCAGACTTGAGAAGGACCTACTTGCAGCGTTTGAGAAAAAGTATGATTCCGGCCCAGTTCATATCGACCATCTTGAGGAGGAGATGCCGTCCGGCATAACTCTTACTGCGCCGACAACTCCAGTCAAGGCTTTTCCGCAAGTGGAAAACGCCATCAAGCATCTTAGGGAGATATCTGAAGCGACAGAAGCTCTGGAAGACAAGAGCAAGCTCATCAAATTCAGTGACGATTATCCAGAAGATAGATCTCTTTTTGATGAGTTGGAGAGGGAATCGCGCGCTATTGAGAGCGACATCAAAGTTCTCTCGACAAGAGTCAGTGGATTCATATCGCTTCTTGGCGAAATAGACGAGGCGTGGTTTAGCCAACGTGAGCAAAACGTGACTCTGTTTTTTGAAATGCTCCATGAATGCAACAACTCCAGCGGGTCAACCAAACGCCATCAATACGACGAGAAAACGAAGGCCGCAAATACGTTCTACGATGAACTTTTCGAACTGCGGGAGTCTCTCGAACACCTGAACAACGAAGCTCAAAAAGCATATGAGCAGATGCTCGATCCAATTCAGCCGGTAGAACTGACAAATGACGGTGAGCAGATTGTCGTTAGCTTAGTCCACGATGATTGCGCAGCGTTCAATGATCTCGTTAGAGCGCTTGTTCCCACAGGAATAAACGCTCTTGCTCACGCTTTTCTTGAACGATCAAACAAGACCGATATGCATAAATTGTTTAATGGAACAAAATTTCGGAGTGTAAAAAACCAAGGCTTGCTTTCCTACTACAACCATTACTTCGACTTACTTGAAAAGTTGGCAAGCGATTCGATTGAACTAAAAAGCTGCGTGGTTATTGCTGGTAAGAAGATTGACGACATGTCCCCCGGCATGAAAGCGCAGGCGTTACTAAAGCTATTCCTCAACGATCAAGTGTCAGCAGGAAAATGGGTATACATAGTTTTGGATCAACCTGAGGACAATCTTGATGTCGCAACCATAAAAGAGTTCCTTATCGATAGACTGAAGAAGCTCAAGCTGGATGTTCAGTTTTTCGTCGTGAGCCATTCTGCTCCGATTATCGTCAACGGTGACGCAAGGACTGTAGTTGTATGCAACAACGATGACGACAATATTTCGTATAGATGCGGAGTGTTAAACGATAAGCACACCAAGCAGTCAATCGCCGATGTGCTTGATGGCGGTGAGCGCTATCTGAAGATGAGGCTTAACAAATACAATTTCAAGATCGGAGAACAGAATGGTAACGATTAACAAGGACGGGCATGTAATCATTTCCCTTGATGATCTGTCCTACGACCTGAACGTGTCTAAGGATTACTCAGACTTCTTACTAAAAGTCACTTCTCCCTCGAGCGATGTAAATCTTAATGAAGATTGCTTTACGATCGAAGAGGGATTGGATGACGATAAGAGCGCGAAAGCACGCAGATACGCTGAGTTCTTAATCGATTTCGTTCAACGTCGGGAGAAGCAGCAAGACGAAGCGGGCAAATTATCTACTGCAAAAGAACGCGAGGAGAAAATTAGAGCTTTCATCGATCGCCTGAATAAGACGGAAATTCAAGACTAGTTAATAGCTGATTATCTTGGTTTCTATGTAATATCGGCGCAATCTGCACCGCCCTGCTCCATCGTGCACCGATTCGGAAAAGAGGAACGTTCGCAAAGCCACCCGCAACTACTCCCGCAGGAGAGACAGGGAGTGATTGTACGGGCTTCTCCTTGGCGGGAAATGCGGTATCATCATCCCGACAGAAATGAATCAACGTTTGATTCGCGATTGATTCGGACGTAGTAGCACGAGGTGATACTTGATGACACATACTGATATGCAACGTGCAAATGCATTCATCGAGTGCGAGTGATTCCGTTCAAAAGAGTATTACTTATCAGTAGTGCCTCGTGGCATCAAGAGACACTTTTCTTTTTGTACCATATCGGTTTTCTGCAGCAAGCCGTTTGAGTTTATGGTCGTCATGAACTGGGATTACACCGAATATCAGGATATTTCTTTATCAAGGTGCGTTCTCTATATGCTGCAATTATCGCGTAGCCAGTTTCGATATAGGGTCTTGATTTAGCCAAGGTCGCATTTTGTTTGGCACCCATTTAGTACCCAGCTAAGCTCGTTGGTACCCATAGGGGCATTTGACCTGTTAGTTTCGTTATTCTTGCCGAAGCACTTCCGATGGGTCCCGCTATGAGAAGCGCAGCAAGGGCGAGCCCGTCTGCATCGACGACGAGATCCCGTTCGATATCCCTGAAGGCTGGGAGTGGGCAAGGCTGGAGGGCATTACCACCTACATACAGCGCGGCAAATCGCCAAAGTACTCACTCGAAAAAAAATATCCCGTTGTCGCTCAGAAATGCAATCAATGGTCAGGGTTCTCGCTGGAGAGGGCGAAGTTCGTCGACCCGAACAGCGTTGCATCGTATGCCGAGGAGAGGCTGCTCGTTGACGGCGACCTGCTCTGGAACTCGACGGGGCTGGGCACCCTTGGCCGCATGGCCGTCTACGATTCGAACCAAAACCCTTACGGGTGGGCGGTTGCCGACAGCCACGTTACGGTCATCAGGACCGTGCCCGACTGGTTGCGCTACGAATATGCGTTCCTCTACTTTGCGGGCCCGTCGGTCCAATCCGTTATCGAGGATCAGGCGAGCGGTTCAACGAAGCAGAAGGAGCTTGCGCAAGAGACGGTGAAGAGGTACCTGATCCCCGTGCCGCCCCTCGCCGAGCAGCGCCGCATCGCCGAGCG
>NZ_WWRX01000004.1:308802-314441 GCF_009875575.1 Eggerthella sp. BIOML-A4 | reverse complement strand
GTCCCTTCCGGCACGGAGATGCGGGCGATCTTATCGGCGACGGCCTCGGGGGCCTCGCCGAAGGAGACGAGCACGACCTCGTCGGCCATGGTGCGGGCGCCGGCGCAAAGCTCCCGAGCGGCATCCGCGCGTTCAGCGATAACGAGTGCTTTCATTGTGGTTCCACCTTTCGACTACAGGGCCGCTTTGAGGGCCGCCGCGAACTTCTCGATCGCCCCGTCCTCGGAGGCGTCCATGACCTCGAGCTTGCGCTCGGCCTGCTCGGGGGCCTTGCAGGACAGGACCTCGAGGGCGCTCTCGTAGG
Organism: Eggerthella sp. BIOML-A4; assembly: GCF_009875575.1. Classification (NCBI taxonomy): domain Bacteria; kingdom Bacillati; phylum Actinomycetota; class Coriobacteriia; order Eggerthellales; family Eggerthellaceae; genus Eggerthella; species Eggerthella sp. BIOML-A4. The sequence continues at coordinate 314,137 of NZ_WWRX01000004.1, read as the reverse complement.
CGCCGTCGGCGCCGGCCACGCCCATCGGCTTCTTGCCGGCGGCGAGGATGTCCTTCATGCCGGGGATGCGGGGCAGCGCGATGTCGGGAGCGACCGACACGACGCACGGCAGCGGCGCCTCGACGACCTCCACCACGTCCTCGAGCGTGCGCTCGACCGTGACCGAGCCGGAGCCCGCCTCGATCTTCGTCGCGCCGTTGACGGAGGGCAGCCCCAGACGCGCGGCCAGCTGCACGTCCACCTGCTGCGCGTAGTCGTCGGCGGAACCGTCGCCGCACAGGATCAGGTCGTACTCGCCCGCCTTCGCCACCAGGTCGGCCAGCGCGGCGGCAGCGGCATGCGCGTCAAGGCCCTTGCACGCGTCGTCGGCCGTCATGTACAGCTCGTCGACGCCGCGGGCGAGGATGTTCTTCTTCAGCTTGGAGTCGTCGATGTCGGCAGGGCCCGCCGTCACCGCCACCACGCGCCCGCCGTCAGCCAGCTGGGCGGCGGCCTCGATGGCGTTCAGGTCGTAGGCGGACACGATCGGCTTGGCCTTCGAGTAGTCCAGTGTGCCGTCGGCGGCAACCTGGATATCCTGGTCGTCGGGAACGACCTTGCAGCAAACCACGATGTTCATGCTTACCTTCCTTTCGTTCTACATTCAGAGGATGGCGCTTATGCGCGGTATTTCTTCGCCACCTGACGACCGGCAATGTACGCCATGATTTCAGGCGTACCGCCACCGAACAGGTTGCCACGGCAATCAGCCCAGATGCGCCCAACGCGCACTTCGGTCGTATAGCCGATACCGCCGAAGATAGACAGCGCCATGTCAGCGACGTTAAAGCACTCCGTGCAGCCGTAACGCTTCAACAGGGCAGAGTCGAGCTGCACTGAAACGTCGTTGTCGAGCTCCCACAGCGTTTTGTACAGCATATTGCGGGTGTTCTGCAGGCGGATCTCCATTTCAGTGAGCTTCTCCTGCGTCATCTGGAAATTGGCAATGGGCTTGTTGAAGGCGATGCGCTGGTTGGCGTACGTCACCGCGTCTTCCATGGCGGCCTGAGCGAGGCCAAGCTGCTCGGCAACCAGCAGAGCACGCTCCACCTCGAAATTCTTCATGACCATCATAAAGCCCTCGCCCGGCGTGCCGACGCGATCCTCTTCCGTCAGCACCACGTCGTCGAAATACACCTCGCAGAACGGGATGCACTGCTGGCCGATCTTATGCAGGCCAGCCGTGGAAACGCCCTGACGATCCATCTCGATCATCCACAGCGACATCTTGTCGTTCTCTCGTGACGGATCTTCGTCTTTGGCCACGACGATGGTGTACGGAAGCTTGGCCCCCATGGTCACCCACGTCTTCTGCCCGTTCAGACGATACGTCCCGTCATCCTGCTTTTTGGCCGTGCACGACATGTTGCGGTTGTCAGAGCCGGCACCGGGCTCGGAGATGGAAAGCGAGCACAGCGGCCATCCGGTTTCCATGTACGCGTCCATGTACTTTTGAATCTGCTCCGGCGTGCCGAATTCGACGATATCGAACGCCGTGAGGGAGTTCTGATACAGGATATGGTTGCACCCGCTGGAGTGATACAGCTCCTCGATCATCATGCCGAGCGTGACCTTGTCGCAGGGAATTCCACCGTATTCCTCGGGGATGCCCATAAGACCGAAGCCCGCATCGCGATACGCCTCGGCGATCTCGTCAGGCATGTCGCCAGTCTCGTACATCTCTTTGATGACGTCCTCGGTGAAATACCGATCGCAGAACTCGCGAACGCTTTCCAGGAGCAGCTCTTGCTCGTCGGTCATAGCAAAGTCCATGGTATCCTCCTCGTAAGGGTTTCATAGGCGCCTCTTGAACCGTCGACTCGTTCCCGACGGATCCTGCTGCAAGCATACGCTCGCCATCACTCGTCATGGATACCCAAATACTTCGATCTGTTGCAATATTTAGTCGCGTAACGGACATCGACCCGTTTTCGTCCGACTTTGCGAAGGGAAACTGCAGTTACAAGGGAAGAGACATAGAGAGAATCTATGGGGAGGCGGCTAATTCATAGAGAAAGCCCGTACAACACGACTCATCGCATACCAACATATCGTCGTTTCTGTCTAACACTTCACCAAAAACCTCGTATAATCAACAACAGGCAACCGGCGAGGAAATCCGCAGAGAGCCTACCGGAAGAACCGCGCTCCACGTACAAGGAGGTCGTCATGGGCTCGATGAACACCATGTCGCTCATCGCAGAAACGTTCGTGTCGCTTACCGAGCACGAGCCCCCCGAAAAGATAGCCGTATCGGATATCGTTGCCGCTTCGGGGAAGAACCGCAAAACCTTCTACTATCATTTCGTCGACAAGAATCATCTCATCGCCTGGATATTCCGTTGCGATTTAGGAATGTTGCTCCGTAAACGCTTCGACGAGAACCTGTTGGTGTACGAACACGATGAAACAGGGAAAGACCCGCTCGCGCAGCATCCTTACTATATGTTCAACAAGAAGGGCGTGAGATCGCTTGATCAGGCAGGATTTTTTCAGACGCTGGCCGACTGTTTCGAAGCCCGAAGGAGCTATTACGCCAAAGTGCTACACGACAGCGGGCAGAACAGCCTTCGAGACTACCTGTACCGGCTTTACGTGCCCGCCCTCAAAGACGACGTGCGTTTCATTTTAAGCAACCGCCACCTTAGGGAAGAGAGCGTTGATTTCCTTGCCGAGATCTACACGGGAGCGTTTTTGTCCTATCTTATCGGCCAGACGGTCAATCCGAAGAAGCACGACATCATGGAAGGCGTGGGGCCGTTTTGCAATATCGTTCACTCATCGCTTGAGAACGAGATCAAAGAGCAGCAACTCAGACGCATGCTGTAGACCGAACACGCAATAAACGACAGAACGTGAAGCAGGCGACCCGAAGGCCGCCTGCATACAGTAAGAGCTATCGAATGCGCATTACTTCGCCGGGTAGAAGCCGCTCGGCTCTTCGCCCAGGTTGATCATGATGTTCTTCGTCTGGGTGTAGTGCTCGAGCATCACCTTGTGCGTCTCGCGGCCGATGCCGGACTCCTTGTAGCCGCCGAACGGCGCACCGGACGGAATCTGGTTGTAGGTGTTCACCCACATGCGCCCGGTCTTGACGCCCTGCGCAACGCGGAAGGCGCGGTTGATGTCGCGGGTCCAGACAGCGCCGCCCAGACCGTACACCGAGTCGTTGGCCAGGTCGATGACCTCCTGCTCGTCCTTGAACTTGATGACCACGGCCACGGGCCCGAAAATCTCTTCCTGGGCAACGCGGCAGGAGTTGTTCGGCACCTCGATGAGCGTCGGCTTCAGGAACGCGCCCTTGGCGAGCTCGCCCTCGGTCGCACGCTCCCCGCCGCAGAGAACGCGGCCGCCCTCCTGCTTGGCGATCTCGACGTACTCGAGAATCTTGTTCATCTGGTTTTGGTCGATCTGGCTGCCCATCTGGGTGTCATCCTCCCAAGGCAGGCCAACCTTCACCTTGCCGAACGCCTCGCACGCGTCCTGCACGAACTTGTCGTAGATGTCCTCGTGCACGAAGATGCGGCTGCCGGCGCAGCATACCTGGCCCTGGTTGAACAGGATGCCCAACTGGATGCCGTCCAGCATCATGTCCCACTTGGCGTCGGGGAAGATGATGTTGGCGGACTTGCCGCCCAGCTCCAGCGTGGCCGGGATAAGGCGCTCGGCCGCTGCGCGAGCGACATCGCGGCCCACTTCGGTGGAACCGGTGAAGGCCAGCTTGCTGATCTTCGGGTTGTCGAGGATGTACTGACCCGACTTCGAGCCGCGGCCCGTGACCACGTTGAACACGCCGGCCGGGATGACGCCCTCGGTGAGCTTCGCCAGCTCGAGCACCGTAAGCGAGGTCGTGGACGAGGGCTTGAACACCGTGCAGTCGCCGGCGGCCAGCACGGGGGCCAGCTTCCAAGCCGCCATAAGGAACGGGAAGTTCCACGGCACGATCTGACCGACGACGCCGATGGGCTCGTGCAGCACGAGCGACATCATGTTGCCCGGAAGCATGTCGGCCTCTCCCGTATCGGCCAGCAGCACGCCGGCGAAGTAACGGAAATGATCGACCGAGTACGCCACGTCGATGGCGCGCGTCTCGCGAATGGGCTTGCCGTTGTCCAGCGACTCCAACAAAGCGAGCTTCTCGGCGTTCTCTTCGATGAGGTCGGCCACCTTGTTCAAGATAATAGCGCGCTCGGCCTTCGTGGTCTTGCTCCAGGTTTCGAACGCCTCCCAAGCAGCGTCGACCGCGCGGTCGACGTCTTCCTTGGTGGCATCGGCAATAACGGAAAGCTGTTCACCGTTGGCGGGGCAGTACACGTCGAGCGTGCCGCCGTCCGACGCGTCGACCCATTCGCCGCCGATGTAGAGCTGATAGGATTTCTGAGCAGGGTTGTTCATGGGTACTTCCTTTCGCATGAGTGTTGCATGCCGCTTCCCGCCCCCGCCTTCGCACCGTCTCCCAACGCGCATCCGGCGGCGGGCGACGCATCGCATGCCCGCTGCGCGGCCCCTAAGGCCGTTGCCATGAAGATACACCCTTGCGCGTCGAACCGCCGTCCTCGTTGCCAACTGTTTACACGAACGGTACTGTTTCCTCGATTGGTGCACCATGGGTAACAATTACGGAACAGAGGACGTTCGCGAGCGGCATTCGGAAGGGAGCGAACGGTAGAGACGAGAAAACGTCGAACGAGGGTCCGCAACGTACCTGAGCGGAATCGAGCCCAAAGGCCGCCCTCCCCCGGCAATCGTCTCGGCAGGCGCCGACGCAACCCGCCGGATCGGCCGTTGCGCGCCGCCGTGCGATCCTGACCTCGCTTCAGCAGCGGAATCGAGCACCGCCAAGCGAGCCCAACGTCGTTTCAGCAGCGGAATCGGACACCGACTCACAAAAGTCACCGCTGTGAAGCTCGATGCAAGGGAAACCGCCGCCGTCGCGATCACTGACCTGCGCAAACGCGCGACATGCAAGATCGGAAGGATGCCGAATGCCATCCCTGGGCGCTTCAGAGCCCGGATCCCTCTTCACAGCGGTGACTTTTGTGACTCCGCTAAGGGCTTTCCTGTTAAACACGGGCAGCAGACGGGCGAAGCGGCATCCGGCTTCCGCAGGCCTTCTTCCACGCTGCGATGGCTTCAACCCGAAAGGAACGTTACAGCGCGTTCAGGCCCCTTCCTCATGGAGAGCATCGAGCGCACCGAGGCACGCTCGCACGCCGTTTTCAAGCGCCGAGCTCAATGGAAGGCCGCTTCGCACCGAGCTCCTCCGGAAACGACGGCGGCCCGTCCGAGGACGGGC
>NZ_WWRX01000004.1:148900-308793 GCF_009875575.1 Eggerthella sp. BIOML-A4 | reverse complement strand
CCGCTGCCGGTTCGCTTCGCGCGCTAGCGACGATGCTCCTGCTTGTCGTTGAGCAGGCGGTTCAGCGCGTTGAGGTAGGCCTTCGTGGACGAGACGATGATGTCGTTGTCCGCGCCGCGGCCCGTGTACACGCCGCCGTCGGGCGCGGTCACGCGGATGGTCACCTCGCCCAGCGCGTCGATGCCGCGCGTGACGGACTGCACCGAGAACTCGGTCAGCTCGTTGTCCACCTGCACGATCTTGTTCACGGCCTTGTACACCGCGTCGATCGGGCCCGTGCCGTACTCGCAGGCCGTGACCACCTGGTCGGCCGCGTTGCGCAGCGTGACCGTGGCCGTCGGGGTCAGCGGGAAGCCCGTGCTCACCTGCACGCCCTCAAGCGCGTAGAGGGCGCTCTCGTTGCGGTCGCGCTCGTTCACGAGGCTCTCGAGGTCCTCGTCGTACACTTCCTTCTTCTTGTCGGCCAGGTTGAGGAACGCCTCGTACACCTGGTCGAGCGCCTCGCCCTCCAGCTCGTAGCCCAGCTCCTCCAGACGGTGCTTCAAGGCCGCATGCCCCGAGCGCGCCGTGAGCACGATCTGGCTCGTGCCCGCGCCCACGTCGGCCGGGTCGATGATCTCGTAGGTGTCGCGCTTCTTCAGCACGCCGTCCTGGTGGATGCCGGAGGAGTGCGCGAAGGCGTTCGCGCCCACGATGGCCTTGTTGGCCTGCACGTTCATGCCGGTGATGGACGACACGAGGCGGCTCGCCTTGATGAACTCGCGCGTGTTGATCTCGGTGCAGGCGTCCAGCTCGTCGCCGTGCATCTTGATGCCCATGACCACTTCCTCCATGGCCGTGTTGCCCGCGCGCTCGCCCAAGCCGTTGATGGTGCATTCCACCTGGGTTGCACCGTTCTTCACGCCCGCCAGCGACAGCGCGGTGGCCATGCCGAGGTCGTTGTGGCAGTGCACCGACACCGTGGCCTTCTCGATGCCGTCCACATGGTCCATGAGGTACTTGATGCGCGCGCCGAACTCCTCGGGCAGCGAGTAGCCCGTGGTGTCGGGGATGTTCACCACCGTGGCGCCGGCCTTGATGACGGCTTCGATGACGCGCACGAGGAAGTCGTAGTCGGAGCGGCCCGCGTCCTCGGCGTAGAACTGTACGTCCTCGACGAAGTTGCGGGCGTACTTCACGCACTTGACCGCACGCTCGACGCACTCGTCCTCGGTAATGCGCAGCTTGTCGCGCAGGTGGCTCGGGCTCACGCCGATGCCGGTATGGATGCGCGGACGCTTGGCGTACTTGAGCGCGTCGGCCGCGGCGTCGATGTCCTTCTCCACCGCGCGCGTGAGGCCGCACACCGTTGCCTGGTCGCCTGCGAGCTCCGCGATGCGGCGGACGGACTCGAAGTCGCCGGGGCTCGAGATGGGGAAGCCCGCCTCGATGACGTCCACGTTGAGCCGGAGAAGTTGACGCGCCACGACCAGCTTCTCCTCGGTGTTCATGGAGGCGCCCGGCGACTGCTCGCCGTCGCGAAGCGTCGTATCGAAGATGTTGATCTTGCGCGTCATATGCGTGTTCCTTCCTTCTCGGCTCGATATAGTTTGACTATCATAGCAAATATCCCAAGCGCTCTTCTCGGAATTCGCCCCGAACGCACCAACAAAAGCGGGAAAACGACGGGAAGATGCCTGGCGCGAAAAAGGCCCGGCAAGCGCGGGGATCGCTTGCCGGGCCGTGATGCCGCAGCGTGCTCGGAGAGGAGGTCGCGCACGCTAGCAGGAGGGTGAGCTCGCTTTCGCGTACGTCAACGACGCCGAATCGCGCGCCTCCGTCCGATCACGCACGCCAGCACCGCGGACGCCGCTGCAAACGCCGCGACCGCCGCCCCCGCGCCGAACGGAGCCAGCGGATCGCCCGTGCGCGCAAGCGGGCGCGCTACGGACGCTGAGCCGGCATCGCCCGGCAGACCACCGTGAGACACGAAGAGCGCCCACTCGTCGATCGACCCATCGGCCGCCACGCTGAACCGCCACGTTCCTCCACCTATGCCGAGCCGCGCGCCCCACCGACTGTACAAGACGCTTTCGTCGAGAGTGACGAGGTAGGACCGTCCCGCTTCGAGCACCCGGGGCAGAAGAAGCCTGATCGTCATTCCGTCATCGGAAACCCGAACGCGATCGCCGAGCGCCTCGACGCGGGCGAGCTCGCCGCCCAGCTCGCTTCGCAATATGACGAGCCCCGTCCCCTTCTCCACAAGCTGATTGAAGGTCATCTCCAGCATCGAGCTCGCCGGGTCGCAGGAAGCCGATCCGCGCACGACCGAGAGTCGCGTCAGCGCAAGCGGGGCGGTGCACACGTTGAGCGGCACGTCGAACTTCGATGTGTACGCCCCTGTCGACGACTTCTTCACCTCGATGGTCTCGAGCACGGCTTGCGGCGTGTCGCTCGTGATGGTGAGCGAGCTCTTCCACGCCGCGCTTCTCTGATCGCGTATGAGATCGTAGCCGTCACGCCCGTCCGGCGCGATGGTGACGGGACCCACGTACCAGTCATCGTGACCGTTTCCGCCCTTCTCGCCGCTGACGACGAAGCGCCCCTCCGCGCTGTCCTGGGTCACCGTCAGCGTGCCGGGAACCAAGGTGAGATCGTAGCAATCGTCTTGAGAGAGGTAGAAGGATATCGTATGCGTGCCGAGCTCCCATGGGCTGTCCACGATCGGATCGCCCACACCTTCGATCACGTCAGCCGTCTCCCCGTTCACAAGCCCCTCAGCCGTGTAGGTATAGACGGCCTCCTCGCCCTTCAATATGGTCTTGTCGTCGGCTTTGATGATGCAGGGGGCCTTTTCGATGGTGAGATGGCCCTCGAAGCATCCGTTGTCGTCGGTTTCGCCGTTTGCCGTGTAGTACGGTTCGTCTATCTTGATGCTGACCAGATAAGGCTCGGCGCTCGGCACCGTCGGCGGCACGTCCGTCCAATCCCAGCTCCCTCCGAAACCGTACCAGTATTTCACCGTGTAGTGAGGGTTGCCGGGAAGCTCCAGATCGAACGCCGTCGGCTTGCCCTCGTACGTCTTCGTTTGCTCGAGCATGTCGGGCGTGATGTCCACGATACGGCTCTCGATGCGTGGCCACGGATAGCCGTCGCGCTCGGCCAGCACGGCGGGCGCGGGGTAGTTCATGACTTGCGCGGTCGCGCCCTCTTGCGCGGCAGTTCCCTCGTTCGCCCGCGTCCGCCACTTCTCCGGCTCCGAGAACTTGAGCGCGGACAGCGCGCCGTCGCCGGTCATGTCAACGATGGAAAGTCCGCCCACGTTGTCGAACTCGTCGTCTTTCACAGAGCCGCTGTTGGACAGAAGCGCTCCTTTGATCTGCGCGTTCGCCTCCGTTGCGTACCAGCAGCTCTCCACCTTGCCGGGCAGCCCCGACGAGTAGGACGCGATGCCACCCACGTAGCTCGATTCGATGTCGGGCGCGGTCACCCGCCCGCCGTTATAGCAATCCTTGATCGTGCCGTAAGCGTAGTAGCGGCCCACGATGCCGCCCACGTAGGCGTGCTTCTGCTCCTCGGCGGAAACCTCGCCGATGTTGAGGCATTCCCGAACAGAGCCGTTCGCGGAATACGAATCGCTCATCTCGCCCACGACGCCGCCCGCCTCGTTCCTTCCGAGCACCGAAGCGTGATTGGCGCATCCTTCGATCCTCGTCGAACCCGAAGTCGAACCTTCCAAGGATCCCGCGACGCCTCCCACTCCTTCGCCGCCCGTCACCTTGCCGATGGTGTACGAAGCGGACACGCCATCGATACGGTAGACGGAGCCAACGAGGCCGCCGGTGGAGTCGCTGCCCGTCACGCTGGCCATGTTCGAGCCGGCTTCGATCCGCACGCCGTCACCCTCCGCGCGACCGACCAGGCCGCCGGTCGAGTAGCCGCCCGTCACCTTGCCGTCGTTTTCGGCAGAGCGCACGACGGCGTTCGCAGCCGCCATGCTGCCCACGATGCCGCCCGTGTATCTGTCGCCGCTGACTGCGCCGATGTTCGAGCACCCGTCCAGCACGGCGCCCTCGCCCTCGACCCGGCCCACCAGACCGCCGACCCCCTGAGGCTTCTTCGCGTCCTCGTTGACACTCACGGCGGCGTCGTTGGCGCATCCGGACAGAGTCGCGCGCGCACCCGTCATGAGCCCGTAGATGCCGCCCACGCCGCTGTCGCCGCGCACGGGAACCGTGTTCGTGTACGACGCAAGCGCGAAATCGTCCGCCGCCAGCTCGCCGACGAAACCCCCGGTCGCGTCATGTCCGACAACGCTTCCGCTGCATGAGACGCTTTCCAGATGCGCGCCCGCGCCCGACAGCCGCCCGACGACGCCGCCGATCTTGCCGCCCCAGCAAGAGACGAGTCCGTCATGGGAAGCCCCTGTCACCCGCACGTTCGCGCCCGACAAGCTGCCTACGAGCCCTCCGCTTGTCGAAGCGCCGTAAGTCTTGCCTGCGTGCGTGCAGTTCGTTATCTGCGCGTTCGCACCGGACAGCTCGCCCACCAGGCCGCCCGTCATATCCTCGCCTTGAACCTCGCCGCGCACGGTGCAATCGGAAATCCGCGCGTCGTCGCCCGCAAGCCTTCCCACCAGGCCGCCCGTGCGATCACCGCCCCACAGGAAGTCCGTTTCGACACGGCAATCCCGAACGTGCAGCCGATCGCCCGTCACCGTGCCCACCAGGCCGCCTGCGCCGTCGGCATCCGGCACCATGATGTCTTCCTCGCACGCGCACGCGCGGATGAGCACGTCGTCGCCCGACACGAGCCCCGCCACGCCGCCGGCCGTGCCGTCTTCGAGCGTCACGGCGCCTATGCAGTTGTACAGCATCGCGTTGCTGCGAACCTCGCCCGCAAGGGAGCCGCACAGTTCGCTGCCGGCACGCAGAATGCCGCCCACCTTCACGTTCATGATCCTGCCGCCGTCGAGCACGGCCGCCAATCCAGCCGCGGCGTACGTCATCGTGACGGTATGCCCCCTGCCGTCGAATTTGCCGCGATACCCCTGCGCGCCGCCCAACCCGACGAACTCCGTGCCCACGGAGATGTCGTTTGCCAGCACGTAGTTCCGATCGGGATGATTCGCAGCCTCAAGAAGATCGTCTGCGGTATAGAGGAAGGCGAACTCCTCGAACACCGGCTCTGCCGCGCCGTCCAGCTCCTGGCTTTCGAAATCGTGCCGCGATGCGATGCCGGAGTAGCCGATGCCGAGCGCAGCCGCCGCCCCGCCCGGCGCGAAGGGAGCCAGCATCGGGTAGCAGCGCAACTCGAACGCGCCATCCTGCGATGTCGAGCACTCGCTCGTGTACGACCAGCGGCTGTCGCCCAGCTCGTCGCGCAAACCCTCTTCCAGCATCTGGTCGGTCGTGCGCCCCTCGACGTAGACGTCGTTGCCATTTGTCGAGCTGTCGCCCACCGGGGGGAGATCCACGCGGTCGGCGTTGTAGTACAGATGGCTCAAGCGGGAGCTTCCCGTGCTCTTGTTGCGCGCGCCGACGAACGTTCCCACATCGTCCGAGCCTGAGACGCCGCCCGCAACGTAGCAGTAGCTCAAGCTGCGCGGCATGGGCGTGTCCGTCATGTCGCCCGCGATGCCGCCCACCGCGCTTTCGCCTTCCACGTCACCCGTGGAATAGCAGTACGCGATATCCGCGCTCGCGTCGCCCACGACGCCGCCCACCCGCAGGTTGCCGCGCACGGAACCCTCGCTGAAGCAATCCTCCAGATAGTGGCCGCTCAAGTAGCCCACCACGCCGCCGCAGCCCGTTCCGGTTCCCGTCACGGTACCGTAGTTGGCGCCTAAGCCGAGCGCGTGGTCCAACCCGATGGGCACCTTGAAGATCACCCGCGTGGCCGACGTGGCTCCCGCGATGCCGCCCACGCTGTCCACCCCGCTCACGTCGCCGTAATTCAAAAGCGACTGGGCCATGCCGAACGTCTTGTTGTCGCCGATCACGCCGCCGACCTCCGAGCGACCCTGCACGGAGCCGCGGTTCACGCACAGCAAGACGCCGGCGTTGTTGGCGCCCACGATGCCGCCCACGCCGTCGCCCGTCCCCGACACGGCTCCGTTGTTCTCGCACCCCGTGATGTAGCAGTCGTAATCGATCTCGGGACTGATGCTGCCCACGATGCCGCCGACCGATCCGTCGCCCGACACGGTGCCGTGGTTCTCGCAGTTCTCCAAAACGCCCTTGCCGTCCAGGTGCGCCAGAACGCCGCCTGTCAGCGAGTTGCCGCCGGTGCTGACGTTCGCCACGGCGCCGTAGTTCTCGCAGCCGCTCGCGCGCGCGTTGTCATTGAAGTAGAGGAAGCAGCCGGCCGCATCGGCAGTTGTGCCCGTGACGTTCCCGTAATTGACGCAGTTCTCGAAAACCGCATCGTCCTCCGCCGTGCTGGCGATGCCCGCACCCTGTCCCACGAGGTCGAGATGGCTCTCGCAGGACGCGATACGGCCCGATGACACCAGCGCGATGCCGCCGATGGCGGCCCCTTGCAAGTCGCCGTCCGCGCTGCAGTTTTCAATGACGCCGCCGCTCTCGTTAAAGCACGCGATGCCGCCCACCAGACCCACCGGCCCGATGGAGCAGTCGAGCTTCACGTTGCGAACGGTGCCGCTGTTCCTGTACGCCAGCGCCGACGCGTACATGACCGCTGCGGGTTCGAGGGAATTGGACGTGGCGACCGTTCCGGTTATGCGCAGATTCTCGATCAGGCCGGCGTTCTCTCGAAACATCGACAGGAAGGAGACGCCGCCGTCGGCCGAGCCGTACACGAAGCGAACGTCCATCGCGAGCTCGATTTGCGCGTTGCAGCCGTCGAAGCGCCCGGTGAACGTCGCGTCAATGGGAGCGAAATCGGACTTCGGCCGATACATCGTGGATGCGAGGTAGTAGTTCCCGTCGGCCGGATACGCGGGGTCTTTCCCGACCTTCGCCAGCTCGGCGTCGTTTTCGATGAAGATAGCCTCCTGCGGGCCGCTTCCATCGCCGAAATCATGCAGGCTCTTCGTAGGGGCGCTTGCGAAAGAGGCGCGGGCAGCCTCATTCTCGGCATCGTCGGCTGTGGTCGCGGGAGCGTCTGCGGCTCCTTCGGTATCTTCGGACTCCGACGGAGACTCGCCGAGCGCAGCGTTTTCAGGCGTGGGTCGATCGGAGACGTCGGCTGCGGGCTCTTCCGTCTCCCCTGACGGGGTCTCGCCGGTCGGCGCCTCGCCGACGGGAACCATCGCCTCGGGCTCCTCGGCGAAAGCGGCTTGCGGCACAAGCCCCAGCGCCAGAACCAGCGCCATCGTCATCGAGAACGCGCGCTTCCCCATAGCTTTCATGCGACCACTCCGTTCACGCCGAACCGCCTGGTTGCTCCTATGCGGCGCATCGTCTTGCGATGCAGCGCACGCGAACAACCGGTTTCCAACTATTCTACGTCGCGACGAGGAAGCAACGCCTTACCCTACGTGCCAAAACGCCCCCATTCGCGCCACCCCGAACGAATACGAGCGTCGAGAACGCGAAAAAGGCCCGGCAAGCGCGGGGATCGCTTGCCGGGCCGTGATGCCGCAGCGTGCTCGGAGAGGAGGTCGCGCACGCTAGCAGGAGGGTGAGCTCGCTTTCGCGTCGGCCGCGCCGTGGGCAGCCGCGTCGGCGTCGATGAGGTCGGTCGGCTTCGCCTTCATGATGAAGCGCTCGACGAGGATGAGGAAGGCCAGCGCGCCCAGCGCGATGACGCCGAGAAGCACCGCATACTCCACCCAGGAGGGCGCGTACCAGCTGGTCGCCGCCCACACGTCCATGCCGGAGGTAGCGGCCGACGTGCCGTCGATGAGACCCGGGCCGCCGAAGGTGTTCGGCGTGATGAACGAGCTGAACAGCAGCCACACGCGCTTGCAGAACACGCCCACCACCACGCACGCCGAGGAGAACACGATGAGGCCGGTCTTCTGGCGGTTCTTCGCGAACACGAGGATGGTGAACGGGATGAGCACGCCCACGATGATCTCGATCCAGAAGTACGGGGCCGTGGCACCGAAGAACATCTGCGACAGCACGTGCCAGCCGCCCTCGGAACCGGGATAGCCCGTGGTCAGCAGCTCGCAGCCCACCATGTAGCCGTCGACCGCGATGCAGGTGGCCAGAAGGCCCGCCAGCATGCCCATGAGCTTCTTCGACGTCTCCCAAATGCCGCGGCGGTTCATCCACGCCAGCGCGATGAGCAAAAGCGCCAGGCCGGAGTCCATGGCCGAGGCCACGAACAAGGGGCCCATGATGGCCGAATGCCAGCCCTCGCGAGCGATCTGCAGGCCGAATATCCACGCCGTCACCGTGTGCACGAGGATGGCGATGGGCAGGGCGAAGCGCGACACGATGGCGATCTTGGACTTGTCGGCCCTCTTCGAGGTCATGAAGTACAGGTAGACCAGGTTGATGACCAGGTAGCACGAGATGACGCAGATGTCCCAGAACAGAGGCGAGATGAAGTTCGGGGAAATGATCAGGTTGAAGATGCGCGCCACGCCGCCGAGGTCGAGGATGACCAGCAGGCCCGCGCAGCAGATGCACACCGTGGACACGCACACGGCCGGCAGCGCCACCTTCTTGAACTCGGTGACGTGGAAGATCGATGCCGATGAGGCCACGATCAAACCGCCGGCGGACAAGCCGACGAAGAACATGAACGCGGCGATGTACAGGCCCCAGGAGGTGCCGTTGTTCATGCCGGTCACGCCCAAACCGAACATGGTCTGGTAGATCCAGGCGGCCGCCCCCGCGGCGGCGATCACGGCCAGAACCACCATGACCGGACGGGAGATTCGCTTCGTTTCCATCTGGGCCCCCTTACGCGTTGTAGTAACGGAGCTGCGGGCGGGTGCCGAACTCCTCGAGCAGCTGATAGGCATGGTTCTCGCGCACGACCTTCGAGATCTCGGACTCGGGATCGTCCAAGTCGCCGTACACGCGGGCGCGGCCCGGGCACACGCGCACGCACATGGGGATGTCGCCGCGGTCGGTGCGCTCCTTGCACAGCGTGCACTTCTCCGCCACGCCCTTCGGGCGCACCGGCACGTCCTTGTCGCCGTAGTTCCAGTTGGGATCGCGCTCGGGCTCGCTCCAGTTGAACACGCGGGCGTTGTAGGGGCAAGCGGCCATGCAGATGCGGCAGCCGATGCACTTGTCGTAGTGGATTTCCACGCGACCCATATCGTCTTTGTACGTGGCGCCCACGGGGCACACCTTCAGACAGGCGGGGTTTTCGCAGTGCTGGCACGCCACGGGGATGTAGGTGCGGCTGAGGTCGGGGTACGTCCCCTGCGCGCCGTCGGCGGTATCCACGCCGTCGGTCTCCACGCGGATGTACAGCATGTTCATGGGTATGTTGTTCTGCATCTTGCAGGCGTTCGCGCAGGTGTTGCACCCGACGCAACGCTCAAGGTTGATGGCGATGCCAAGCTTGGTCATGATCGCTCACCTACGCTTTCTTGATTTCGACGAGGGTATCGGAGAACGGGATGACCGGGCCGCACATGAGCTCGGCGCCTCGCTCGACGTAGCCGTCGTTCGTGACGTTCTGGACGTTGCCTTCGATGAGGAAGTCGGCCGTCTGCCCCTCGAACATGCGCGCGCTGCCGGGGCGGATGGACTCGTTGGCCTTCACGCGGCACTTGAAGGAGCCGCGGTCGTTGAACACTTCCACCGCATCTCCCGTGGCCAGGCCGCGCTTCTCCATTTCAGAGGGGTTCAGCTCGATGCGCGGCTCGGCGAACTGCTGGATCCACTTGGCATCGTTGAACTGGTTGTGGATGCGGTAGCGCGTGCGCACGTTCGCCAGCTGCAGCGGGTAGGTTTCGGCCAGCTTGTTGCCGGCGTGCGCCTCAAGCGGCGGCTCGTAGGCGGGAAGCGCCTGACCGTATTCCACAAGAGCGTCGTAGTAGACGTCCATGCGCGTGGAGGGGGTGGCGAACACGCGGTCCATGAACTCTCGGCGCGGCTCCTCGATGCCCTCGAGGGGATACACGCCGTTCGCAGCGTTGATCTTGTCGATGGTGAGCGCGGAGACGTACGGGTCCTCGGAGGAGGACAGCACCTTCGCCACCCATTCCTCGGACGTGGCGGGCAGGTACTGGTCTTTGCCGAAACGCTTGGCGATTTCCTTGCCGATCCAGAAGTCGGTGCGAGCCTCGAACAACGGCTCGATGATCTTGTTCTGCAGCACGATGTTGCTGTAGCCGATCTTCACGCTCCCCACCTCCGCGTCGTTCTCGAAGCGCGTGGTGGCGGGCAGGATGACGTCGGCCCACTTCGCGCCCTCGGTGAAGTACGGGTCGATGGTGACGATGAAGTCGAGGCCGCGCGCGAACTCGGTGGTCTTGTTCATGTTGCCGATGTGCTGCTGGAGCACATCGCCGCAGAAGATGCAGGCGCGCACCTTGGCGTTACCCTCGCGGGCATCGTACAGCGGCATCTCCAGCGTGCCGGCCGTCATGTCCTCGGGAAGCTCCCAGGCGCCCAGCGTGCCCGCATGGCCGTTGTAGCTGCCGCCCACGAACACGCCCACGCCGGCGCCCACCTTGCCCACGTTGCCCGTGAGGGCCACGAGCGTTGCGGCAGCGTGGCCGGCGATGTCGGCGTTGCCCATCTTGTCGTTGCCGCCCCAGCCCAGCGCCAGGCAGGCAGGACCCTCGGCGTACTCGCGGGCAAGTTGGCAGATGGTGGCGGCGGGCACGCCGCTTACGCTTTCAGCCCACTCGGGAGTGTACTCGACCTGCTTCTGCTTGAGGAGCGAGAACACCGTGGTGCAGGATGCGCCGTCCACGTCGAAGGTGCCCTCGAGAGCGGGCTTCACGGCCGCGACGTCGTAGGCCGCCTTCGCGTTCGTCGCCGTGTCCCACACGAAGAAGGGGTTCTGCTCGCCGGTCTCGGGCTCTTCGGCGTCAGGATCCTCCGCGTGGTCGCGCACGAGCTTGCCCGTCGCGACGTCCACGAGGAACGGAAGCGAGGTGTGGTTCAGCACGAAGTCCTCGTCGTAGAGCTGCTCGTCGAGGATGACGCTGGCCATGCCGAGGAAGAATGCGGCATCGGTGCCCGGCGTGATGGGCACCCACTGATCCGATTTGCCGGCCGTCGTGGAGAAGTGGGGATCCACCGTCACCATGCGGGTGCCAGCTTCCTTCGCCTCGAAGAACAGGCGCACGTTGGGCAGGCTGGACTCCAGGAAGTTGCTGCCCACGTTGAGCACGAGCTTGGAATTCACCCAGTCGCGAGCCTCGCAGGTGGCCATCGCGTAGCCGCCGCCGAAACCGATGGCAGGATCCAAACCGTTGCCGATGCCCACGTCGATGCCGGAGCTGGCATCCACCTGCGCGCCCAGCACGGCGGCCAGCCACGGGAAGTTCGCTTCGGCGCCCGTCGAGATGACCACGCAGTCGTTTCCGTACTTGCCCTGGAGCTCCTTGAGCTTGTCGCACACCTCGTCGAGCGCTTCGTCCCACGAGATAGGCTCGAACTCGCCCGCGCCGCGCTCTCCGGTGCGTCGAAGCGGGGTCTGCACGCGATGGTCGCCGTAGATGTGCTGGACCTCGGAAATGCCCTTCACGCAGATGGTTTCGTACCGGTCGTCGCAGCAGTGGTTCGGCTGAACCGACACCATGCGCCCGTCGCGCACCGTGCACGCCAGCGGGCACATGCCGCCGCAGTGGGACTGGTGGTAGGTGAACGCCGTGTACTCCTCGGCGGTCTCGGCATGCGCCGGAACCAGCCATCCGTCAGCGGAGGTCATCGCCCCCGCCGCGCCCAACATCGCCAGGCCGGCGCCCGCGACGGCGGTTCCCTTGACGAAACCCCGACGCGTCACGCTCATCTCGTCTGTGGTCATTGCATCCCCTTTCTCAGTGACTCATGACCGTTTCCTCGACCTCTAATTAACTGTTTTCATAGTAATATAGTTAAATAGGAAATTGAATATGTTCATTTCAAGAATAATTTAGACGTCTGCGAACGGTGCGGAAAACGCGGCGAAGGTCGCGAGAGCGGGATGCCCTTGCGACCTTCGCCTTGCGAAAACGACGCCTTGTCGACATCGTATGCCCATGTCAGTTATCATATATTACGTTTTGGCAAATGTTTTACCGAGCGCAGCCGCACCGTCATCGGAAGCGTCCGCTCCCCTATCGCACCATAGCAGAATCCGCCGCCGCGTAGCTGGCCTTTCCGATCCCGCAACCAATCGTTCGCGAACGAGCGGCCGACGGTGTCGGACAAGCGGAGGCGCCCGATCGGGCTATCGGCGAGATACGGATTCAGGAGAACGGCGGCGCCTGCGGCGGGCAGAGGCGGGCTGTCAGCAAGCCGGCGACCCGCATCCGACGGCCCTGATGTTTCACGTGAAACATTTGTTTGCGCGAACGATTGTTTCACGTGAAACATTTGTACGTTTACGGGCACTGCCGAGAGGATGGCGCCCTTGCTTGCCGCAGGAGGGGCTACTTCTTCCCCTTGAGGGCGGAGGCTATGTCGCCTGTGAAGCCCTGGGCGTAGGGGCTCGGCACCACCACCATGTTGCCGCCCTCCTTCACGCTCTCGTTCACGAGGCTCATCATGCGCAGCTGCAGCGCCAGGTCGTCCTCGCGATAGGCGTGCGCGGCCTCGATGAACATGTCGGAGATGTCCTTCTCAACCTCGGCCAGCACGACGCGGGCGTTGCGCTCCTGCTGTGCCTGGGCTTCGGCGCTCATGGCGTTCTGCAGCTCCTGGGGCATGCGGATGTCGCGGATCTCCACGTCGATGATCGTGACGCCCCACTGCTCGGTTTTCTCCTCGATGTTTTTCTTCAGCTGGCGATCGATATGCGCGCGCTGCATGGACAGTTCGGCGATCTCCACCTGGCCGATGGCGTCGCGCAGCGCCGTCTGCGCCACGAGCGACGCCGAGTGCTCGTAGTCTTCCACGGCCAGGCACGCCTTCTTCGGATCCCACACCATCCAGAACACGACGGCGTCGAGATCCACCGGCACGAGATCGGCCGTGAGCACCTGCTCGGCCGAACACGAGATGGACGAGATGCGCTGGTCGATGACGATGGTCACCGAATCCACCACGGGGACGGTGACGTACAGACCCGGCCCGGCGAGGCGGTGGAACCGGCCGAAGCGCAGCACCACGGCACGCTCCCATTCGTAGGCGATGTGCACGCTGCCTGCCAGCGCCAGGCCGGCGACCACGGCGAGCGCCACGGTGAACGCCGAGCGGAAGGGGAACGTCGCAGCCAGGACGAGGGCGAACGCAACGAGGAACAGCGTCACGGCCAGCACCACCGCACCGCGGCGCGATGCCTTGCGCCTGCCGGAGACGCTCTCCTCCCCGCCTGACAGCACGTCGTTCGCACGCTCGTTGCCGCGTTTGCCGAACTTGACCATAGCTCGCTCCTATCCCATCCGGGAGATCTTGTCCTGAAGGCGACCCGCTATCTCTTCGCGCGTCATGCCCAGCTCCTCGCACTGGCGGATGAAATCGCCCATCATCGCATCGATGGTTGACTCCAGGGAGTCCTCGTCGTCGAACGCGGGATTCTCGGCGACGAAGGTTCCGCGCCCGCGCTTCGACATGATGAGACCCGACGTCTCCATGCTGCGGTACACCTTGTTCACGGTGTTGTAGTTGATGTTGAGGTTGACGGCCATCTCGTGCACGGTGGGAAGCTGGTCGCCGGGCTGGTAGCGCCCGGTCTGGATAAGGTAGACGAGGCGGTTGCGAAGCTGCACCCAGATGGGCACGCCGCTGCGTTCGTCTATGCTGAAATTCTCCATGCCCCGAGCTTCCTCGCGCCGTCGTCGGCTGGCGCGGATTTTCCTACATCTCTAGCCAAATACAACCGTGTATATTCTAGCGCGCTTCGTCGGCATCGCCGGCGAGAATCGCGCATTCGCAAGCACGAAACGACGACAGGGCGAGACGACGAGACGAGGGAGCGAGACGAGGGGACGAGGTTGTTGCCTCATTCTGCGATCGAAGCGGGACACCGACCCCGTCCCTTCGTCTCACAGGTACGACGCGATGTCCATGAAGGGGGCCGTGCACAGGCAGTACCGCAGGAAGAAGCCGCCTATCAGCACCAGCACGCCGATGCAGGCGCAGGCGCGCGCGTCGGGACGCCGCAGCACCGCCTCCAGCGCGAAGGGGGCCGCGATGCCCGCCGCCGCGAGCGCGCCCCAGAACACGGGCGCCATATCGCCCGTCAGCAGGCGCTGCGCGGCCGCGCTCGACAGCACGTCGCCGGCCGCCGCAACCATGAAGGCCGTCAGCACGACGGCCTCGAGCGCCAGCAGCGCGCCGTCGATGCGGGAGAGCCGCGCGAACAACGGCTGCGGATCGGCGTCGCACGGAAGCGGCAGCACGAGCATCACCGCCGCGCCGCACGACAGCGACGAGCAGGTGAACAGCACCGGCACGAGCGGCGACGCCAGAAGCGGCAGCGTCCAGATGGTGGAGAGGAACAGCCCCGAGTACACCATCACCACGAGCGCGCTCGCGCAGCCGAGGGCCTTCACGGCCAGCACGGCACCGCGGCCGAGCCCGAGCACGCGCAGGTTGCACGCGAGGAGCGCCGCCACGGCGGCCATGAACGCTACGAGCGCCCACGCCCCGACCGACAGCACGCTGCCAGCCGGGTTCGCCAACACGTCGAGCGCGAGCTCGGGCCGCCCCAGGTCCAGCATGAGGCACGCGGCGCCCACTGCGACCATGCCGCACGAGACGACGAGCGACGGCAAGGCCACCCGCCCGAGCGAGCGCCTCAGCGCAGCGGACGAGCGCGCCCGCTGCGACAGGTACACGGCCGCGACGAACGTGCCGCAGCCCGCGCCCGCCAAGAACAGGTAGATGACGATGAGCGGGCCGAACATCGCGCCGCCGCTACAGCTTCACGTACCAGAGGTTTTTGAGGTCGCCCAGCCCCGCGCGCAGCTTGGACAGCACGTCGTCGTCGACGTCGCCCTCCACGTTCATGTACACGAGCGCGCATTGCTCGCCGGGCAACGTGGCGATCTGCATCGTGGTGATGTTGATGCCCGCCTCCCCCAGGATGGTGCCGATGGTGCCCACGCGCCCCGGCGCGTCCACGTACTCGAACACGAGCGACTGACCGGCCGGAGCGATGTCCAGCTGGTAGCCGAACAGCGACACGAGACGCGCAGCCTGCGCTTCGCCCGCCAGCGTGCAGGCCACTTCGGTGCCGTCGGCCACCACCGACACGGTGGAAGCGTAGCCCCCGGCGTCGGGCGACGAAAGCGTCTCCACCTTGATGCCGTGGCGCTTCGCCACCGCGTCGGCGTTCACCGGCGTCACCGTGGCCGTGCTCTGGTAGGACAGGATGCCCTTGAGCGTGCCGGCAACGAGGATGGACGCGTCGGCGTGCGCCAGCGCACCGGCCGTCGTCAGCTTCAGAAACTGGGGGATCTCGCCGTCGATCTGCGCGAGCATGCTGCCCATCATCTGGCAAGCGGGCACGTACGGTCCCACCGCGTCCATCACCTCGGGCGGCACGGGCGCCATGTTCAAGGCCGTGGGCACGATGGATCCCTCGAGACCCGCCGCCACGTACTCGGCCGTCTGCACGCCGGCTCGCAGCTGCGCCTCCTGCGTGGACGCCGCGATATGCGGCGTGAGGATGGCGTTGTCGAACTCGCGCAGGGGGCTGTCCGTGCAGGGCTCGCTTTCGTGCACGTCGATGCCGACCGCGCCGATCTTGCCGGCGGCCAGGAAGTCGGCGAGCGACTTCTCGTCGAAGATGCCGCCGCGCGCGGCGTTCACCAGGATCACGCCGTCCTTCATTCGCGCGTACTGGTCGGGCCCGAACATCCCGATGGTCTCCTTCGTCTTGGGAAGGTGGACGGTGATGAAGTCGGCCAACGGCACAAGGGCGTCCACGTCGTCGTACAGCGTCACGCCCAGCTGCTCGGCGCGCTCGGGGCTGCAGTACGGGTCGTAGCCGATCAGTTTCATGCCGAAGGCGCGTGCCCGCTCGGCCACGAGGCCGCCGATGCGGCCGAGGCCGAAGATGGCGAGCGTCTTCTCGTACAGCTCCACGCCGGTGTACTTCCCGCGCTCCCAGACGCCCTCGTGCATGGACGCGTTCGCCTGCGGAACCTTGCGCGCGCAGGCAAGCATGAGGCCGATGGCGTGCTCGGCGGCGGACACGATGTTGGACGTGGGCGCGTTGCACACGATGATGCCGTGCTCGGTGGCCGCTTCGACGTCCACGTTGTCCACGCCCACGCCGGCGCGCCCGATGATGCGCAGGCGATCGGCAGCTTCGACGACCTCGGCCGTGACCTTCGTGGCCGAGCGCACGATGAGCGCATCGTAGCCGGGAACGGTCTCGATCAGCTCCTCGGGCGTCATCTTCAGCTTGACGTCGACCTCGCACCCCTTGTCGCGGAGCACTGCGAGACCCGCCTCGGCCAGCCTCTCGGTAACCAGCACCTTCTTCGTCATAACGAAAACCACCTCTTGCCTTATGGATGTCAGGGAAACAGTCCCGCCCGGCGCCGGCCGCACGCGTTCACGCCGATCGAGCAAACGTCCTTATGATACGGAAAAACCCCATGGATAGATGCACGGGCTGCGAAATTCCCGATGAATTGCGAAAACGCGCGTCCGACTCGGCAAGCACGGCGAAAAGCGACCGCGCGGCTGCTTTGGTGCGGTATTGTAGACGTTCTCGCACCTCCCGTCGGGTATCCTATTCCGACGTACCGAAAAGAGAAGGGAACGCCATGCAGAAGACCACCTCGCAGAAAGCCCTCAAGGTCATCTCCATCATCATGATCGTGTTCGCGGCGCTCACGCTGCTCCTCGGCATCGGCGGCATCGTCACCGGCGGAGCCCTCGGCATCCTGGGCGCGGGCAGCGGCGACGCCGGAAGCGCCGCCCTCGTCGGAGGCGTGGCTGCCGTCGCCGGCTTC
Source organism: Eggerthella sp. BIOML-A4 (assembly GCF_009875575.1). Classification (NCBI taxonomy): domain Bacteria; kingdom Bacillati; phylum Actinomycetota; class Coriobacteriia; order Eggerthellales; family Eggerthellaceae; genus Eggerthella; species Eggerthella sp. BIOML-A4. The sequence goes on along the minus strand of NZ_WWRX01000004.1, from coordinate 291,815 downwards.
GTCATCCTCCTCGGAGGCGCCATCAACCTGGCCATCGGCATCTTCGGCCTGCGCGGCGCCAACGACCCGCGCAAGATCGGCGCGTTCTACGTGCTGGCCATCATCGGGCTCGCGTTCGCCGTGCTGAGCGCGCTCGGCACCTTCTTCGGCGGCAGCGCGGACGGCGGCGACATCGCCAGCGCCCTCTTCGGCCTCGTCCTGCCCCTCGCCTGCGTGCTTTTGGCCTACAACATCAAGAAGGAGAACCACCTGTAGCGGCCCGCAGCTTCGTTCCCGCACGTGAAAGAAGGGGCCCGACGTCGGGCCCCTTCTTTGTGCGAAGCCGTCTCCGGCGAATCGAACCCGTCTGCCCGCGCTTCTCCGTCTGCGCGGGCGACGGACCGCAGTCCTACCTCCTCACGAAGCTGAACATCGAGCGGATGTTGGCGCCCACTTCCTCGATCTGGGCGTTGCCGTGCTCCATGCGCTGCTCTTTGAGCCACTTCTGGCCGTTCTTCGAGTCCTCCATGAACTCGTGGGCGAAGCTGCCGTCCTGGATGCGCGCCAGCACGGTCTTCATCGCGGCCTTCGTCTCGTCGGTGATCACCTGCGGGCCGGCGTAGTAGTCGCCGTACTCGGCCGTGTTCGAGATGGAGTAGCGCATGTTCGACATGCCGCCCTCGTACATGAGGTCCACGATGAGCTTCATCTCGTGGAAGCACTCGAAGTAGGCCATCTCGGGCGGATAGCCCGCCTCCACCAGCGTCTCGAAGCCGGCGTTGATGAGCGCCGTCACGCCGCCGCACAGCACGGCCTGCTCGCCGAACAGGTCGGTTTCGGTCTCGTTCTTGAACGTGGTCTCGATGACGCCGGCGCGTGCGCCGCCGATGCCCCACGCGTACGACAGCGCCACATCCTTGGCCGCACCCGACGCGTCCTGGTTCACGCAGATGAGGCACGGCACGCCCGCGCCTTCGGTGAACACGCGGCGCACCATGTGGCCCGGGCCCTTCGGCGCGATCATGACCACATCGACGTCCGCGGGCGGCTCGATGTAGCCGAAGTGGATGTTGAAGCCGTGCGCGAACGCCAGCGTGTCGCCGGCCTTGAGATGCGGGGCGATGTCCGCTTCGTACGTGGCGGCCTGGGTCTCGTCGGGCGTGAGGATCATGATGAAGTCGGCTTCCTCGGCAGCGTCGGCGACGCTCATCACCTTGAGGCCCGCCTCCTCGGCCTTGGCCCGCGAGCGCGAGTCCTCGCGCAGGCCCACGCGCACGTCCACGCCCGAGTCCAGCAGGTTGAGCGCATGGGCGTGGCCCTGGCTGCCGTAGCCGATGATGGCCACCTTCTTGTCCTGGATGAGCTGGGGGTTCGCGTCTTTCTCGTGATAGATCGTAACAGCCATGTTCGTTTTTCCTTTCTATTGGCTGAGGTTACCTGGTGTTCGGGATGCGCCGCGCGAGCCTCACACGTCCTTCGAATTGCGGGACATGGCGATTTTGCCGGTGCGGGTGATCTCCTTGATGCCGTAGGCGCGGAAGAGGTCCTCCATGCCCTTGAGCTTGCTCTCGTCGCCCGTGGCCTCGATGGTCAGCGAGCTGCGGCCCACGTCCACGATCTTCGCACGGAACACGTTGGCGATCTCGATGATCTCGTTGCGACGGTCGGGCTGGGCGTTCACCTTGAACAGCACCAGCTCGCGCTCGATGGCCGCGTCGTTGGTGAGGTCGGTGATCTTGTGCACGCTGATCAGCTTGTGCAGCTGCTTCGTGATCTGCTCGTAGGCCACGTCGTCGGCCTTCACGATGGCCGTGACGCGCGACATGGTGGGATCTTCGGTGGGGCCCACCGACAGCGACTCGATGTTGAAGCCGCGCCGCGAGATGAGGCCGGTGACGCGCGACAGCACGCCGGGCTTGTTCTCCACCAGAACGGACAGGATGTGCTTCATCGGTCGCTCCCCTCCTCGTCGCTTCCATCGGCTTCGTCGCCTTCGGGCACGTCGGTGCGCACGGCGCCCACGGCCACGTCGATGGCGCCGATCACCTCGTCGAGCGCGCGGCCCGGCGCCACCATGGGATACACGTTCTGATCGCGCGAGATGGCCACGTCCAGCAGGTACGGCCCGTCGCTCGCCAGCATGCGCGCCAGCGCCGCGTCCACGTCAGCGGGCTTCTCCACCCGCTCGCCCTGCCAGCCGTACGCTTCGGCCAGCTTCACGAAGTCGGGGCTGGCGTCCAGCAGCGTCGAGGAGTAGCGCTCGTCGTAGAACAGCTTCTGCCACTGGTGCACCATGCCGAGGCAGCGGTTGTCCAGGATGAGCACCTTCACCGGCACGCGGTGGATGCTGGCCGTGGCCATCTCCTGGCTGTTCATCTGGAACGACCCGTCGCCCGCCACGCACACCACCTGCTTCTCCGGACAGCCGATGGCCGCGCCGATGGCGGCCGGGAAGCCGAAGCCCATCGTGCCCAGGCCGCCCGACGACAGGAAGCTGCGCGGCGCCTCACGGTCCACGCTCTGGGCCGCCCACATCTGGTGCTGCCCCACCTCGGTCACGACGACGCTGTTCTGAGGATCGAGCGACTCCGACAGCTTCTTCAGCACCACCTCGGGGACGATCTCGTCGGGGTCGTCCCCCACGCCGGGATGGTAGAACGGGTAGCGCGTGCGCCAGGCGGAGATCTGCTCCACCCATGTGCCCGTGCCGGGGCGCGCGCCTTCCTTCTCCAACGTCGACACGATGCCGGCCAGCACGCCCTTGAGGTCGCCTACGATGGGCACCTGCACCTCGCGCACCTTGCCGATCTCGGCCGGGTCGATGTCGATGTGGATGACGTCGGCGTGCGGCGCGAACTCGTCCAGCTTGCCGGTGACGCGGTCGGAGAAGCGCGCTCCCGCCGCGATGATAAGGTCGCTTTCCGTCATGGCGAGGTTCGCGTACTTCGAGCCGTGCATCCCGACGGGCCCCAGGTTCAGCTCGTGGGACGCGGGGAACGCGCCCTTGCCCATGAGCGTGGTGACCACGGGAATCTGCATGAGCTCGGCCAGCGCCTTCAGCTCTTCGGACGCGCCAGAGGACACGGTGCCGCCGCCCACGTACAGCACGGGACGTTCTGCTTGCTTGATACGGGACACGGCCTGTTTGATCTGCTTGGCGTTGCCGCGGTAGGTGGGCTTGTACGACGGCAGGTTCACGTCGTCGGGGTACTCGAACGTCATGAGCTCGCTGGCCAGGTCCGACGGGACGTCGATGAGCACGGGGCCGGGACGGCCGGTCTTGGCGATGTGGAACGCCTCGCGGAACGTAGTCGTCAGCTCGTCGGTGGACTGCAAAAGGTAGCTGTGCTTCACCACCGGCATGGTGATGCCCACGATATCGGATTCCTGGAACGAGTCCGTGCCGATGACGCCGCGCGGCACCTGGCCCGTGATCACCACGAGCGGCACGCTGTCCATGTAGGCCGTCGCGATGCCCGTCACCGTGTTCGTGGCGCCCGGGCCGCTGGTGACGATGGCCACGCCCACGTTGCCCGTGGCGCGCGCGTAGCCGTCGGCCTCGTGCACGGCGCCCTGTTCGTGGCGCGCCAGCACGTGCTTGATCTGGTCCGAGTCGTACAACGCGTCGTATATTTTGATGGCTTGGCCGCCGGGATAGCCGAACACGAGGTCGACGCCCTCGGCTTCGAGCGAGGCCACCACGGCCTCGGCGCCCTTCATCGTCTTGCCCTGCTTCGGCGTCTTGCTGCCCAGGCCGCGCGGGGCGCCGGCCTCGGTGGCGTTCGCCTGGTTCGGGCGCGGCGCGCGGCCGTCGGTTGCGGTGCTCCGTGCGTTCGTCATGATACGTACGCCCCCTTGTCTGCCGACGAGACGAGCTTCGCGTACTTCGCGAGCACGCCGTGGTCGTGCTTCGGCGCCGGCGGCCGCCAGGCCGCGCGACGGCGTTCCAGTTCGGCGTCGTCCACGCCCAGCGTGAGCGCGCCGCCTTCGATATCGACCGTCACCGGGTCGCCTTCCTCGATGAGCGCGATGGGGCCGCCGGCCGCCGCCTCGGGGCTCACGTGCCCCACAGCCGGGCCCTTCGTGGCGCCCGAGAAGCGCCCGTCGGTGATCAGGGCCACGCTGGTGGACAGACCCATCCCCACGATGGAGGACGTGGGCGTCAGCATCTCGCGCATGCCCGGGCCGCCCTTGGGGCCCTCGTAGCGGATGACTACCACGTCGCCCGCCGCGATCTTGCCGGCGTTGATGGCCGCACAGGCCTCCTCCTCGCTGTCGAAGCAGCGCGCGGGGCCGGTGTGGACGAGCATGGACGGATCGACGGCCGACTTCTTCACGATGGCGCCGTCGGGCGCGATGTTGCCGTGCAGCACCTTGAGCGCGCCTGACGGGGAGAAGGGGTTGTCGTGCGCGCGGCACACCTCGCCGTCAGCCGGTTTCGTGCAGGCCTGCAGGTACTCGTCGAGCGTGCCCATGCACGTGACGGCGCTGCGGTCGAGCAGGTCGAGCTCTGCCAGCTCGTGCATGACCACGGGCACGCCCCCGACCTCGTACAGGTCGGACAGCGGGCGCGGGCCGGAGGGCTGCAGCTTCACGAGGTGCGGCGTGCGCGCGCTCGCGGCGTCCCAGTCGTCCATCGTGATGGGGTGTCCCGCCTCGCGCGCGATGGCCGTGAGGTGCAGCACCGTGTTCGTGGAGCCGCCGAAGGCCATGTCGCATTCCATGGCGTTGTGCAAGGCGGCAGCACTCACGATGTCGCGCGCGCAGATGCCCTTCTCCAGCAGCTCCATCACCTTCATGCCCGCATGCTTCGCCAAGCGGATGCGCTCGGAGTACACCGCGGGCACGGTGCCGTTGCCGGGAAGCGCGATGCCCAGGGCCTCGCACAGGCAGTTCATGGAGTTCGCCGTGAACATGCCCGAACAGCTGCCGCAGGTGGGGCACGCGGTGTCCTCGTAGTACTTGAGCTCGGCCTCGGACATGTCGCCGTTCATCACCTGCGCCGCGCCGTCGAACAGCGTGTTGAGGTCGGTGGTGGGCCCGCACCCGCCCGGCTGCTTGCCGGGAAGCATGGGGCCGCCCGACACGAACACCGTGGGGATGTTCACGCGCAGCGCGCCCAGCAGCATGCCCGGCACGATCTTGTCGCAGTTCGGGATGCACACGAGCGCGTCGAAGGCATGGCCCTGCACCGCGCATTCCAGCGAGTCGGCGATGGCTTCGCGCGACACGAGCGAGTAGTGCATGCCGTCGTGGTTCATGGCGATGCCGTCGCACACGCCGATGGCGGATATCTCGAACGGCACGCCGCCGGCCATGTAGATGCCCGCCTTCACGGCTTCGGCGATCTTGTCGAGGTTGTTGTGGCCGGGGATGATGTCGTTGCGGGAGTTGAAGACGGCGACGAGCGGCCGCTCCATCTCCTCGTCGGTGATGCCGTCGGCCTTGAGCAGGCTGCGGTGCGGGGCGCGCGCCGTGCCGCACCGCACGGCATCGCTGCGTAGCTGCATGTCCGATCCCTTCCTTCCTGGCGTTGCCGGTTTCGTGGCATAAAAAAATCCCGTTGCAAGCAAGCTGCACCAGGACCTCAGAAGGAAGGGAGATGCGCCCGGCTGCACGCATCCCTGCGCGCCGCGGTCGCTCTCGATCGGACTGATAACGGAGTCGCCGGTTCAGCCTACTTGCCCCGGCTGCACGCGGAGGTCGTCCGCTGCGTGCCGTCGCGTTCGAGCCGAACTGCTCGGAGGTGGCGTTCAGGCCGCCCACCGCCGGCTCGCAGCATCCGCCGGCTCTCTGAAGATGGGTTCGTCCCTACTGTCCTCGTCAACGCATTTCGTCTATGAACTTGTTGCGGGTAAGTATACTCCAGCTTCACGACGTCGCAAGTAAAACTTTGACGATCGAAGCGATTGCGCGGTAAATCCACATGGAGGCGGTGGGGATTGAGGAGACGGGGGTTCGGGGCGCCGGAGGAGCTGCGAGGCGCCGCGAGGTGCCGGAGGCTCCCGCTAGGCGAGGTGCTGGTAGCCCCTCCCCGCGGAGCGGTTGGGCGAAACGTCGCGGAGCGCCGGAAACCCCTCCTCGCGACAGCTCCAGCTCCTGGCGGCTGCCGTCCCCGTAGGTCGCGTCGTTTCGGGCCTGCACCTGCCACCAGCCGGTGATGCCGGGCTTCGCGGAGAGGAGCTCGCCCGCATCGTCGCCGTAGGCCGCGAGCTCCTCCTCGACGACAGGGCGCGGGCCGATCACGCTCATCCCTTTTGTCAAGACGAAAAAACAAGATTACCTGCAGAAATGCTCCGACTAGATAGCTGAACTATCTGTTTTCTAGAGTTTGAACCTCCAGACTTTTGCAACTCATTCCAACCGTCATCGGCGATGAACCAGCTTCGAAAAGCTGCCTTCAAATCGGATAGCAAATCGTCTCATTGGGACAGATTCCCAATGAGACGATTCTTCGCGTCGACGTCGACACATACACAAACCCAGCGATTTGGCGAAACGGCAAATCTGAGTGAATCGCGCGGCGAAATTTTCAATAAGGCCGGAATCAACGCGGCGTTGCCCCCTTCGATTGGCCTGCTTCAATCGCATAGTCGGCGTGTGACACTTCGATGTTGCAAATGTCTGAAATTTTCGTACAATCGCAACATGAAGTATGCGAACAACATAGCAGCCATCGACGAGCTCTCGGCATCGGAGGGCGTCTTCACCACTGCCCAGGCACAGCGCCTCGGCATCAGCAGGAACGCCCTCTCCCACGCCTGCAAGGTCGGGCGCCTCGAGCGCGTCGCCCACGGCGCGTATCGCCTCTCCGGTGCGCCGAGCTCGGAGACCGACGAGCTGGCCGCGATCTGGAAGCTCACGGCATCGACAGCGTTCTCATGGGAGCGGCAAGCTAAGTGGGACGGCGTGGCCGTCGGCGGCTCTACGGCTGCATGGCTCCTGGGAATCGGGGACTTCCACCTCTCCCCCTACCGCATCTACGCGCCCGAGCGCATCAACTCAAAAATCGAGTCGGCGCGTTTTGGGGTGAGAAACGTCGACGAAGGCGACATGGCCTGGATGGGCGGCCTGCCTGTCACCCGCGCCGAGAGAACGCTTGCCGACCTGTGCCTCGACTGCGAGGACCCGTCGCTTGTCGAAGGCGCCTTCCGCGACGCCGCGGCCCAAGGTCTCATCGACTCTGCGAAGCTTGGCAGCCTGCTCGACGAGCTCGGCGAAAACAAACGGCGAGCGGCCCTGCTCGAGCCCCTCGCAAGAGCCCTCTCCGCATCCGATCAGAAAGGCCGATCATGAGATACAAGACGCCCGCGGCGCACGGGATGGCCGTCAAAGAGGCGGCCAAGAAATCGCCGCTAGACGCCAACCGCGCCATCGCCGGCTTCTACCTCCACCGGCTGCTGTGCCGCGTCTTCAGCGACCCGGATTCGCCCTTTGTCCTGAAGGGCGGTCAGAGCGTGCTTGCCCGAAATCTGCCCGAGCGCTTCCAAATTCCCGATGCCTGGCCCGCAGTGTACGGGAAACCCTACGCGAAGATGGCAAGGCAGGCGAAGGTCGACGACGTGGCGCCCGACATGGTAAGTGCGGAAGAGCTGGCGGCGAAGCTCTATGAGCCGGCGCTGGGCACGCACTGGAAGCATGGAGCTTCAACATGGAGCCCTTCGTCGCTCGTCTGGGCTGCAGCAGAAGGAAACGACGCCTTGGAGCCAGACGACAACATTTCCCATAGCACCAAGACACAAGGCCGCTGAAGCGAGCCAAGCCCATGCAAAGAGGCTTTTCCTGATCAAGCAGATGCACCACTAATCGGACAGGAGGCCGCTATGGCCGACAAATACGAGGAGATGGCCCGGCAGATGAGGGCCGACGGCGTAAGCGAGGAGATGATCGCCAGGTTCGTCGCCGAGGAGATGGAGGAAGACGGGTTCAGCCGCGGCAAGGGCGTCACCGAGATCGAGGCGTTGCGGGAGTGGAGGAAGATCCCCGAGCGCATCCGCAAGCTGCTGCTCGTCAACGCGTTTTGCCATAACTGCGGCACGACGGAGTTCGCGCCCGGATACACGCTGCGCATGCGCCACGGCTGCGTGCTCATCGAGGGTTGCTGCGCGAAATGCGGAGCTGAGGTCGCCAGGCTGTGCGATTAGCCGTCCACGGAATCCTGCCGGGGATAGGCGGCTGCCGGATGAGCGGCGCTCCCGGGAACCGAGACGCCCCCAACCGTTGGGCCAATCCCTCTAACGAGAAAGTCCGTCATTATCGCAACTTGCCAATCCCTCCTACCTGAACAGCTCGTCGTGACCGCCAGTGCGCTCGAAGAAGGCGACCTCGTCGTTGGCCGACCATATCACCAGCCAATCGCCGGAGTTCGCCACGTGGCACTCGTTCCTCCCGGCCCAACTACCGCTCAGGCGGTGCATGTTGTGGCGGCGCTTGAGAGTCTCCAGCGACTCGGGGGTATTCTCCAGCACCAGGTCGATGAGCTTCTGCAGCTCAGCTAAATCCCAATTGCGCCGCTTCGCCTTCTTTTTGAGGTCGCGAGAGAATGCAGCGGAGAAATCCGCCGTGAGCCTGCTCATTAGGCCATCGCTGCCGCGATGAGATCGGCTGCGTTGTCAAAGCGGCCTTTCTCGCCAGAGGACAGGAAGGCGTCGCCCTCGCGGATAGCCTCGAGGCTCTCGATGCTGGGCTCGTCGGGGGCGAAGGTCAGGGGGATGCGGCGCGTGTTCACCATCTGCTTGTAAAACGCGCGCGTAACCGATGAGAGGTCAAGGCCGTAGTAATCCGCCACCTCGGAAGCGCCGCGCTTCAAGTCATCGTCAATGCGTATGGTCAAAGTAGAGCTAGACATGATACTCCTATCGACGTATGTGCAGATATATTATACTGCACATACGTTAGCTCCTCAAGCAGGCCGACCAAAAGACAGCGTAAAGTCGATGATGGGAATCCCTGCCTTTTGATTACCCAATCCACGCGGCCCAAAAGTCGACGCCAACGAAATCGCTGTAGATTCAGGAGGCAAAACGGAAGTTGTCGACAGCACAAAAACCGAAATGACGGAGCGCATGACCACGAGAAGTCCCTACGAAGCGCCCCTCAATCACGCAAGCGAGCCCCGGCCACCCCCTCGATTCAGTTCGATTCTAACCATTCTAACCACCATGGTTAATAAAATGGTTAGAATATGGGTAGAATAGAATCGGAAGGCGGGCAGCATGAAATTCCAGGAAACAGAGACAGTCGAGCTGAAGGCCGTTGCGCAGGACGGCATCAAGAAGGAGATTGTCGCCTTTGCGAACAGCAACGGCGGAACGGTCTACGTGGGCGTCGGCGACGACGGCACCGTACTGGGCGTCGAAGACGCCGACGGGTGCGCCCTGCAGGTCTCCAACATGGTGCGAGACGCCGTGAGACCGGATGTCACCATGTTCGTCAGCTACGAAACGCTCAACTGCGACGGGAAGGCGGTCGTGGCCGTCAAGGTCCAGCGCGGCACGAACCGCCCCTACTACATGGCGAAGAAGGGCCTGCGCCCCGAGGGCGTCTACGTTCGGCAGGGGTACTCCTCCGTCCCGGCGACCGATGCGGCCATCCGGCAGATGATCAAGGAGACCGACGGCGACAGCTTCGAGGACATGCGCTCCCTCGACCAAGGGCTCACCTTTGAGTCGACGAAAGGGGAATTCGAAGCCCGAAATATCCCCTTCGGCTCGCCGCAGATGCAGACCCTGAAGATAACCTCATCGGACGGCCTCTACACGAACCTCGGCCTGCTCCTGTCCGACCAGTGCCCGCACACCATCAAGGCGGCCGTTTTCGAGGGGACGGACCAGAGCGTGTTCAAGGACCGCCGGGAGTTCTCCGGGTCCCTTATGCGGCAGCTCGGCGAGGCCTACGACTACATCGACCTCCACAACCAGACCCATGCCACTTTCCAAAAGCTGCTGCGCGTCGACACCCGGGACTACCCGGAGGTCGCCGTGCGCGAGGCCTTGCTGAATTCGCTCGTACACAGGGACTACTCCTTCCACGCCAGCACGCTGATCAGCATCTACGACGACAGGATCGAGTTCGTGTCCGTCGGCGGCCTTTTGCCCGGCTTGGAGCTGGAAGACCTGATGATGGGCGTCTCCGCCTGCCGGAACCCGCATCTCGCCAACGTCTTCTACCGCCTGCAGCTCATCGAGGCATACGGCACGGGAATGAGGAAAATCATGGGAGCTTACGCGGGCGCGGCCACTCAGCCGCAAATCATAGCCACGAATAACGCATTCAAAATCGTCCTGCCCAACGTGAACTTCACGGCAACGAAAGCAAAAGAGCCTGCGGCAAATAGCACAGAGGCGCCCTCTGCTTCCCATTCCCGAGAGGATGAGATTCTGCGGTTCTTGGCAGAGCACCCCTCAATCACCCGAAAAGAGGCGCAGGCGCTGCTGGAGGTCAGCCAATCCACGGCCGGCCGCATATTGAAAGAGATGGTGGACAAGGGGCAAATCGCAACGCTCGGCACAGGCCGCGCCTTGCGATACGAATTGGTATAGCGTTGCGCCTCTGGGGCAATTGCCCACTATGCCTTCCGTCCAGGCAGGCATAACGAAAGCAAGCCACGATGGCCCATTGCAGTCCGAAATAGGCCATCGATAAATTTCGATGGCCTATTTCGGACTGCAATGGGCGGCTTTGATGAAGGGGGCATATTCGGATAGGCCCTATCGATACGGAAAGCCCCGAACGACGTTGCTTGCCGCTCGGGACCATTGGTAGTATTCGAAAACCTGCAGGCATCCGATTGGAGGAACGCTGACGACAATTTGCAACGATTACGGATGCAGCTTCAGCCCGCACCCGTTGCTCAAGAGCTGCGAATCTGTTCGGATGCTCGTCAGCTCGAAACTCGAGAGAACCTTTTCCTGCGACTCGGGCGACCAATAGATGCGCAGGCTCTCCCTTGCACGGGTGATAGCAGTTGGATTTGCTACACTTTGTTAGACAGTTGGGGATGCGGACGTTTCTTTGGACCGGCTATGCGGCCAGCCCTGGAGTGGGCATGATGAATTAGACACCAGGTCAAGAGCGAAAGGTGTTCAAGATGACCCAAAGAAGAAAGCGATACGACAGGCAGTTCAAGGTCTCAGCGGCAAAGGTGGTCCTGTCCGGGGAAATGACGGTCAAAGACCTATCGGAGGAGCTCGGTATAAAGGACTGGACGCTGAGAAGATGGGCCCGCGAATACGAGGAGATGGGAGACGACGCGTTCCCCGGAAACGGCTCTCCGAAGATCAACAAGGACTACGAGATCGTGAAGCTCAGGAAGAAGGTCGAGGAGCCCGGGCGCGAGAACGGGATACTAAAAAATCTCCGGGCCTTCTTGAGTCAAGACCATGCGCGAGGCGCGGGTTCCTCGAAGAGCATAGGGGCGAAATCGGCCCCATCAAGAAGGCATGCGGGCTGATGAAGGTCTCGAAATCCGGTTTCTACGAGTATCTCGGCCGGAAGAAGTCCAACGCCCAGATAGAGCGAGAGGCGCTCGAAGGGTTCGTCGTCGAGGCCTTCGAGCGGCACAAGGGCCGTTACGGCTACCGGCGCATCGACCGCGAGCTGCGAAAAAGCGGCATCGCCGTGGGCGAGAAGCGCGCGCTCCGCATCATGCGGAAGCTCGGGCTTGCCGGAAAGGGCGCGACCCGAAAGCACCGCATTCAGAAGAAGGCCGAGCCGGGAGACCCTCGGTTGAACCTGGTAGAGCGCGCTTTCGCCGTGGGCGAGCGCAACAGGCCTTGGGTGGGCGGCATCGCCTACATGCCCGCAAGCGAAGGGTGGCTCTATCTCGCGGCCGTGACAGGCGCCTTCTCCCGCAAGGTCGTGAGCTGGTCGATGTCCGAGCGCATCACCGGGAAGGTCGCGATCGACGCGATAGGGCAGGCGGTTGGCAGGGAGGGTCCGCCAGACGACGGCGGCCTCGTCTTCCATGACGACCAAGGCGCGCGGCACGCCTCCCGCTCCTTCCGGCGATGCCTGGGCTCGCATGGCATGGTCCGGTCGGTATCAAGGCCCGGCACGCCGCTGGGCAACGCGGTGGCCGAGTCGTTCTTCAAGACGCTGAAAAGGGAATCGGCAGAAGGGAGGGGCTATGGGACGAGGGACGAGGCCGAGCAGGACATCTTCAAGCACATAGAGCTCTATTGCAGCAATAGGGTGCGCATGCATTCCACCTTGGGCTACATGTCTCCGGTGGAATACGAGCGGCAATACGCTTGAGGGTCCTTAAAAGAAAGTCCAGTTTATCCTTCCCACTCCAAATCGCCTGATCCCAAACGGTCCAGGATTTCCGCCGCAGTCCCAAATGGTGAAAACTGCATTGACGCTAACATTACGGCGTCGACCCGAAGCTCTTCGCCTGGAACGCCGTGGCGTATTGGCCCAACGTGTACACGATCTGCGCGAGCCTGGTCTGCGACGATAGCAACCAGGTGCTAGACGGTGACGACAACCCCATCGAGGGCCTGTACGCGGCCGGCAACGCGGGCGGGTCGTTCTTCGGCTACTACTGCCCCGTTTCCGGATTCTCGGCCGCGGGCGTGAGCCACGCATTGGTCGGCGGGCCGCTGGCGGCCGCCTCTGCGCTCGGCAAGACGCTCGACGACCTGCCGAAAGCGTAGCACGCGATAGATTTTAAGCGCTGCCCTTTTCAGTCCCGACTGTCCTCCCCGGCCGGGACTTTCCTTTTGTGCGCCATTAATTTCGTTAGAGCGCGCGACGCCGAACAGGAGCGACCGCCACGTCAACCGAAAACCATCATTATGCATCCCTCAAACATCTCGCTCCGCATTCGTTTCACCTCGCGGCCCATATCTTCCAGGTGCCATTTCTCTTTACGAGGACAACCTCGTGTCCGCCCTCGATAATCTGCGGCCCCTCGATCGTGAACGCCTCTCGCACATTGGGCAGAAGTTTCACCAGCACCGCCCCGTCTTTCAGATGCCGAACCCGGCTGCTCACGCCGCAATCGTCTTCGAAAATCATGGCCGCTTGAGTGAAATCACCCCACTGTGCAAATATTTCAGGCGCGACAAGCGATTTCAGCGCAGCATGGTCGAATGGCTTAGAGGACAGCGCTTCCGCGAAACGGCACACTACGTCGAGTATGCAGGCGTCCCCGATGGAAGTGGCTTGGGCGATTTGCTCGATATCGGCGGGACCTAAATCCCTGCCTTGAAGGTTGCGCCAAGAGGGCGACCCCTTTATCGACCGCTCGAATCCCTTTGATCCGTACGAGACAACAGCCGCCTCCTCTCCGCACCTCGACAAAGGCTTTACGCCGGCAGCGCGAAGGAAGTCAGAAAATCGCAGCAAAAGGCGTTCCCTTTCGGCCACATACGGGGCAAGGGCCAAAATCCTCATATATTCGGGAACATCGATGAGTTTCTCTATGCGGCGCCGGTCGGCGTGGAGCAACGCTCCGTACATGGCGTCCTCGGAATTAGAGAAGAGCCCACTTACAACGTCCCCATTCCCGAAAGCGAACTCGATATCTTGGGCGTTGAACGATTCCAGGTCGGCCAATAGGAGGCCGATTACCTCTTTGCCGGAATCGAAATCCTGCTCAGCGGATTTGAGCAGCCCCTTGAAAAACAAATCCTTGCCGCGCACGAAATATTTCCGTTGCAGCATGAGCCGCATGGCAACTGCGGCAAAATCCCTATCATCGATATCGAGGTTTCCGATTTCGGAGAAATTCTGAACCCCAAATTGCGCCAGGGATTTGTCCAACGGGAGCGCTCCAACCAGCCTTATGTAGACATCAATAGTGTAGAGATACAGCTCGTAATCGTCTTCGCTACGTTTAGCCACAGCTTATCCTTTGTTCGCAACTGGAAGCGAAATGAGATCATCAATCCGCTTCGCCATCATTGTCATAGATTCGTCGAGCCAACACAAATAATCTCCCGGATCCATCTTCACCGTTTTGCGAGTGGCCTCAATAAGCAGCTCGTCTGCACTCTTTCCCTTGCAAGCCTGCATACCTAGAAGTCCAGAAAAATCATAGTGGACAAATGCATTCCTCAAATCCTTCGAGGCCCTGACGCGTTTCCTGACCTCCTTTGGCACAAGGGTCGACAGCACGAGCGCCCCGTCTGCGGTAAATCCATACTCAGACGGTTTGGGCATCACGCAATTCGCGAAACGCGAAATGCTTCCGTCAAGGGCCAGCAAAACAGCAGTGCCATATTTCATTCTGAGAACGTCGTCAAACATTTCGTTCTCGCTCAAAGCGAAAACAGCGTTAAGCTGCACCAGAAACTCCGCAAGCATGAAGAAACATGCGGCGTTGTCAATGCCCTGCTTCTTTAGAGGTAGAAACATATCCGAATAATGGCAATCCACATGGCAGGTCTCGAATTCTTTCGCTGTAAGCGTATGCAATTCAGGGGTCAACAGCTTTACTGTATAGAATGCCGCTGATGCAGCAACACCCAAATCAAAGCCGAGCTGTTTTTCGCATTCTTCACTCCAAACAGGATCAAGCGCCCCGCCGTACGCCTGAGAGATATAACGGGCGGTTATAAACGTCGTGCATACCGGACGGTCTCCATGCGTACAGATTCCCATATCGGGCGTAAGGGAGTTAATGAGCGGCCCAAATAGCCCCGTCGCCTTTTTCGTGGACGACGATAGTCCCCGCGTCACCGAATTCGTCATAAACGTATAGTCTTCAACCGTCGATCCCTTGGCAGAAAGCGATTTTGATGCATTGCGCAAACGATTGACCACAGCCGAATCAAGCTCGAAGTCATGATCAAAATACTTCTTTACAAATCTAACGGAGTCATGCGCAGCAAGAGCGCAAAACGGGAGAATCGTCAGCATTAAATCAGGCGTTGATTCGGGATATCTGTCCCTATGATCGAGCAGTTTGTAGAACATCCTTCCGTCTTCGACGAAAGTCAGAATGGAGCAGGCATCGGCGCCCGTCGACTTTGCATGATTTATGTTACGCTCTTCTTTGCGACGTTCCGCCCTACCCATGATATGCCTCCGATGCTTCGGCCTTTCGCCCGCCAGACTCGCTTGCCTCCGCCTTCAACCTCATGCCTTGCTGGGCGGCGCAGCCAAGGCGAGTAATCAAATCGATCACAAGAATCGCTTTGAGCGAATGCTCTTCGGTGCCGTAGTTTGTTTGAACGCCGTGGCAGATCTTATTTCTTAGAGGATTGTGGGCGGCGATGGCTTCGTCGTAATTATTAGTGAGCAGGACATCAATCACGTAGCCGCTTATCAACTGCCATATATGCCAGCCTTTATCGGTTTGGAGAGACATCGCCAACACAAGGTCCTTCGGGGCCTTCAGCTTGGTGCTTTTCCTCTCCCCTAGAGGATTGAGATTATGCTCAACTGCGAAATCGTCAAAAAGAGCAGCCTCCTCTTCGGACGAATATTCGAAAGATGGCCCAAAATACTCGACAATTATTCCTTCAACCATGCACATCAAAATAGACACGCATGCATCGTATTGGCGGCCAATATGGAAATCAATGGCCCTTTTCAGCATCGCTCGCTTACCATCGGGGAGTTCGTCGTGCTCCGACCAGCGGTCAGCGACCGACGCCAGCCATCGTTCGTCTAAATGGATGCGAGCTATTTCGTAAACCGCTGAATCCAAATCAGTCCGCTCAATATCCAAGCCTTCCAATTCACAAAATAGATCGTTATTGTCAGCGAGGTAAAGCGGCCAGTTCGACCTCTCAAGCACATTCAATAACTTCGTCCGACGATGAAACGGCAAAAGCGCGGCCTTGATTCCGCTCAAGTCGACCTTCGGCATAAAATCGAAGCTCTCCGACCATGTTTTCGTAAAAGCCCTCGCAGCATCGAACAGCTTTGGCTGGAGGTCTTGATATGCCGTCTTGAGCGCCTCGCTGGTCTCTTCTATTGCTGCAATGCTCGCCTTGACGGAATCGGGCACTGACTGGCAGCAATCAAGCCAGCCAGAAGCAGAGGCCAACGACGAAAGATTAGGCGAATCCCCAATGCAGTCCTTGACGTCTCGATAGAATTCCTTTGCGGACTCAAGCGCTTTATGCGATATTTCCCCACCGTCAGAATTGACCGACCACTCTATTGCCTGCATATTCCGATCAGCAGAATCCGATTCATCGCACCCGCGCAATTGTGTGCTCGATTTTGACACGAGAACATTCCCCTTTTCATCATTCGTCATTTAGTTCCCTCTCGCGTAATAACGTCAGGGCGAAGCATATTGAGCCAGAATGGTAGCGCCTGTCGCCCTGCGAGCACCTCAAGGTGGACTTTAATACTAAGGCCGTCTCAACCGGGCATCTCTCACTTTTCTCTTTCGCTATCGAACGATCGCAGCTCGCCCTCAATGGCTTCAGGCAATTCGTCGCATCTAATCCTATAGTGCAGCACTTCGCATTCGCCAGCGAACAGAAGACGACACGGGAACGCAAAAGCCACGCATAGCCGCCCAGTCCAATATTCGCAAAATCACGCCTATAGGCAGGAGGCGTCGACGCCTCCCCCGTTCCTTCCTCGCCGAGGGGCCGAGGGCTAGTCGAGCCTTATCGGCCTCTCGGGCCTCTTCCTCCCCGAGCAGTACGGGCAGTAGCCCGGCTTGGCCCCCACCCTGTCGCGGACGGACATCTGGTAGACGTGGCCGCACTCGCCGCGCCACCATGCGAGCTTGCGGCTTACGGCCTGCACGCCGGTGGGCTTCAAGCGCTTGTTCATGCGCGGGTGCCACATCGCCGCTATGCCGGGGTGCGTGGTGGCCAGGTCGTTGTAGCCGGCGAGCACCTTGCGACCCGAGCAGTACGGGCAGCCCGGGTCCGCCTTGCCCTTGCGCGCCCGGTTCGCTATGAGGCCGGACCACTCGTGGCCCTCCTCGCACTTCCACCAGACGCGCTTGTTGGAGTTGGCGATCGCGTCGGTCGGCTTCAGGTCGCCGTTGCGCTCCTTGTTCCACTCCCTCGCGATCTTGGGATGCGTCGTCCTCAGGTCGTTGTAGCCTTTCAGCACCTTGCGGTCGCCGCAGTAGGGGCAACCTCGGTCGGCGCCGCCGGTTCTGTTGTAGGCGGATATCTGCCATGCGTGCCCATGCCCGCATCTCCACCAGACCCTCCTCGCGCTGCCGGAGACGATGCCGTCGGGCCTCAGGTCGCCGTTCAGCCCCCAATCCCACTCGGCCAGAAGCTCGGGGTGCTGGCTCGCGAGGTCGTTGAAGCCGGCGAGCACGCGATGGCCCGAGCAGTACGGGCAGCCCAGCCCCTCGGCGGCCCGCTGGCGCGGGGACATCTGCCATTCATGGCCGCAGCCTCCCCTCCACCAGACCTGCTTGATCGAATTGAACCTCACGCCGTCGGGCCTCAGGTCGCCGTTGCGCCCGAAATCCCATTCAGCCGCGAGCTCGGGATGCACGGTGACCAGGTCGTTGAAGCCGCGCAGCAGCTTGCGGTTCTTGCAGTACGGGCAGCTGTCGTCGATGCGCATGGAGCGCATGCTCACCTTCTCGCGCCAGACGTGGCCGCACGATCCGCGCCACCACACCATGGCGCCTGCGTGGGCGTGGAGGTCCTCGGCGCGCAGGCCGCCGTTCAGCTCGGGGTCGAGCTGTCTGGCGACGTCCGGCCTCTTTGACCCGAGGTCGTTGCTGCCCTTGGCGAGATAGTGTCCCCTTCCCCCATGGCACGACGGGCACTTGCGGCTCCCTTTGCGAGTCCCCCGCAGGCTCTCGCGCCATTCGTACCCGCACGTCGGGCATTGCAGCCAGATCCTCTTGGCCGTACGGTCGGAGACCTGCGAAGGCTTCAGGTCGCCGTTCTTGGTGGGGTGCCAAAGGTGCAAGATGCCCGCGTCCAGGCACTCGGCGCTATTGAAGCCCTCCAGCGTCAGCCTCCTGCCGCAGTACGGGCATCCGGCATCGCTGAACGCCCTCGTCCTCACGGACAGCCGCCAACTGTGGCCGCACTCGCCGCGCCACCACACTCGGGCAGGATCGCAGCGCGAGACGTCGGACGGCTTGAGGGACCCGTTCCGCTCCCCGTCCCATTGCGCCAGCAAATCCGCATGCCCGAACCGCAGGCACCACTCCTCGAAGCTGACGTTGAGCTCCGCCTCCTTCAGAAAGCGCGACCACTTGACGCTGGACTTGCCGTGCCCGAGGGCGTAGCCCGCGCGCCCATCGGCGGCGTCCAGCGCCCGGGCCTCCTCCACCAACGAATCAAAGGGGGCCAGCAGTTCGGCCCGGCCGTGCTCTTCCAGCCACTTTCGGGGATTCTGCCTCCAGATGCGCGTCATCACGCCGTCCCACAGGTAAACCTCGCGGTGGCTCGCGATGCTCACCGCGTCGGGCGTCAGGTTCCGGTTCTTCACGGGATGCCAGAGCGCGGCGAGCTCGGGGCACAGCGTCGCGACGTCGTTGAATCCCTTGAGGGCCTTCCTGCCGGAGCAGTACGGGCAGAGGGCGCCGTCTCGGCTGTTGACCCTTTTGGCAATCGGCGCCCGCCACTCGTGACCGCACCTGCCGAGCCACCACACCTGCTGCTTGAAATCGGGGAAGACCGCGCTCGCGGGCAGCGGGTTCCTCGTCGGATGCCACTCCTCGGCGATGTCCGGCCTCACCGCGGCCAGATCGTTCTTGCCCGGGACCAACGCGACGTCCGCGCAGGCCAGGCAGTCGTCGAAGGAGCGGCCCGTTCTCCTGGCGGGCGCCTCCACCCACTCGAACCCGCAGTCGGGGCATCTCCAATGGACCGGCCTGCCAGAGCGGCAAACGCAGTCGTGCGGGCCCTGGCCGCCGTTGGCATCGTAGTCCCATTGCTCCAGAATCCGCGTGCGGCGATGCTCCTCGCACCAGACGTCAAGCGGCTTGAACCGGTCGGGGTGCACGCCCGGCAGCCCCTCGAACGTCTCGGCGCCGTCCTCCCTGCGCGGATGCCTCGCGATGCACTGCCGCCTGTCGGCGGTGTAGACCTCGATGGCGTCCTCGGCGATGCGCACGGCGACCTTGCGGTCGGCATAGCGCGGCGGCACGCCGTAGAAGTTGCCGCGCACCCTCACCACGCCGTCGAAGGAGACGCCGACCTTTCTCCAGGTGACAGGCGCGAACTCGGCCTCCGGCAGCGGCTGCAGGCATTCGCGCTCCTCTGACTCGAAAATCTCGTTCCTGCTGCGCCCCTTGAATGCCACGACTGGCCGGTCGTTGTAGACCTCCAGCAGCTCGGCGATGGCCAGATTGAGCTGGCCGAGGCTCGTGAACCGCATCTGCTCAAGCACGCCGGCGATGCTGTTGGCCATGATGCGCACATGGCTCTCCACAGCCGCCTTGTCGGTGGGCGTACGGACCCGTGCGGGCAGGACCATGGCGCCGTAGTGATCCGCCAGCTCCTGGTAACGCGGGTGGATCGAGCGCTCGCGATTCTCGTCGAACACCACTCCCGTTGCGAGGTTGTCCGGCGCGACGAAGAGCGGCGCGCCGCCGAAGTACGAGAACATCGCCTTATGGTGCTCAAGCCACGACTGCATGCCCATCTCCAGGCTCGCGCGCACGAAGGTCTTGTCGCTGTAAGGCAGCGTGGCCACGAACAGCGACACCGGCGTCACCTCCTCGCCGGCGCCGTACAGGCTGAGCTTCCTGCCGGCCCAATCCACCTGCACCTCCTCGCCGGGATGCCAATTGACGAGCATCTTCGCGCCCCTCGCCCGGGCTTTGACCAGCTGCACGAACCTCTCGCGAAACGTCGCGAAGACATAAGGCGGCCTGTCCACGGAAAGGGCGACGTACGCCGCATACGCCTCCTCGACGTCGTCCGCATCCAGCCTGCGCCCGGCACGGCCTTGGATATCCTCCAGGTCGACGGGGTTGCAGCGCGCCGCGTCGCGGGGATCCACCAGCCTGGCCAGCTCGTCGTCGCTGAGCTCCACCGGCACGGGCCAGCCCAGGCCCAGCTCGGCGGCTCGCCTCGAGACGGCGGACGCCTTCGTGGCGCTGCAGCCGCAGAGGAAGGCGACTTTCTCGAAGCTGAGCCCCACCGAGCGCAGCTCGATGATCTCCCTGTAGGGCAGCGCGCTCATTCGGCATCACCGGCCAGCTTCTCCATGACCTCGGCAACGCCGATTTCCCCGCCGCCGTCCAAGACCGCGCGGCACGCCTCGTCCAAAGTGACCCCGGCAGCCGACGGCGTCTTCCTCAAGTCGATCAACTCCTTGCAGGCGCGGAACCCCTTGCCTTCCTTCTTGCAGGCGGAGAGCACGCGCTTCATGACGCGCACCACATTGGGGCCCTCCTCACTAGCGAGCGCCAGGAACCTGTCGTCCATCCTTTTTGCGAACCAACGGTGCCCGGGCGGCCTGTGCGCGGGGTCGGTCACCGTGCACCGCCCCCGCATCTCGGTCATGCGCTCGTGCCGGGCGACCAGCTCTCCGTTGAGGTATGAGCGAACCTCGCCGTCGGTCCAGCTGACGCGCACTTCCTCGTTCGAGCAGCGCCATGGCACCGAATAGCGCACGCCGTCGACAACGAAGTGGTAGTCGTCCCGAACGAGTCGCGTCGACCACGTAGCGAAATCGGCGTCCTCCGCCGGAAGCTCCAGCATCTGCGGAAGCTCCCGCTCCTTGAACAGCGTCCAGCGGGCCGGCCCGTCCTCCGACCCTATGGCGTTGTACGCCTCCAGCTTCCCCTCGACGTAGGCATCGAGGTCCTCCAAGCTCGCGAAGTCCATGCCCGCTACATCCGCGATCACCTTCCTTGCGACGTACGAGACGGTCCTCGCGTCCAGCGGCTTCCCGGCGCCCTCCGCCCCCTTCGCGGTCTTCGGCCTGGCGCCGTAGAGCACCGTCCGGTAGTGCCGGGCGAACGCCTCGATCGTGCTGCGAGCCGTGACCGAGACCTTGCACTGCGCGCAGTCGGTCACGTACGGCACGCCGCCGAGCGACCTGAAGGCCCGCTGGCAACAGGCCATCCAGCTCTTGGTTCCCATATCGTCCGCCCTGCATAGGAACGTGGCGTCGCTGTAGGCCATCGCGGCCACGAACACCGGGAACGCCGCCTGCTCGCCGGCGATCAGCGCCGACCCCTTTGACCAGTAGGTTCTCATGTACTCGCCCGGGTACCACTCGGGAATCCCGGCGGCCCCCATCTCACGCCGCCACCCTCGCAAGCCCGTGCAGAAGCTCGAGTACGCGTACGGCCTCTCGCCGGCTTCGCGGCATGCGGACACGTACTCGGAGTATGCGTACTGCAGCCGCCATCCGCGCTGGTCGCCCATGCGCTTGGCGAAGTAATCGTAGTTTGGCAGGGCGCAGAAGCGCCGGCATCCCTGGGCGCTCACGATCTTGCCGCTATTCGGTTGGAGGCTTGCGGGAGCCTTCGCCTTCACGCCCCCGAGCAGCTAACCGTCGCCGTCGCCGCCCTTCGGCAGGTTGCGGTACAGCGTGCTGCGGCTGATGCCGGTGGCCGAGGTGATCTCGGACAGCTTGTAATCGCCGCTCTGGTACATGCCGATGGCGTTGGCCAGGGCGCTGGGATCGACCTTCGACTTGCCGCCCGAATGCCCGGGCTTCGCCCGAGGACCCTTCCGGCCCTCGTCGACCCCCATGATGGCGGCGGCATGCCGGAAGAACGCCCCGTGCTCCTCCTTTGACGTGTCGATACCCTGGTCGAGGACGACCAGCTCGGCGGCCTTCGCCCCGATCTCGAGCGCCGCCCTCACCGCGGACGCGGAGGTGGAGCCCAGAGCCCCGAGCGACGCGACCACAACAACGTCGCCGGCATCGACCGACCCCAGCAGCGATGCGATGCCGCTGTCCACCACGAGCTCGCAGCCAGCCGCCTCCAGCGCCTCCCGTTGCTTATTCGGACCATGGCCAGCTGGCGGCCTGCAGTAACCGACCCTCATTCGCGCTCCTTCCGCTCGCGTACATTCTAAGCCCCACGCCCCCGCGCACCGCGAACGCGCCCCGAAACCGCGCACGCAAGCCCCGCGACCCCGCGCCGTCGCCGTCGACCCGCCACCGTGCTCTCGAACACGCACGCTCGCACGCCCCCGCTCATACCGCGCAAGGGCCGTCGACGTTCTCCGATTTCTTTTCCCCAGCGCCCCTGGGACGCCGGGGAAAACAAACCGCCCTGCGGGCTTCGGACAACGGCGCCTCCTGCCGTCGGCTTCTCCTTTCCCCCTTGCACGGCAGCGGGCCCATGCGGCCCACGCGCCGCGAGGCACGCCAAAGGGGCGGGCCGGAAACGACTCAGGAGGTCACTTATGAAGAACTTGCACGAGCGCGCGGTCGAAGCAGCCATCCGATTCGTGGAGCGCAAGGGCTACGAGGTCTTGGACCGGAACTGGAGCTGCGAGAGCGTGGCGGGCCGCCTGGACCTGGTGGCCATGGACGAGGACGCCATCGTCTTCATCGACGTCACCGCGGCCAACCGCGAAGAGGGCGGCTTCAGCGAGGGAAACCTCACCCGCGAGCAGTTCGAGCTGCTGGCAGCCACTTGGCTGGAGGGCTACACCCCCGAGGGCGACGTCCCGGTCCGCTTCGACGGCATCGACATGATCGTCGTCAACGCCGGCAGGGCCCCGCTCAGGCACCACATCAACAAGCTGGGCTCGTTCGCGGAGTCCATCGCGTAGCGGCCGGCCCCCGGCGCACGGGGGGGCCGCAGCCGGCGGCTCCTCCCCCTCCGTGCTCCCAACTCGCCGCGGCACCTCGGCTGCGAGGGACCCGCCCTCGCGCTCCCGGGCAGCCCGGACCCCTGCCCCCCTCCCGCCACGGGTTTCCGGCGCGCTTGTGCCGGCTCCGCAATGCCGCCTGGCCCTTCCGCCGGGAAAGCCCGCCGAAAGGTGCCGCATCGCGCATGGGGCTGCGTGCCCCATGCCCCCCGCCCAAGGGGCACGCCCCCTTGGGAATCCCATGCGCGTCCTCCGAGCCGGACGGGCTCGCAGCGCTCAGGCGCCGCGGGGCTGTCGCGCGCGAGGACCCCGGCTGCGCCGCCCACACGACATCCCCGCAAAACCCGGGGAAGGGCCCTGCGGAAACCGGGTTTGGCGGAGATGGCGGCTTTCGCCTTCGTGAAGCCGGCTCCGCCGGGGCCGCCGCGCGCGGATCGGCATCCAAGCGGATGCAAGCCGGGCTTGCATCCGGGCAGGGCCGGATCGGGCGAAAAGAAGGGAACGACGCAGCATGAGGGCAGCAGCCACAGGAAACAGGGTCGGGATGATCGCGCAGCCGTCGGGCGCAAGGGCCGCAACGACCGCCGTCGCGGCGCGAGGCGGCGCCCCGCGCGCGAAGGGCATCAAGACCAGGGTCAGCTACGCGGGCGAGTGCAGCCTCGAGGAGGCGGTGAGCCAGTACCTGGCCGCCAGGGCGAACTCGAGGGCGATCCCGGCCCTGGCCGAGGCCGGCGCGTGACGGACCCGGGAAACCGGGGCGCGTTGGACACTTTCGCTGCCCGCCGACCCGACGGGCAGCGGCGCGCGCCCCGCTGCTAGCATCCGACCCGTATCACAGCGGGCGCGAAACCGACTAAGGAGGAAGACCGTGAGGGTAATCACCGTAAGCAACTTCAAGGGCGGCGTGGGCAAGACCACGACCGCCGTCAACCTGGCCACGCTCTGCGCGAGGCACGACAAGAGGACGCTGCTGATCGACCTGGACCCCCAGGCGTCGGCGACGGACTACTTCGGCCTCTACGAGCAGGCGGAGGACGGCGCCAACGTCATCGGGCTGCTCTACGAGGGCATGACCGCCGACGAGATGGCCTACGACAGCGGAACCGACAACCTGCGCGTCATCCCGGCCACGCTGGCGCTCATCAACCAGAACGAGCTGCTGCTTGCCGAGCAGTCGCTGCGCTTCGCGCTGGACGACGTGGCGGGCGAATACGACGTCGCGATCATCGACACCGCCCCCAGCGCAAAGCAGCTGGTGCTCTGCGCCTACGTGGCCACCAGCGGGCGCGGCGACGTCATCATCCCCGTGAAGCTTGACTCCACCGTCATGCGCGGCACGGCCTCGGTGGTGGACTCGCTGCGGCTCGTGGCCACCAAGCTGCGCCTACCCGTGCCCAGCTGGAGGATCCTGCGGACCTGCGTGCCCGGAAGGATGACCAACGCCGAGGCCGTGGGCGAGGCGATCCTCGACCGCTTCTTCCCCGACCAGCAGTTCCGCACCGTGATCCACGAGTCCGCCAAGGTGAAGGAGGGCAGCTGGGAATGGAAGCCCATCGTGGAGTTCATGCCCGGCAACCGCGCCGCCGTCGACTACGGGAACCTGGGGAGGGAGCTTGGGCTATGGGACGAGTAGACGACATCGCCAAGCGCTTCAGCCTGGCGGGCGTGCTCGACGAGGACAGGCAGGCGAAGCAGAGGTTCCCCGTCGAGGAGATCGAGGTGGCGGCCATCGAGGACCATCCGGCAAACGTCGCCTACTCCATGGACGAGGACGGCATAAAAAGCCTCGCGGAGTCCATCAGGAAGGACGGCCTCACCGACATCCCCATGGTCCGCCGAAAGCCAGACGGCGGCTTCCAGATGCTGTCGGGACACAGGCGCAAGGCGGCCTACGCGCTGCTTGCCAAGGACGACCCCGCGTTCGGGCGCATGCCCTGCCGCATCGTCGAGGGCGTCAGCGACGACCAGGCGGTCACCCTCCTGCACACCGCGAACTACTTCACCCGAGAGCTCAACGTCATCGAGCGTGCCAAGGCCACGCAGGCGCTCGGCATCCAGGTAGAGCGGATGCGCGCCGAGAACCCAGAGCTGAAGGGAGTGCGCACCGCGGAGCTGAAGGCGGCGATCATCCGCAACCAGACGGGCCGCAACGTCAGCCCCGCTACCATCAAGCGCCAGGAGCAGACCGCGCGAAGGGTCGAACAGGGCCTCACCGAGGACTGGAGGTCCGAGGCGATAGAGGGAAACCTCTCGGACACCGACATCGCCACGCTCGCCGCCATGGACCCCGATGCCCAGGCGAGGCTCTACAAGGAGAAATCCTCCGCGAACGCCGGCAAGGCGGACACCTCCAAGCTGATCCGCGAAGCCGGCGGGCCCGGGGC
The DNA here is from genome assembly GCF_009875575.1 of Eggerthella sp. BIOML-A4. NCBI lineage: Bacteria > Bacillati > Actinomycetota > Coriobacteriia > Eggerthellales > Eggerthellaceae > Eggerthella > Eggerthella sp. BIOML-A4. The sequence goes on along the minus strand of NZ_WWRX01000004.1, from coordinate 266,767 downwards.
AGAGGCGGTCGGCAAGCTCGTCGCCAAGGCCCTCAAGACCCTGCGAAAAGCGGCGGGTGCAGCCGACGGGAGTGCCGCCGTCGACGCCTCCCAGCTCGACGAGATCGAGCGCTGCGTGCGCGACCTGCGCACGATCGCGGGCTCAAAATGAGCCCGCAGACGGACCGGAGCCACGGGCTCATTCTGAGCCCGCTGGCAAATGGCCGGAATCTGAGTTCCGGCCCCTTGGGCTAGCAAGCTACCTATCCCGTATCACGGATACGGGATAGCGCTTGCGGCTGCGGCCCCGGCGGAGCGCCGCGGCGGTGTCTCCGACCTCCTCCCCGCCCGCGGCATTCCGCCGGGGCCGCAGCCGCAACGGACGGCATGGCGCGCCGAGACCGCGGCCGGCCGTCCTCGTGCGGGGGATCCCCCGCGCCCCTGGAGACACGAAACCGACGAAGGGAGGCAAGTCCATGGACTACCCCGAGATGGTCAGCTGCCGCATGACCTCCGGCGACCTCGACCGGCTCACCGCATCGGCGCAGCGCGCCGGCATGGCCCGCTCCGAATACCTGCGGACCCTCATCAGGATCCCGGCAAGCGCCTCCGGCAAGGGCGCCGTCTACGTCATCGACAGCCGGACCATGGCCAAGATGCTCTCAGAGCTCATCCGTTGGGGCCGCCACTACAACCAGGCAGTGCGCGCCCTGAACACCATCGCGCTGTTTATCCGGAGGGGGAGCCCGCCTGAGTACGGCACGTTCGGCCAGATGCTGTCAGAAGCCGAGGAGAAGCTCGAAGAAGTCGAGCAGGGCCGCCAGGTGATCGAGTACGTGCTGGCGGACATAGCCGGCTCCACGAGCGTAAGCGGTGACTAGCATGCCCGTTATAAAACCCATAGCCGGGCACACCAGCGTTCGCGGCGTCTCCGACTACCTCCAGAAGGATGGCCGCGCCCTGGCCGTCGACCTGTACAACCTCTCGTGGGACGAGGACCGAGACGCGGAGCTCGACCCCGATTTGAAGCAGGACGTCGACTGGGCGGCCGAGATGGACCTCACCCGCATCGCCAACGGCAACGACACCCCATGGCGCGGCAAGCGCGCGCGGACCTACATGCACTTCATCGTCTCCCCCGACCCGAAGGACAAGGTGACGCTCTCGCAGCTGCGAGAGCTGACGAGGGCCTGGGTCCGCGAGAACTGGGACGACTACGAGTGCGCCGCCGTGTTCCACGACGACAACGCCAACGAGGTCATGCACGCCCACGTCGTAGTCAACAACACCAACCTCGCCACGGGCAACCGATTCCAGAATCCCGACCCGCGGAAGATGCAGGCCTCGATCCAACGGCTCGCCGAAGAGCGCGGGCTGAGCTTCTTCGTCGACGTCTCAGACGAAGAGAAGCGGCGGTCGGCCACGAAGGGCGGGGCCGCTCCGAAGACCAGGCAGGCCGTCTACGTCAGGAGGGCCGAGCGCGAGATAGCCGGGAAGGGCGGCTACTCGTGGGTGGCCGACATCCGCAATCGCGTGACGATCGCGAAGAGGGCGGCGGAGACGCCGGGCGAGTACCTGCAGATCCTCGGCTTGATGGGCATCGACGTCAGCGAAGCCTCGAGGAAGGGCGGCCGCTCGGATTGGCTCTACTCGATGGCTGAAACCCCATCGAAAAGGATCCGCGGGGAGAACCTCGGCCTCGCCTACGGGCGCAAGGCCGTCGAAGGCGCCCTGAAGGGCAACGCGGCGATCGACCCCGGCCAAATCGCGGCCATCGCAGCGAAGGCGGTCGAGGTAAAGGACTATGCGCAGCTGGAGAGCATGGCGACGGCGCTCGAGCTCTGCTCGAGGTACGGCATCCGCTGCATGGCCGACTTCGGCAGCCGCATCGCAGCTATGGGGCGCAGGGGCGACGACGGGGCGACGAGCGAGCTGCGCCACGCAGAGGAGACCGCCAAGGAGCTGAGGCTGCTGCCCGATGCGGCCAGGGCAAGGCCCCGAACCGCCATGGACCAGTACGCCCGGCAAAGACAGCGCGCCGACGCCTCCGCGCGCGCAGGCGAGCAGGCGGCTCGCCAGCGGCAGATCCAGCAGGAGCAGCAGCGAAGCGACAGGAACAGGAGAGCGAGATGATTCTAGAGATGACGTACTCGGATGGCCACCACGAGTGCTTCGACAGTAACAGCCTCACCGGCGGCGCCGTGTTCGGCAGGGCGAACATCCTCACGGAGTTCGACGTCGTTTGGGAGGAGGGCGAAGGCGGGCAACACCTGGTCGTCTACGAGCACCATATGGAGGAATCGGCACCGAGCGACGACGAGGCGTCGGCGAATGCCGAGCGAATCCGCGGGCCCAGGCTCAAGCTCATCGACTCCAGCGAGGTGCCGGGCATCGAGAGCGTTTCCCTGGACGGCCGGCTCTTAACCTGGTCCCAGGGCGGGTGCCTGGTGGATGCCGCCAAGTTCGAGCTGGCGTGCATGAAGTGGTACTCAGGCCCCATGGGCGCCGGCGCCAACGCCAAGGCCGTCGCGCTGTTCAGGTACCTGGAGCGGGCCCGCCCCGAGCTCGCCAGCGACGAGGCCGAGATATGCCCGCTGTTCGGCTACCCTGTCGCCGCCTTCAGGGAGGCCGAGAACGAGGAGATGGCCCAGGCAGGCGGCGCGGATTGCGGGGAGGGAGGTTTCGATGAAATGGATTAAGCGGGCCATCGTCGCCGCGGGGGCGTTCCTCGTATGGCTATTCCGGGCCGTGTTCAGATGGTTCATGTGAGGCCGCGCCGGCCAGAAGGCCGCGATTCGCAGATATAATCAAAATATAAGAGGCCAATGACAAGCAGGGGGCAAAATGAATGGCAAGCCCGAGCAGACGAGCGAAAGCGGCAATGGATATCACGACAAGCCAAAGCTCACCATTGCCCAGCAGATAGCCCATCTGGAGGCAAAGGGCGTCACATTCGATAGATATAGCAAAGAGAGGGCGGCAGCCTATCTCTCGGACGAGTGCGACTTCTATGAGCTTACGTCCTACAGAAAGCTGTTCGCCAAGCGCCAAGGCGGGAAGCGCAACGGAGAGTACGCCAACCTCGACTTCGCCCAACTGGTCATCTTCGCTGAACTGGACGAGATGCTTCGCGAGGTCTTGTTCGTTATGACGAGGCACATCGAGCACTCCTGCAAGGTCGACTTGAAGCGCAACATCTCCGAACGCAACGACGAAGACGGGTACGCCATCGTCGCCGACTACATGGCCTCGCTCACTCCGAAAAGCAGGAGCTACCGCGAAGCCGAGCTCGAGAGGAACGGCAGAAACAAGTACACCAAAGCCGTTTACGAGAAATACGAGAAGCGCATGCCGTCTTGGGTTTTCCTCGAGCTGGTGCCGTTCGGCACGCTCGTCGACTTCATCCGATTCTGCGGCGCACGGTGGGACGACAAGGACTTCGAGCAATCCCACTACGACCTAAAGAAGGTAAAGTCGGTGAGGAACTGCGCAGCCCACGGCTCGTGCATCATAAACACGTTCGCTGAGGGCGCGAACTCCCGGCGCACCACGTCGAGGAAGACCTTGGAAGCCGTAGCGAAGCTGGGGCTGTCCAAGCCGACGAGACAGAAATGGCTTCGCAACGCCGCCGCGCAGGAGATCGCCATCACCTTGGTGCGCTACGCGCAAGACGTCCCTAGCTGCTCAGCCAGAAAGAGAGACGCGGAGAAGCTCAGGGGCTTCTTTAACGCGGTCGAGGGAGCCGGCGACCTTTTGCCAAAAACAGGCCCGGACGCGACAGCGGCAGCCGCGATAAACTTCATAAGATCCTTGACAAAGAGCCTTGGATTGCTAGACTTACGGTAGATCGCAAAACCTTCGGGTTTTAGGGGTGGGATGGTGAAAGCCAAACTGCCCTATTTTTTTGCCCAAAATCAGGCTTATAGGGCAAAATCAAGGACGCGCATCATCGCGATGCAGCGCCCCGGCGCTCACCTATCGGACCTGTCGGGGAGGCGCGGCGCGCGGTCGTCGCGGGCGGACGCCCTCCTGGCGATGGCCGCGCGCTCGGACAGGCTCCTGCAGGCTGCGTCAGGCTCGTGCTCGATGGCGCGAACGCGCTCGAGCCCTTCTGTTTCACGGTTCTCGGCCATCTTCTGCTCCATGCCGCCGATGATGCCATGGGCCGCGCCGCGTATCTCGTCGAGCGAGGCCCTCAGCTCGGAGAGGTTCTTGCCCTCGCTCCACCCGGCCACGTACCCGAAGCTGTAGTCGCCGGTGTCGAGCCCAAGCCAGCTCGAGACGATGAAGGCGACGCTCTCGGCCTGGACCTCGCGAGTCGCGCGGCCCGGCAGGGCGGGCCCCTCCCCTTCCGACCCGGAATCGTGCATGACGCTGTGGGCGAGCTCGTGGATGGCGGTCTTGAGGGTCTGCGCTTGGGACATGCCCTTCTGGATCACGATGCGCTTGGGCTCGGACCTCGAGAAGAATCCCTTCGCGCCGCCCGGGATGTCCTCGAACGAAACGGGGTACCTGCTGACTTCCGAGACGGCGCGCATGGCGGCCTCGTACCGGGCGACGCCGCCCGTCAGCTCGTCGACCCCCAAGGCAGGCAGCTCCCTTCCCTCGGTCTGGCTCACGTCGAACACGGTGGCCAGGCGGAAGCCCGCGAGCCTGCGCCTGGGCCCATCTCCGGCGCTGCCGTCAAGCGCTTCGCCGACGTCGTCGCCCTCCCCTTTCACCATGACCACGACCGGGCTGAGGATTCTCATGCCGCGCTCGCCCTTCCTCACCTGCCTGCCGAACTTGTCCTGCCAGGCCCGATAGCCCGCTACCAGCGTCGCGTCCGGGCGTTGCATCGCGATGAGCAGGCAGTTGTTGGCGCTGTAGCTGTGGAATCGCGACATGACGGCAAGGTAGCGGCGATACCTTGCCGACTCGAAGACGCCCCTCACGCCCTCCTCGAGGCGCTCCATGGTCCGCCTGAGCTCCTCGTCGCGCTTCGCTGCGGCCTCGGCGCCGCCTCTTGCCTTGCCTTTTGCCATCGATCTCGCCTTTCACGTGCGGACTTCCATGATTCACATCGCACGCGCCCGTGCTTCGTGCGACAGGCGCGCATCGGCGCCGAACGCGCCCGCCCCTGCATCACCCGAGCGCGTCGACGGCGCATATCACCAGCGTGCGCTCGTTGCCCCAGCGGTTGTAGCTGCAGGTGCAGAGGGTGACGACGCTTTTCACGGACGAGAAGTCGAAGCCCTCTCCGACGAGGCTCAGGTCGGCGTCGGCCACGACCCGGGCAAGCCATTGCGCATGCTCGGCGTCGTCGGCGAACTCAACCTTGGCGCCCTCGCGGCCGGCATCGACGACGTCGACCGCAAGCACCCTCAGCCCGGCGTCGCCCTCGGGGGTCTGCAGGATGATCGGGGAATGCCCCTCCGCGTAACCGGCGTCCGAGAAACACGCCAACGCGGAGAACATCGTGCCGTCGTCGAGGTGGTGGCCGAACACCAGGGCGTTGCCGGCGCCCAGCAGGCCATCATCTGCGCACTTCCAGTGCAGGTAGGGCACGCCGTGGTAGTTCCAGCCGCCGTACGCGTCGTAGCGGAGGTAGTGGTCGGGGTCGCCCTCATGGGCCTGGACGATCGGGTAGTCGATGCCGGCGCCCGGCACGGTGACCCATCCGATGATGTCCGGGTTGACGCCCTGCCAGTAGCCCCAGTCGACGCCCCCGGAGCCGTCGTTTTCTCCGGCCGCCTCGTCTTCGGCGCCGATTGCCTCGACCCCGCTCGGATCGGGGTCGAGGTTGCTCGCCCTCTCGGTCAGCCAGGCCATGGACGACAGCACGCCCACGGCCCCCAAGGCGAGCGCCGCGGCGAGGACGAGGGCGATGCGCGATTTGGCCTTGCCCTTCATCGATGCCCGCCATCGGAGCGCTTGCCGCCGCTTCCCGTCTTCTCCAACGCTCCCGCGACGTCCTCGACGCCGGGTTCTCGGGTGGTTCCTTCCATGGTTTCCTCCATATCCGCAAGGAAGGCGGCCCGAGGCCGCCTTCCTGCTTTCGAGCGGGCGTCGGCCTTAGGCCTCGCGCTCCGCCGCTTCCTCTCCGCGCCCGAGGTCGTCGGGGTCGGGATCGTCGGGGTTGCGCCTCTGCAGACCGTATGCAGCGAGCGCCAAGGCAGCCGCGAGGGCCATACCGGCGCCCAGCATATAGGGCATGAGGTCCACGCCGGTCTTGTCCAGCTTCTCGCCTGGCGCATCGGGAACTTCGGGGGTGTCGGGGTTGTCGACCACCACCGTCTGGCCTTCGTCGTCGACGTCCTCGTGGACGGCGACGACGTTGCCCTTGGCATCGAGGCAGCGCTCGAAGGCCACGAGGGCCGCCCCCTCCTCGAGATGGGACGCGTCGAACTCGAAGGCGACCTCCACAACGCCCTCGGCCGCCTCGGGGGCGAACTCGGCGGTGGCGGTCACGGGGTTGCCGCCGGCGTCGACCAGCGTCTCGCCGGTCGACTTGTCGACGAGCGCACCGTTTGCGGTGTAGGTCTCGCCAGGGACGAGGCCCTTGTACTCCACGGTGTCGACGAGCTTGACCTTGCCGCTGGCGACGACTTGGTCGCCATCCTCGGCGTCGGTGAGCTTCGTGCCTATCTCGACGACGGTGACGGTTTGCCCCTCGTCGGAAAGGTCCTCGTGTGCTGCGAGCTGCGCGCCGGCGGCGAAGAGCTTCTCGAACACCACGACGCCCTTACCGCCCAAGCCGGTGCCGTCGAATGCGAGCTCCACCGCCTGGACGCCGTCGGCTTCGTCGGGGGCGAACGTTGCGGTTCCGGCAACCTGCTTGCCGCCGACGGTCACGGGGTCGCCGGTCTCGGCATCCATCAGCGCAGCCTCGAGCGTGTACTCGACGCCGGGGGTCAGTCCCTCGTATGCGACCTCGTCGACGATGGTGATTTCGGCACCGGTGACGAGCTTGTCGCCGTCCGCTTTGTCGGTCGCCGTGGTGCCGATGCCCACGAGGCGAACGGTCTGCCCCTCATCGTCGATGTCGGCATGGACCGCCACCTCCACGCCGCCCGACGTCAGGGATTCGAAGGCCACGACGTCCTCGCCCGCCAGCAGGCTCCCGTCGAAGGCGAATTGAAGCTCCACCTCGCCGGAGCGCTGCTTGGGCCTGAAGGTCTTGCTCGCGGTCACGGGGTTGCCGTCGACGCCGACGAGCGCCTCGCCGGTGGATTTGAGCATGAGGGTGCCCGTGACGGTGTACTCGGTGCCGTCGGTCTTGAGGTTCTCGTAGTACACGGTGTCTGACAGTGTGACTTCGCCAGAGGCTTGAGCCACATGGTCGCCGTCGGACGCGTCCGTGGCCTCGGTCTGGACCTTGGGACCCTCCTTGTCGTCGAGGCTCATCCACACCGCCTTGGCGGCGGAGGAGTCGCGCTCGATGACGAACGTCTTCTTGATCAGGTCGTAGCCCTCGTTGGCGTCGCTGCGCAGCTCCTCGAGCGTGTACCTGCCGAAGGGCAGCGCCGCCAGACCGTCGTCGACTTCGGCGACGGAGCCGTCCTCGCCGAGGGAGAACCACACGCCCGCCTTGGAATCCATGTCCGAGGCGTTGACCGCTCCGACGCCCAGCAGCCGGTCGTTGCCGTTGGTGTTGGCGCTGTGCTTGTTCCAGGAGGACGCCGTGGAGACGTTGCCGTTCTTGTCGGTCACGACAACATGGGCCTCGCCCGTCGCCTCGTTGGTCACCTTGAAGGCGACCTGCAGGGACTCGTTGGTGTCCTCGGCCATCTTCGCTATCTCGAGGTCGTTGCGGATGACCTGGTCGAAGAACTCGAGCTCGCCGCCGCCCGAGGAGGCCTTTGCGATGGCGCCGTTCTCGCGGACCTGGAACGTCTTGGGCTCGCCGTCGGTCAGCAGGTAGGAGTCGTTGCTCTTGGTCTCTCGGATCGCGTAGGTGCCGTAGGGCAGCGCGTCGGCGGCGGTCTGCGCGGTGTAGGCGCCCGCCTCCTCGTTCCACGCCGTGGTCACGGTGGCCACCGTCTCGCCAGGCTCGAACCACTCGCCGCCGACCAGCACCTTGGACGCCGACTCGTTGGTTATGGCGAACTCGATGCCGGAGAGCGTGGAGCCGCAGCCCAACGCACCGTGGGAGTCGCCGCCCAGAGCCTCGGACTTGCCGAGCTCCCTGTCGGACTTCGTGACCTGCACGCCGCCGCGGGCGACGTCGTCCTTGCAGGGGCCGCCCGTCAGGTCGACGACCTCGCCGTTCTCCTTGATCTTCGCCGTCTTCGACCAATCCGAGGCGAGGTACCCCTCGGGGGCCTGCGACTCGACGACCTTGTAGACGCCGCACGGCAGGTCGCCTGACCCGGTGGCGGCCACGTACGCCTTCGCCGCAGCGTCCCACTCTGCCTCGATGGTTTTCACGACCTCGCCGTCGCCGTAGGACCTTCCGTCGACCAGCGCGCTCTTTCCGGAGGCGTTGACGATATCGAACCTCGCTCCGGCGAGGCTGGCGTCGCCCTGGGGCGCGCTGCCTGCCTGCGAGTCTTCCTTGGCGACCTTGAGGCCTCCCGTCTTCCAGGTGAAGCTCATGAGCACCTGCGTCGCGGAGCCGGTCTTCACCGAGAAGGCCTCAAAGCCCGTGGACACCTCGTCCGCACGGTTCTTTACCTTGGACCAGGTGTCGCCGAGGAGCTCGTCCTTGGCCCACTTCTCGAACTGCGCGTTGGTCCCGTAAGCCGCCTCGCCGCGCGAGCCCTGGTAGGCGAACGACAGCAGCACGTGGCTCGCCACCAGGTACTTATCCTCGCTCCAACCCGTGCCGTCGTACCACCTTTCCGGGAACACGGACTCGTCGAAGCCCGGCGCGCCGTAGCTGAACCACATCGCGGCGGCCAGGTCGCCGTCGGAGATGCCCGACTTAGAGTAGGTCCCCGGCGCGGGCGTGCCCGCCGCGGGTTCGGCGCAGTAGGCCACCTCGCCGTCGGCCCACATGCGCGTCGTGAAGTAGCCGGCGTAGGGGACGTCGTCGCCGACGGTCACCTCGACGGACTCGGAGGCCTGCGCCTGCATGGGCGCCGATGCGCACATGCCGACGAGCAGAGCCACGCTCATCATGATCCGAACGATCTTCGACAAGGCGGCGGTCTCTGTTGCTCTCGCTGTCATGGCCGCCTCCTTAGAACGGGATATCGTCGTGCGCCAGGCCCTGCCGGCGCGGCTGGTCGTCCTGCGCGCGGCCGAGCGCGCCGCGGGTGGCCGCATCGGCCCGGTCGTGGAGACTTCGCTGCTTCAAGGAGGCGAGGTAGTCCTGCCGCTGCTGGTCCAAGGCGAGGCGAACCTGCTCCGGCATGACCTTGACCGTCTCGCGCACCTTGCCGCCGTCGGCGTCCAGCACCGGCTTCCCGTCCTCGCCGAGAACGGTCTTCTGCAGCCACACCTCGCGGCCCTTCAGCAACGGGATGTCGCGATAGTCCTCCCCCTTGCGCGACTCGTTCACGTACAGCGGGGAGAACTCGAAGAAGCTCACGTCCCGGCCGTCGATCGACGTGCCCCTGGGCATGGTTGCCGAGTTGAACGTGCGCTGTTCGCCCGTCTCGCGATCCGTGTAGGGGATTCCCTCCCTCACGAAGTTCTTGTGGAGCGTCACGTAGACGCTCTTGCTCTCGTTAGGCATGCGCCCTTCCTTTCAAAACGGTTCGGGCGGGCCGTGCGGCCCGCCTCGTCGGACGGGCGGCGCGCTCGCGGGCAGAAAGCCCTCCTTCCCGGGAAAGGTCCGCGGGCGCGCCGCCCTACCCCAAGTCGGGAAAGGCCGCCGTTTGGACAAGGCGCGCCGAAAAAAGGGCGGCACGGGAGTCCGTGCCGCCCTTGGCTTCTCCGTGTGGTCGGGCCTTTCGAAGACTCGCGCCCCACCCCTATCCGCCCATGACGTCGCGGGCCCAGGCCCCGCTCTTCACCAGGCTGAGTATCAGCAGGACGCAGACGGCCAGGTACTGCAGCGCGTAGCTCAGGCCTCCGACGACGCTGTCCATCGGCGTGCCCGTGCCGGCGTTCACGGCATCGAGCCCGCCCAGCACCACGGGGAAGCTTACGAGGATCACGAGGATGATGACGCCCGCCAGGCACACGCTGGCGAAGCTGCGCAGGTACCCGATGCCGATCTGCCTGGTGTCCTCCAGGCCCATGAGGCTCAACGGTATGGGGCTGAACGCCGCCATCAGGTAGAGCTGGATGGCGCGGGCCCAGCTCACCACAAGCGCCACGATATAGGCCACCAGCACCACGACCCAGCTGACCAGCGCCACCACGGCCATCCCCAAAAGCGCTGGCACGTCGTCGTCGGTGGTGGTGATGGACACCTTGCCCATGTCGAGCTCCGCGCCGTTGCCGAAGAGGTCGGTCACCCGCTGGATGGCGATGCGCGTCACCTCGTAGAGCGCCTGCATGAGCTCGAAGGAGTGCTGCACCAGGAACAGGAACACAGCGAAGAACACCAGCAGGAAGACGACCTCCTTCACCGCCGGCATGCTGGAGCTGCCGTCCATGCGCTGGCTGATCTTGATGAGCTGCACGGTGAACACGAAGGAGAGCACCCCGCAGCCGATTGGCAGGATGGCGCTCTCCCACACGCCGTGAACGATGTCGTACATGCTCACGGTGCCGGAGCCGCCCAGCATGGTCTCGAAGCTGGCGGAGAGCACGCCCTCGGCGCCGATGGACCTGAGCACGTCCACCTGGGCTCCGAAGATCCAGTTGCAGAAGTCCCGCAGCATGCCGCAAAGCCACGAGTTGACGGTGTCGGCGATGTCGGCGTGCGCAGGCTGCGGCAGCCAGAGCATCGCCGCGCAGAAGAGCGCGCTGCCCGCGAGCGAGAGCAGGAACCTCCGCTGCGCAGGCGCCGCCCGTCCGATTCTCTCAAGCAAAGCGACCCCCTAGCCCGACACGGTGAACTTGCCGTCGGCGTACGTCACCACGAGGACGGTCCTTGCGGCGTCGTCGGCGTGGAACGACGCCGAGACGGTCTTGGCGTTGAAGTCGACGGACGCCTCGCCGTCGAAGGAGGCCGATGACGCCTGGGGCACGTTCTTGGCCATGTAGGCAGCCAGCGCCTTGCGCAGCGGCTCCGCGTCGCCTCCGACGAGGCCTATGTATGCCTCGTCCATCCCGCTGACGGATACGGTGCCTTCGGCGACGCCCTCCGAATACTTCTTGCTCACCTTGAAGTCGTCGCTGGACATGGTTGCCGCGCCGCCGGACCGGTCGAATATCAGCGTCCAGGTGACGCTGTCCTGCGAATCCTCGTCGGTGCCGGCGACCGTGAACACGGCCTGCTTGCCGGCGTCGGCCTCCTCCACCTCGGAAACGGTCAGCACGTGGATCTTGCCGTCCGCGCCCTTCTCGATGACCATGCCCTTGGACATCTGCAGCGAGCCCGCGTCGCTCTTCCAGCCCTTGGAGCAGGCGAGCTCGTAGGACGTGAGCGCCGCGGGCGCCGCGGCGCCCTGGCCTTGAGCGGCCTCCTCGGCGGGCGCCTCCTCCTGCACGGTCTGCTGGTCCGTCTCCGCCGAGCGCAGGGCGCAGCTCGCGACCGACAGCGCGATCCCGATGGCCAGCGCGCCCGCCGCGATGGCGGCCAGTGCCTTCGTCTTCTTCTCCATTTCGAAATCTCCTTATCCGGTGTATCTGAGGGCGCAGGTGAAGAACGAGATCCCCGTCGCCTTCCTGCACACGTCGCCCGTGCGCGGTTCGTGTATGTACTCGTCGCCCCCCACGTAGATGGCCACGTGGCCGTACTTGTAGAGGATGTCGCCCGGCCGCGCCTGCGACAGCGGCACGACGGTGAGCTCCTTGAGCTGGTCTTCCGTGTAATGGCTGATGCTTATGCCCGCCTGCCGGTAGCAGTACTGGGTGAGGCCGCTGCAGTCCAACCCCACGCCGGGCGTCGAGCCGCCCCAGACGTAGGGCACGCCCAGCTGGCTGTAGGCGGCCTGCACGATGGCGTCGCCGCCGGCCGCGCCCTTCTCGAAGTCGTCGACGCCCATGCCGTCGAAACGGTACAGGTTGTAGGTCCTCATGACCGACTTCAGGCTCTCCACGTACTCCGAGCTCGTGGCGTAGCCCGCGTCCTTCAGGCCCTCGGCCATCTTGTCCGAGTCATGGTCGGCGATGGCCTCCTTGATGAACGCGTTGTCCGCATAGCGGCTGTTCTGCAGGAGAACCCTGCTCCTGAACCTGATGCAGTCCGCGTCGCTCTTGAACACGGTGAAGTCGGCCATGACCGTGACGGCCTGGCCGTCCACCTCCTCGTGGGTGGCCCAGCTCGCCTTGCCGGCGACCTCCGGGCAGCTGGCGAAGCTCGATGCCCACTTGATGCCGAAGAGGTTGTGGTCCCTGGTGGCCAGCTGGCTCATGGCGTCGCCCTGGCCGCTCTCGCAGATGATCTGCGCGATGGTGCAGCCTGCGGGATGCCCGTACTCCTCCTGGCACTCCAGCGCCTCGAGCACCATGTCGTAGGCGATGAAGCCGGGAAGGCCCTCGATCATGGCCCTGTCCTGCTCGTCTTGCCAGAAGCCGGCGATCGCGCCCAGGAGCGTCGAGAGGATGAGGCTCGCTGCTACGAAGGCGGCGACGCCCGCCAAGACCCCGCCCAGAACGGGCGCGGCGGTCGAGACGGCCGCCGCGAGCCTTCCGCCGGCTCCGGCCTTCGCTGCGGCGGGCCCAGCCTCGGCGGCCTGCAGGGCGGCGCGCGACCTGGCGTAGTTGGACGCGGCCTGGGCCTCGCCCAGGGCGCTGCCGCCGGCGGCCTTTCCGCCGGTGGTGGCAGATCTGCGGGCGGCCTTGCCGCCAAGGCCCTCCTTGGCCCTTGCCAGCAGGGATTTCGAGCGGGGCGCGCTTTCTGAGGAACCGCCCGGCCCGGCAACGGCCCTGGCTTCTCCGACGGCGCGCTTCGTCTCCTTTGCCGCGACGGCGTTGGCGTCGACAGCGTCCTCCACAGGCGCGAACGGGTCGGGCCCGGGCCTTGCCCTGCGCCGCTTCCGGATGTCCGCAGCCGCCCTTCCTGCGCGGTAGGCGCCTTCGGACCCGGAGAGCTCGTCGCTGTCGTCGAGCTCCCCGACGAAGCCGGCCGCGATGATGCTCCCGGCCCTGCCGGCGAACCCGTCTTTGGCCGCGGCGGCGTCGGGGGCGCCATCGGCCGCTCCGCAAACGCCGCCCTTGCCGCCCTCGGCGAAGGAGCCTTGGTCGGGTACCTTGAACGTGCCGCCGCCCCTGCTCTCGAACCTGGCGTTGCCGGCCTCCACCGACTCCGCGCTGGCGAAGCCCTGCCTGCGGGCGCCGGACCCCCTACCCGACATCGCCCGCCGCCTCGGCCTCGTCGGCGCCGGCCGCGGACCCCGCCGCGCGTTTGGCGAAGTAGGCGGCGCGCTTGCGCTCGGCGATCTCGTCGGGCTTGGTGTTGAACAGGTCGTAGAGCGCGCCCTTGGGGAAGTCGTCCACGATGGGCACGCGGGACCCGCCCGCTATGAGCAGGCCGTCGCCGGGGTTGACCGACTCGTCGATGTAGCCCTCCTCCTGCTCCGAGAGGTTCAGCAGCTCCGACCACTTGGCCTTGTCGGCGAACGACTGCCTGTGCAGCATGAGGAAGTCGGAGTTCAGGATCAGGTTGCGGCCGTCCTTGTGGCTCAGCAGGTAGGTGCAGTTCTGGGTGATGCCGGTGCAGATCAGGTTGAACTTGCGCCCCTCCGCCCAGAACCGGCTGAAGTAGCTGATGGTGGCAGGGTGCCCGAAGAGGCTCTGGACCTCGTCGATGTAGAGCCAGGTCGTCACGCCGCGCTCGAAGTTCGCGTACATGCGGTTGCGCACCGCTTCCAGCACCGCGATGATGCCGAAGGCGCGCATGTTGTCGGGCAGGTCTTTGAGCCCCACGCAGGTGATGCGCCTGTCGAAGGCGACGTTGCTCTGGTGGTTGAAGATGGAGAGGGCCCCGGAGACGTATCGCTCGAACCGCAGCGCGACGATCTCGGCCTCGGGCTCCGGCTGCTGCCGCAGGATGTCGTAAAGGTCCTGCAGCTGCGGGACGGCTCCGCTCTTGCCGCAGGTCAGGTACGCCTTCTCCACGCAGCGGCTGATGATCGAGCGCTCGACGTCCGAGAGGCCCTCGTTGCCCTCCGCCATGGACGCGGCGGACAGCGCTAGCACCGCCTCGATCTTGTAGGCCAGCTGGGTCGTCTCCAAAAGCTCGGAGACGTCGCTTAGGTCGAGCGGGTTCAGGTACGTCTCCGAGTCCGGGCCGAACGCCACGTTGCGGCCGCCGAAGGCCTCGGCCAGCAGGCCGAACTCGCCGGCGGGGTCGATGATGACGACGTCGTCCTCGGGGTAGAGCAGCGCCGTGTTGGTCATCTCGCGCTTGGCGCCGAAGGACTTGCCGCTGCCCGGCATGCCGCTTATGATGCCGTTTCGGCTGGCCAGGCTCTTGCGGTTGAGCATCACCAGGTTGCGGCTGCCCTTGTTCTGCCCGTAGTAGCCGCCCCCGAAGTCGTTCAGCTCCAAGGTGGCGAAGGGGGACTGGATGGCTATCTCGTCGGTGAGCATCAAGCGCCCCACCTTCACGTGGTTGCGTCCCAGCGGCAGCACGGAGTTCAGCCCCTCGCGCTGCCGGTAGTCCAGGTTCGCGAGCTCTATGCCCTGCGCCTGCGCCACCGATATCAGGTGCATCGCCTGCTCGTCCAGCTCTTCGCGGGTGGGGGCGTAGGTGAACACCAGCCCCGTGTAGCGGAACATCCGCTGGCTGTCGCCCTTCAGGCACTCGTAGACGTCCTGGGCCTCCTCGCGGGTGAACTTCAGCTCGCTGGGGATGAGGTTGAAGTCGTAGCCCTTGCTCACGGCGTCCATCTGGTCCTCGGACATCTCCTTGTCGATCCACTTCAAGCGGCGGCGGACGTAGTCCTTGGACCAGCGCGGGTTCATGGCCCTCACGTGGAAGCTGATGGCCAACGGCATGGGAAGGTCCACCATGTCCGCCAGGCAGCGGTCGGTCAGGTTGCTCTCGAAGCTGCGGAACGCCAGCACCTGGCACCATACGCCGTCGCTGGTGAAGCAGCTGGCCGAGCCGCCGGGCTTGAACTCCATGGTGTCGGGGCACGCCAGGTCCTTTGCCGTGATCCCGCGGGTGACGCCCAGGTCGTCGTAGCCGAACTCGGCGCGCTCGCGCCCCGGCCGCGTCATCGACCGTATCAGCTGCAGGCGCTCCTCGCCCCGCAGCACGCGGGTGCCGCTGCGCATGCCCGAAAGCACGCCGTCCGCCATGGAGCGCAGGCGCGCCAGCTTGGGAACGGATTCCTCCACCGTGTCGGCGGAGACGGAGAACGTCAGGTAGCGCTCGCGCATGATGTTGGACACGCCTTCGGCCATCTTGTCGTTGAGGATGCGGCTGTACTCGGCGGCGTAGGGAGCGGCGGGCCCCTCCACGCGGCCGAAGAACCTGCGGTTCGACATCTCGCCCTTGGTGAGCGGGCGGTTGAACAGCAGGAGCTGCAGCCCCACGTCCGGCGTCAGGCCGTCGTAGAGCTTGCGCATCTGGCGGCACACCGACTTCTGCGACTCGTCTCCCATGCTCTGGTAGCTGATGTCGCCGAAGCTGACCGTCTGGCTGAACAGCCCCGGCTCCACCTGCGCGATGCCGTCGGCGTACAGGGCGTCGAAGCCGATGAGCCTGTAGACGTCCTTGGCTGCGCGGCGGGCCCTCTCGGCCGCGGCCTCGCCGGCGGCGCGCTCGCGCCGCTGGTTCTTGAGCCGCTTCTCGATCGGGACGTACCTGCCGCCCTGATGCCCGGGCCTCGCCGCAGCCCTCTTGCTTTTCCTGGCGCGCTTTGCGGCCGCCTTGGCCTCCTTGTCGGCGGCCTTCGCCGCGGCCTTGGCGTCCTTGACGGCCCGCTTGGCGGCGGCGACGTCCTCCTTACCGGCCTTTCGAGGGCTCATAGCGCTCTCCTCCCTTCCGCCAGCCCCTGGCCAGCCTGTTCCGATCTTTGAATCTCCTGCATTTCTCGTCGGGCCATGCGTCCGCGGCCAGGGAGAACCCGGGCTCGTAGGTGACGACGCCGTCCTCGGCCCAATGCCGGTATGCCAGCGGGACGAATTCCTCGGGCTTCATGCCCTTGGGCCTCCAGAAGGCCGCCAGCCAGAACGGCATCGAGCACATCATCACGGGCATGGTGGCATCTGCCACCTCCACCCCGACGACCAGGTGCGCGAAGGCGGCGGCCGCCACGCTGGCCGCGATGCCGCCGCCTACGCAGGCGGCCACGCGGGCGGAGAGCTTGCCGACGACCTTCTCCTCGTACTCGCTGATGTCCTTGTGCACGTAGACCACCTGCATGGGCGCCCCCTAGTTGGGCATCCACGAGGTGTCCAGCTGGCCGAAGTACACGGCAGCCGCGATGATGATGGCCCCGCCCGCGATGGTGGAGATGGCCCCCGCGATCTGCGCGCCGCCGCGGGTCTCGTCCTTGATGGCCAGCCCCAGGCTCACCGCCCCCCAGACGACAACGAAGCCGCCCAGGAAGGTGATGCACCCGGAGACCAGGCTGATGATGTTCGATAGCATATGGATTCCCTTCTGTCGTGTGCCGCCCGCATCGGGCAGCTGCCTGCGTTGCGCTCGGTTCTAGGAGGAGGTCGCTTCCTGCTGCTGCCGCCTCCTCTCCTGCAGGTACGCCCCGTAGTCGAATCGCCCGGGGTACCTGCTGCCCGGATGCCCCGCCAGCAGCTCGTATCGCGGGTGCCTCTGCGTGGGGTACTTGGAGTCGCGCAGCGGCGCGGCGTTGCTGAACAGCACGAGCGCCCTGTCCCTGCCCATGCGGCCAACTTCAGAGGCCTGCATCAGGTCGCGCTCGATGTAGCTGGTGTTGGTGGTGGTCGAGCCGCCGTTGCCGCGGCTCACGTTCTGCGCGTTGACCTCGACGGTCTCCTTGCCGATCATCTCGGAGATCATCTTCTGGGTGTCAACGCTCTTGCCGCCCAGGTAGAGCAGCGTGTCGCAGTTGTCCACGATGGTCTGCGCATCGTCGCCGTAGGCGCTCTTGAGCTGGGCGAAGCTCTGCAGGATGATGGACATGTAGACGTTGCGGCTGCGGATGACCGAGACCACGTGCTCGATGTCCGGCAGCCTGCCCACGTTGGCGAACTCGTCGCAGATGAAATGCACGGGGCGCGCCAGGGAGCCGCCGGGCAGCGCGTCCGCCTTGTCGCAGAGCATGTTCACCGTCTGCCACAGCGTGATGGCCAGCATGAAGCTGAAGGTGGAGGACGTGTCGGAGCTCACCACGAAGACCGCGCGCTTGCCGCCCGCGTCGCCCAGCTTCGAGAGCTCCAGCTCGTCGTGGTCGGTGAGGTTGCGCAGCTGCGGCACGGAGAAGGGCATGAGCCGCGTGTTGCAGCTGATGAGGATGCCCTTCATGGTCTTGCCGGCGGCGTCCTTGAAGGCCTTGTAGCACCACAGCACGAAGTCGTCGTCCACGCCCACCGGCTCGCCGACCTGCACCCATCTGAAGCCCGAGGACGCCTGGCGGCCGAACGCGCGGCCCGGCTTCCTCGCGCCGTCGCCCGCCGGCGCGCCGCCCGTCTCCACCAGGCGCATGCCCGTCTCGATCTCCCTGAACAGCAGGTCCAGCGGGCTCGTGTAGTCATCGTCGTCCTCCCTGGCCTGCGCCAGCGAGAGCAGCGTGACGAGCCCGCCGAAGTTACGGTCCTCGGACGGGCAGTAGAACATCAGGTAGCCGATGAGGGCGGTGTAGAGCAGCCGCTCGGCCTGCACCCAGAACTGGTCTCCGACGTGGTCCTTGTCGCCGGTGGTGTTGGCGATGAAGCACTCCGCGAACTCGATGATCCCCACCTCGTCGCGGATGAGCGAGAAGGGGTTCACGCCGGCGGAGGCCGACATGCGCACCAGGTTCATGCAGCTGATCTCGTAGCCGCTCCCCACCAGCGCGTTGCCGAGCAGCGGCAGCTGCGTGCCCTTCGAGTCGATGACGAAGTAGTCCGCGTTCATCTGCAGGATGTTGGGTATGGAGTACCTCCAGGTCTTGCCGGCGCCGGTGCCCCCGATGACGAGGACGTTTCGGGGCCGCTCCTCCAGCCTCTTGCCCCTGCGCTTGCCGGGGTCGACCGCGAGCCCGTAGTTCTCTGTGAGGATGACGTTGTTGAAGGGATCCTCGGTGTCCGCGAACCTCAGGCCCTCCGCCTTGGTGCCCCAACGCGCGGATCCGTGCTCTTCGCCGATTCGGCGGTTGCCCTGCGATCGCACCAGGTAGGCCCATGCAAGCCACACCGCGAGGAAGCAGATGGATCCGCCGAGCAGGGCGTTCGGCTCGGCGGAGATGCCCTGCGTCGCCAAGACGGACGGCACGGCCTCCATGGCCGCTCCGACGTTCTGCAGCCAAGGCCCCTCCATGGAGCGGAGCGCTGCCGCCCAGAGGTCGCCCAACGCGAAGGCCGCGGCGGAGAGCAGGCCGGCGGCAATGAGGCCTTCTTTCGAATAGCCCTTCATCGGCCCTGGGCCCTCTCCCTGTTGAACGTTCTCTCCCTATCGGGAACCTCGTGGGCGTTCTTGCGCAGCTCCTCGGCGGCGGCCTTGGCCATCTCGGCCTTGTCGGCGAGCCTCTCGTTCGCGCCGGTCCTCGCATGATCGCCGTGCGCGCGGTCCTTGCCCAGGTCCCGTGCGCGCTCCCTTGCCCTTGCGAACTCCGCCGCAAGCTCCGCCGAGGCCTTCTCCTTGGCGGCGTCTACCGCCCGGGACATCTCGTCGAAAGCCCTCACCAACGACGGCGCGTCCTCCGCCCTGAACAGCAGGTAGGTCTTGCCCTGGGCCTCCTTGTGCCAGTCGTGCGCGATGCCGCAGTCGTCCAGCTTGCCGTCGATGATGTCCTGCAGCGTCGGCCAGTCCTCGATGGAGGTGAACTCGTGCATGTCGAGCTTCGCCCATTCCGCGGTCCCTCCCGCCTCCCGCCCGCAGGCTTCCATGCCGGCGGCCTCGCGGCCTTGGGCGCCCGCGCCCTTGCGCGCGTTGTCCAGCGCCGCCTTGAGCTTGTCCGCCGCGGCCATGGCCGCCGACCCTCCGGCGTCCTGGCCCATGCGCAAGATCCAGTCGAAGAGCTTCTCGCCCGAGTAGTCGCCGAAATCATCCGCCATCTCGAAATCCTTTCTTCCCGTTTACCTGACGCCGTCGAGGATCCGCCGCACCGCGGCGCGGTTCTCCTCCGCCTTCGCCGCCCTGAAGCTGGGCCCGTCGAATATCACCGGCTGGCACCGCTCAAGCACTCGGTCGTATATGCGCGTGCGGGCGAGCCCCCTGGGATTCTTCAGCTGCGCGAGCGGCACGTTGGTGGTGACCACCAACGGCCTGCCGCTGCGGTAGCACGCGTCCACCAAGTCGAAAGCCTTGGAGTCCATGTAGGACGAGTCCCGCTCGGCGCCCAGGTCGTCGATGACCACCAGGTCGTAGGAGCGGATGCCCTCAAGCACGCGCGTCCGCTCATCGCCCTTGGCGTCCCAGAGCACGTTTTCCGCCCTGGAGACGCTGGTCACGAGCGGCACCTTGCCGTCGTGGATCAAGAAGTTGGCCAGGCAGCCAGCTGCGAAGGTCTTGCCCGTGCCCGGAGGCCCGATCAGGACAAGCCCGTGGCCTCCCTCGGCCATCTGCCTCCAATGGCGGGCGTACTCGCGCACGATGCGGAAGCCCCGCCTGTCGTCGCGCCCCAGCCCGAACTCGTGCCCGGGGTCCAAGGGGAGGCAGAGCTTGTGCGAAGGCGAGCCCTCCACGGACCTGACGTGGGCCGCGGCCCTGCGCGCGGCATCGAGCCGGTCGGCCTCCTCGACCTGGCACCTGCACATCACGGGCATGATCGCCGTCTGGCCGCCCCAATCCACGCGCACCTGCTTCCCGGCGCCGCACTTGCCGCAGCGCAGCAGCCCGTCGTCGCCGACGAAGTCGCCCTCGTCGATCTCGCAGCTGACGAGGGTCGGGTCCATGGCCGTAGGCCTGTCCGCCCTCATAGGACGTCACCTGCCACGCAGGCGTACTCGGGCAGGCCACGCCTCGCACGCGGCCCCGCGCCCTTTGATGGGTACGTGTTAGATGGGTCTTTACTTGATTTCTCTTTACTTAATTGCCTCGGGTTCGCCAACGCAGGCCGTTCCTGCGCAGGGGGAGCCTGCATTGGAAAACCCAACGCAGGCTCGTCGGACTCTGGCAGCGAGGGCCTGGCGACGGCGCGCTCGTGCACAACGTACTCGGTGCCGGCCAGGCGGCCGGAGCCGTCGCGCAGGCGCCGCCGCTCGAGGTAGCCGTGCTCCTCGAGCTCGCGTATGCCGGTGCGGATGGCGTCGACGCCCTCGCGGTTTATGCGGGACAGGCCCTCGAGCGAGTAGTCCCACTCCTCGGGCAGGCTCAGCATCTGCGAGAGCAGCCCCTTGGCCTTTAGCGACAGTTCGCGGTTGCGCAGGTGCTCGTTGGACATCACCGTGTAGTTGGCGTTCTTCTCGACGCGGAACACCGTCACGACGGATCGCCCCCGCGAAAGCCGCTGGACGCCGGCGGAAGCATCGCGGCCTCCTCGGCGCGCGAGCACTCCGACGACGTCCTCAGCACCGCCCACGCCGCAAGCGCCATGGCGGCCGACGCCGCCCCCAGTGCGTAGCCCGCGGCGAGCCACAAGAGAGCCGTTCCCATATCTGCGCCTTTCCTCGTTGGTTTTCCCTGGGTTTCCCCAACCAAAGGGCGCGTCCGCGCAAGTTTTGGACATCGGATGGGCGCAAGCGGGCGAACGGGCGGCGCCGCGCCAGCCCGTCGGCAAAGGAAATGCTGGAGAAAATCGGGAATGGCCCAAGGTGCGCGCCAGCGCTATCGCCTCGCAATGCGCAGCTGAGGGCCATCGGGCGACGCTGGCGAGCTGCTGACGAGTTTGCCGCAGGCTCGGAAGCACTGCGCTCCTCAGCCACAGGCTTTGAGGAGCGCAGTTGTCCTGCCCCTTGACGCCTTCTGGCCAAGGGCGTGGCTATTTGGACAATGCGGAGATGACGATCAGCGCATCACGACCTCCAGGCGCGGGCCTTCGCGCACCAGCACCTTCTCGACGATGCGCCTGAGCAGCGCCCTGTCGACGTCATCGAGCCTGTGCTCCTCCAAAGCGGAGAGAAGCGCCGCCCGCTCCTTCTCGCCGTCGGCCTCGAGCAGCCTGTCCGCGCCGGACGGGAGCAGCGAGGCCGACGCGGCGGCGTGCTGCGCCGCGGCCGTCGCCGGAGTGCCGAGGACTTCGAGGTCGGCGGCCGTCGCCTTCCCGAAAGCGTAGCGCTCGTAGGCCGCGAGCTTCGCCGCCGCCGTGACGCGGGGCTTCGGCCTCCGGTCGGGTTCATGCTCGGCGCAAGGCCGCGACGTTGAACCGCCTTCCCTCATGGCAGCCGCGATGGCGTCTGCGACCTCATCCTCCGTCACCCGCCGCCTGTCGCCGCCGGCGCAGTCGCACTTGCAGGTGAAGGCGCCGCCCGCCTTCCATGCGCGGTAGCTGAGCGAGTGCCCGCACTCGGCCCGCCTGAGAAGTCCACGCGCGAACGGGCTTTTCGGCGCAGACTTCCCCACTCCCTTGAGGTGCTCCTTGGTCCTAAGACACGCCTGCGCGGCCCGCCAGAGCCCGTCTGCGACCAACGCGGGATGCGCGCCCTCGGTGACGTAGCGTTCCGATTCAGGCACCACGTCGACCGGATGCCTGTTCATGACGCGCCTACGCGTCTTGCCGGTCACGAGCGTCCCCGTGTACACCGGGTCGCCCACGATCTTCTGCACCTGCGTGCCGGTCCAGCGGCGGCTCTTCGGCTCGGGGCGCTTGCCGTACCCGTACAGCCCGAGCCTGCGGTACGCCACGCCCGGCGTCTCGATGCCGTCGGCGTCGAGCGCCGCGGCGACGAGCCTCGGGTCGGCAAGCTCGGCCGCGAGCTCGAACAGTCTGCGCACGCCGGGGGCGAAGCGCTCGTCCGGGGCCAGCCTCATGCGGTCGGCCGGGTCCACCATGTAGCCGAACGGCGGCGTGGGGTGCGGCCGCCGCCCGCGCCGCCACTTCGTCTGGAGCGCGCTGCGCACGCGGATCGACGTGTCCCGGCAGTAGGCGGCGTTGGCTATGTTGCGTATGGCTATGCCCGGCGCCGCAGAGTCAAGGCTGCACGCCGCCGAGTCGTAGCCCTCGGCGATGCTCACGAACCTCACGCGCAGAAAGGGGAAGACCTGCTCGATGTAGGTGCCGGCGTCGATGTACTCCCTGGCGAAGCGGCTCAAATCCTTCACGATTACGCAGGATACGCGCCCCTCCTTGCACAGGGCTAGCATCCGCCGGACCTCGGGCCGTTCGAAGCTCGACCCGCTGAAGCCGTCGTCGACGAACTCCTCGACGGGCTGGCAGGCGAGCCCGGGGTCGCGCTCGACGAAGGAGCGCAGCATGGCCCGCTGGTTGGCGATGGAGTTGCTCACCGCGCCGACGCCCTCCAGGTCGCCGTCGGCTCTCGAGAGCCTCATGTACAGTGCGATCATGCGAGCCTCCGCTCTATAGAAGCCACCCTGTCGCGCCAGTCGCCGAACATGAACTGGATCTCGATGCCGCCGTCGCGGCTCACCTCTATGCGCCTCACCAGCGCCAGCACCAGGTCGCGGCTGAACGTGAACAGGTCCTCAAGCGCCGCGACCGCCTCCTTGAACGCGCCGTCTGAGGCGAGCAGCGCGTCGAAGTCCGCGAGCTCGCGGTTGGCCGCATCGAGCGCAGCCCGGCAATCGGCCGCCCTCCCGTCGGCCTCGGCCTGCATCTCCTTGTACTCGGCCAGCGTCACACCACCGCATGCGTACAGCTCGTAGAGCCGCTGCCGCTCGCGCGACAACGCGGCGGCCCGCGAGGCCAGTGCGTCGACGGACGCCTGCAGCCGCCTCCTCTCGTCGACCGCAGCCTCGCTACCCCTGAGCCCGGGGAGCACCCGATCGAGCTCCAGCGCCGTCGAGACCTGAACCCTGACCTCGTCCATGATGGCTATGCGCAGCGCGCGCTCGGCGACGCGCACGTCGTTGCCGCAGCCGCGCCCATGGTGCCGCCGGCACTTGTACACGCTGCCCCGGGCCTCCCCCGTCTTCGGGTTGAACCTGCGGTCGAGGATCATGCGGCCACCGCACTCGGCGCAGAACAACACGCCCGCCAGCTCGTCGGGCATGGCATTGCGGTCGGCCTCCTTGGCCGCCACCTGCGCCCGCTTCGCCGCCTTCTGGGCGCGCCGCTTGGCGCGGACGCGGCCGAACACCTCGGCCGGCACGAGCGCCGGGTGCGCATCGGGGAAGACCAGGCGCTCGCCCTCGGGCACCGTGTGCGCGGGAATCCCGTCGTAAAGCGACCGGTAGGTGTTGCCAAGCACGAGCGTGCCGACGTAGACGGGGTTGTCGAGCATCTTGGCGACGTAGCGCGCCGACCACGGCCTGTCGCGCCAGACGCCCGCGTAGCCCGCCGACGACTGGGCGTCCAGGTGGTCGACGGGCGTTGGCGCGCCCATTTCCGCAAGCGCTGACGCGATGTCGACCAACCGCTCGCCGTCGAGGAACATGGAGAAGGCCAGCGGCACGAACGGCGCAGTGGCGTCGTCGACGTCAAGCCTGCCCTCGCCGCGCACCACGCGGTAGCCGTAGCACGTGTTGCCGTAGATGACCTCCCCCTCCTCCATCTGGCGGTGCTTCACCGCCGACACCTTGCGGGACGTCTCCACCGCGTACATCTCGTTGACCAGCCCCTTGAAGGGCACGACGATGCCGCCGTCGCCCTGCAGCGTGTCGAGCCCGTCGTTCACCGCGATGAAGCGCACGCCCAGAAACGGGAAGATGCGCTCCAGGTACGTGCTCGTCTCGTACATATTGCGCCCGAAACGGCTCAAATCCTTCACGGCGATGCAGTCGACGGCGCCTGCGCGCACCTCGTCCATGAGCGCGTCGAACGCGGCCCTGCCCTCGAACGTGGTGCCTGTGCGGCCATTGTCCTCGTAGACGCCGACCACCTCCACGCCCTCCATGCCCGACAAGCTGTCGCGCACGAAATCGACCTGGGCCCGCAGGCTGCCGTCGCCCGCCTGCCCGTTGTTCCTGCAGCTCAGCCGCGCGTAGACGGCGCAGCTCCACACCTTTGCCGCAGGCGCCGCAGAAACCGCCGCGACGCTTGCTGCCGTCTTCCTCGACTTCCTAGCCACGGCAGGGCCTCCTTCCCTCGGCCTTAGTCGGGCAGGCGTAGCGGTTGCGCGCAAGCCCCTCGTTGGCCTCCTCGAACAGCTCGCGGCCGACCAGCGCCGGGTGGTGCCCTTCGATGACAGGGAACGACCCGATCGGGATGCCGCTTTTGCGCATGCGGATGCTGGCGAGGCGCTCGGGGGCGAAGTCCCCCGTGTAGAAGGGGTTGGTCACCATGCTCCTGATGGCGGCGTAATCCCAGCCTTCAATGGCGTGCCGATTGTGGCCGTAGAGCTCGTTGGCCCTCTGCCTGGGCCCGGGGCACCCAAGCTCGCGCACCTGGCCCTCCAGCTTGCTGCGCCACCAGCGCCCCTGGGCGGCAAGCTCGAAGATTCTGGGGACGAAGGCCGCCACCTCGCCGTCCACGCGCGCGCCGCAGGGCGCGTCCTCGTCGAAGACGTAGCCGAAGGGGACGTTGCGCCTTATAAGCCCGCCGGAGGCGAGCCTGTCGTGCTCGGCATGCAGGGCCAGCGCATCGGACATCTCTGTCTGCAGCCCCTTGAAGTACGCCCGCACGTCGCCGCCCTGCGTGTCAAAGCCGCGCGCGCAGTCCACGAAGCGGAAGCCCATGGGCATCAGAACCTCCTCGACGTAGAAGCGGGCCTCCGAGAAGCACGGCGCGAACACCGCTATGTCGGGCACGACCACGCAGTCGGCCCTGCGGTTCTCAATAACGCGCATGAGCTCGTCGAAGGCGGCGCGCACGTTGCGCACGGCGTTGCGGTTCCTGATGGTCTCCGCCTTGCGCACATCCCCGTGGGCGGAAAGCCATGCCTTGCACGCCGCCGACTGCGCCGCCATATCGGGGACGCGAAGCCAGCCGCTCATCCAGTCATAGGCAGAAAGGTACACGACGCAGCGCCATCTGCCGTCCTCGCGCGCCCCGGGGATACCGCGCGCCGCCGCCAGCACGTCAGAGAGGTCGAAGCCCGCCATCACGCCACCCCCTCTTGCTTCGAGGCGCATGCGGCGACGGGGTCGCCGAACCGGAAGACCACCTCGATGTCGCCGCCCTCGCCGACGAGCACCCTGTCGATGAGCTCTACGACCATCACGCGCTCGAGGCCCTCGGCGTCGCGGTAGCGCGCCAAGGTTTGCTCCCAGGTCTCCGCGCGCACGTCATCCAACTGGGCCGATTCCCGCTCGATACCGGCCTTCTCGCCCTTCAGCTCCTGCAGCCTGGCGTCGACGGCCCGAGCGAGCTCGGCGTACTGCGCCTTGTCAATGACGCCCGCCGCGTAATCGGAGTACATGCGCAGCCGCAAGTCGCCGTTGTGCTCGATGCGCCCCTCCACCGACTCCAGGCGGCAGGCGAGCTCGGCGCGCCTGTCGTGGCGGTACGCCTCGGCACCCCTCACCGCGCCATCGCCGTCGACCGCCGCGAGGGCGTGCCCGTGCACTGCCCGCATCACCGCCGCCGAAAGCTCGTCCTCCCACACCTTGTGCATGCCGCACTCGGCACGGTTCTTCCTATGCGTCTCGCAGGAATAGTAGAAGCGTTTGCCGCTGGAGCGGCGGCTCGCATGCCGCGCCATCGTCGCGCCGCAATCCGCGCAGAAGAGGAACCCCGACAGCGGCAGCGACCGCTTGGCGCCGGGCGACAGGCGCATATCGCGCCGCGCCAGCTTGCGCACCAGGCCGAAGGTGGCCGGGTCCACTATCGCCTCGTGCGCGCCGGGCGAGCGGTCCCACTCGGACTCGTCGACGAGGAGCACCGCCTTGCGCCGGAAATCGGGCTTGCAGGTCTTGCCCTGCACGAGCGTGCCCGCATAGGTCTCGTTCGACAGGATGCGCAGCACCGTGCGCGCGTCCCAGGCGGTCCTCTCCCCCTTGCAGAAGTTCGAGCTGCGCGCCGCGCCCTTCGCCGCGAAATACTCGTAGGGGCTTGGCACAAGGCTCTCATTGAGCATGGCGGCTATGCCGGCGGCGCTCATGCCGCCGATGCGCGCATCGAAGATGCCGCGCACAACACCGGCGGGTTCCGGGTCGACCACAAGCCTGCCGCGGTCGGGGCCCGACCCCTTGGCGTAGCCATAGGGGGCGAATGCGCCAACGAACTCGCCGCGGCGGCGCTTGGCGGAAAGCGACGCCTTGGTCTTGGCGGAGGCGTCGCGGCAGTACATATCGTTGAAGAGGTTCTTCACCGGCAGCATCAGCGCGTCGGCCGGCGTCTTCTCGGCTGCGGAGTCGTAGCCGTCGGTGATGGCCATCACGCGCACGCCGAGCGCCGGGAACACCTGGTCCAGGTAGCGCGACACGTCCAGGTAGTTGCGGCCGAGGCGACTCAGGTCCTTGACGACGATGCAGTCGATCTTGCCGGCCTCCACGTCGGCGAGTAGGCTGCCCCAGCCGGGGCGGTTCTCGAAGGTGGAGCCCGAGAAGCCGTCGTCGGAGTACTCGGCGACGATGCTCAGGCCTCCGTTCGCGTCGGCGAAGTCGCGGATCATGGCGTGCTGGTTGAGCACCGAGCCGCTGGTGCCGTAGCTCTCGTCGTCGACGGAGAGCCTGGCGTAGCTGGCGGCGCGATAGACCCTGGCCGCTGTTTTTGGCGTTTTGGTTTTGGGCATGAAAAGGCCTCCTTTTGCACGTGCTTGTACGTGCGCCAGGAGGCTCTGAGGATGCCCTCGGGATGCGCTGCGCTTCCCGCCAAGAAAAAAACAACCGACGCCGAGGGCCCTTGTATGCGTCTGGCGCAATCGTACCACGCCTTCGGCGACTCGGCGCCGGCGAAGGCGGAAATCTCAGGGTTGATGGAGCGTTGGCCGATGCCGGCCGAATCGCGTCACGCAGGCCCGTCGCCTATGACGTCGCGCACGTTCTCGCGCGCGGCCAGGTAGCGCGACACAGCTTCCTCGATGCTGCACTCCCCGGCGTAGGACACGCGCACGCCGATTGATCCGCATCGTGCGCAAGGCTCATCGCAAGCCGCTGCAGAAGCATCCTGCCGAAGCTCGCGCGGCAGCGCGGCAGTAGTCGCCGCTTCGTTCAGCTCGCTGGCAACAAGCGGCTCGTCGCTATCGCGATGGAGCATCTCGCCCTGCACGGCTTCCACCTGTTCATTTCTCATCGCGACCGCCAATCCCGAACATGGCCTCGAGCTCGGCGCGCGTCTCGTCGTCGAGCCCCTCCAATTCCTCGAGGACGATCTCCTTGATGACGGGGTACGAGCGCGCCAGGCGCTTGTAAATCGCGTAGACGGTGACGTACTCCTCCTCGCTGTGCTGCTTGACGGTCTTGCCTTCGAAGTAGATGGCGCGGATGGTACCCTGGCTGGACTCGCTCAGAAAGGATATCGCCCAGTCCAGTATGCTGCGCATGAGCGAGTGCAATTCGTCCTCGTGGACGCGCTCCTGCTCGGAGGCGGGGCTGCGGTCGTCTGCGAACAGTTCCTCGGGGTTCATCGCCCCCTCCCCGTCGCTCCGCATGAGCTGGCTAAACAGTATCGGGCGCATGGTGACGCCCTTGATCTTGACGATGCAGTCATAGCTGCTGCGGCAGCTTCGCGATGAGGGCATGTTTCCTCCCCTGGGTCAGGGAGCGCGGGATTGCGCTCCTGCCCAGAGGCGGAGAACGAAGTATTTTGGACGTGCCCTAAGGGCGAGCGGTGGCCACGACGAAAGAGGGCCTTTTGACGATTGTCACCCCCCAGTAGTTAACGGCCGTTAACCAGCAGCGAATAATCCGCCCAAAGACCAAGAAACCCCGCAACTCGGCTTGAGTTGCGGGGCAAGTAAACACTAGAGGTCGAAGTCGATCAATAGGGGCTGATACTTAAAGCAGCTGCCTTAAGTATCAGCCCAATCTTCGCAATCGGTCACATAATATCGGATGAAATGAGGCCTTCTCGACATTGCGGAACCCGATATAGCATGAGCCACACGGCCTCACGCTCCAAAACTCATCAAGAGCGAACGCGCCTCCGTCCCCATTCATCCGGCTCAGCGACCCCTAACGCAGTCTTTCAGCTTCTCGCTGATGACCTCCATAGCGGCATCGTAGGCATCGGATAGCTCCCTCATCGAATCGAACAGCTGAGTACGGGTCCTTGAGTCAGAAGTGACGTTATGAGCCTTCTGGCGAAATAGCGAGAGGGCTTTTACCAGCTCGACGTCGTCGATCCTACACGAAAGCAACAGGATATCCTCCAGCGACTGGCGCTGCATTTCCGAGTCCGCAGGATCAACAATCCAATCCGCCCATTCCTTCCCCTCGGTAGCAAGCTTATCCATCTGGAGGCAGCATTTCCCCGTGGCCCTCATACCGCACTGGACAGCTTCTTGCAGTCCCACCAGATTGTCGCGCTCGAAGCGCCTCCACTCATCCTCGCGAGAGGCGTCGAGCCTCTTGTCCTCGAGCTTGTTCTGGTGCCTTGCCGTCATGCAAGCCGCAAGTAGCGTCACGGCCCCGCCGATAAGCGTGCCAACAAGCGACGGGAGCGCTGGGGTCAAGGTGTCCAGAACGGCGCTTAGGCTGCAAGAATCCAACGCAGAGTCCTTTCTTCAAGAGCCTACATATTCGCAAGCATATCATTGATGGCACTTCCGAACTCGGCGTCTTTCTCAGCGTGCTCGAGCTCGGTGCGGCACCTTGTCACCTCTTCCCCATGCTTACGTTGCCGCTCGCACCTCACCACAGTTCAACGTTGCGATAGGTCAAGGGATCTATGTCGACGGCCGGGCCGTCAGCCATCCTGGCGATCTCCTGGACAACACCTTCAACATTGAACTTCGTTCGCCCAACCCCTCTAAAACGAATTCCAAACAGCAACTATTGCCCAGATGGCTTTTAGGCGCCTACCCCAACTTGATACTCTTGGCACCAACCCTGAATACGACAACCGTCATCATCACATTGAGCGCTATCTGCGATATTGTTGTGGCAATTGAAGTACCGATGCCGCCGTACAGAGGTATCAGAAGATAGTTGCCCACAAGGTTGATGGCAAGGGAGATAAGCGCTATGGCAAACTGAAGACCATAGCGATTCAGCGACATGATGAGCGCGGACGCCGGCGCAAAGACATAGGCCGAAAATGCGTTGATGCACAGTATTTGAAACATTGGTATAGAGGCATCGTATCCATCACCGTTCAAAACAGGGAAAACAAGCTGAGCCCCGACACAGCAAATTGCAACCAAAGCCCCGAATGGCACGGTAGTCTTCTTGAACCACTTGATGGCAAACTCGCGCTGTTTCTCGGTACTCTCGGTCATCTCCGCCTTGGACATCCTAACGCGAAGGACGGTCTTAATGGAAGGCAGGAAGAGCAGCACCATGTTAAAGTACTTCGATGCAACGCCGAACTCGGCGACCGCCTGGGTAGACCCAAAGGACGCCAGCATAGTGATATTCGCCTGGTTGTACAATTGCGTGGCAACGCTATAGAGAATCAACCAAGCAGAAACAGCCAGGAACTCCCTACCAGCCTTGAAGTCGACCGCGATAGCCGCATCGCCGTGCCTAACAAGCTTCCCTATCATAGTAAGCGAAATCACAAAACAGGCTAATCCCGAAAAGCAGTACGATGCAAGAATGCTCTCCAACGAACCCGCCGCCAATACAACCGCAAGCGCAATGCAGGCGAGCAGGGTCAACTGCTTCGCATTCTCGACAACACCGGACTTAGCATAGAGTTCACGGGATTGGAAGAAGGCGATATTCAGCTGCACAGTACCCAGCAAAAAGCCGTAAACGATAGCGGCCAGCATGACTGGATGGGCGACTCCCATAGCTTCAGCCATAGGGTAAGACCCGACAAGAAGAAGGACAAGGCAAGCTACGTTAATCGCATGCGAAATAAAAATAAGTGAATCGCGGTATGCACGATCCTTGGTCATCCTCTCGGTATTGTAGCGAACATAGGCAAGCGCGATACTTTGCCCGGCAATCCCTAAAATAGTCGACGAAGTTGTGAAGAACACAGTGTAGCTTGCGTAATCCTCAACTGAAAGTATCCGTACCAATGCGACGGTCACAACCAGCTGTAGCGCCCTTGCGGCCATGTTAAACATAGTCACAACCGAAAAGTCCCGCGGTATAACCTGCTTAATCTTCAAGATTAATCCTCCGAAGTCCCTAGAAGGGAGCAGACGAAAACAACAAAGAACGAGGTGAACGCAATTGAATACAGAATGCCCAATGACCAGCCAATCGCCGTGTAAATGACCAGCAACACAACGGCCAAAGCGTTCTTTCTTTTGAACGCCAGCCAAAGGGAACAAATTAGACCTAGAACAAAGGGGATAAATCCAACCAGTCCATTCTCGCAAAGAACCTGCACATAGACATTATGTGGGTTCGTTCCGTGAAGACCGGAGTTGGCCGGCATGCCAAGCGAAGCCTCGTAAATAGCGTACTGCCCGGTGCCGATGCCAAAAACGGGAGAGTTGCCAAACTGCTCTATCGCCAGTTGCCTCTTGATATCTCGACTTGAAACGATATCTTGAAACGTCAGGGAATCGATCATCGACTGTCCGAGCGGACTAGCAACGACGGCAACGACGGCAATCATCAAACAGAGCAGGAGTGCCTTTTTCTCAAGCGAGACATCACGAGTCTTAGCCAGCATCAGGTAAGCGCCAACGATTACCAGCAGATAATAGAAAGTTCTCGCACCGGTGACAACGCCAGCAACCATGCACAGCAAAATTACAATGATGCGCACAGGCGCTTTAAGCCGCGTGGCACCCAAAGCCAAAACCGCAATAGTCACATTGCTAAACAGAGCAGAAATGATCGAGTCGCCAAAAATCCCATCCGGTCTATAAAGGCGAATCGTCGATGGAGAGAACTCCCAACTGGCCATAGAACCATACTGCCAAATTGTTATGCCGGCGTTCACGATACCAGCTACTAGACATATGGAGAGCAGTTTTCTAGCGATGCCCTTCCTCTCTTCGTCTTCGAACGAGAAGAAGCAAGCGATGCCTACCACATAAACCGCAAGCTTCAGGGCTTCCACGTACTCCTTATAGAAAAGCGCGGAAGTCCCAGCAATCAACGCGAAAACTAGGAGGAAAGCGTAGGCAATATTCATCCTCAGACTCAGAGTTCGTTTGCCATTACGAACGAGAACAACCACCATGAGAAGAAAAGCCACCGGTATCGCAACGTTCAGGTCAGAATAACGAACCTGCGTAAGGGAAAACGAGTCGACATTCGCCACCACAGCAACGCCAGGAAGCGACCCTAGAACCTCTCCAACCACAGAGCCAATAGGAGAACCTGCCGGCAGCGAAATACTAGAGAAGAGAAGTATTATCAGAGAGAAGCAGAAGACAAGCCCTGTTAGATCCGCATTCGGCACGTAAGAAACACTAGAGGTTCTAGTCTTCATTAAGGATCTCCCTAACAGTAATCACATTAGTCCTGCCATATTCAAAAGGAACATCAAGAATCGAGCTCTTTATGACGGCGCCATAATGTGGGGAATAAAGCCCCTCCCGAACGCTAATATCGCTTTCGGCGCAAAAGACCACCGAAACACCCCGACACGTTAGGACCGCCTCTTTGCGTCCCACAACGGAAACATCGACCTCCGGAGCAAGAACGAATGATCTCGTCGCAGCAACGGCGGGCGCAGCGCCCTCAACGTCATCCTTGACCGCAACCCCCTCCGATCCAACCTCCACAACCCTCTTGTGAGTCACGCCAAGACGCGTGGCCCAGCAATCCGTCGCGCCCCTGAAAACAACCGTCCCATCAGCCTCCGCAACATCAAGGCTCGCGCCGCCGCACCTCGTATACCCAAACAACCCTCGGAATTCATTTTGCTCAAGATTCCCAAACCGCAACGTCGAGTGTTGTGCGGTACCGCGAAGGATATTGCGCACCTTGGGATCGCGCGTATAAACACCAGAACCGGGGTCCACAAAAAACGGCACGCCCTTGAAGCCAAGCGTGAAGGAAAGCTTATCGTTATGCGTATGTCCAGGCTCGGACTCATCGACAAAGCCATCAGAAGCGAAGAATCCCAACGACCAGTCTCCATACCTAGCAAGAGCCATACCCGCATCATAAAACGTTCTCGCCCCTCCGCGCCATGAGGGAAAACATGCAACACGGCCGGAAGCACCGTAAAACAGCTCTTCTTCGGCGAAGAACGCTTCATCAGGAGCATCCGGACCGATTTCCCTGTCAACCAGCCTACTCACGAGGCGTAAGTCATCATAGCGCTCGGGTGAAATACACACTACGCGTCCTGAATCGTTATCTCCTACCTGCAGGGAACGCCCATCTTTGTTTGTTACGGCATCAAGAAAACGACCGAGAATCGAAAGACGCTCAAAATACTCCGCTGGCAGCTTATAGGGCGTTTCAGCAAAGCACTTGCCCGCGAAGAAGAGCATCTCTCCCATCAGGCGTGTATAGCGGGTGCTGCGCTCGAAGCAACAACCGTCGTCGAGAACCTGTTTCCGCACGCATCTCATCAGCTCGTTGTGGGTGTATTCCCCCCACTTCCGTGCTTTGGGCAGGTTGGGGTAGGCCGCAACGACAGCAGCAAGTCCAAGCAGGTCGGCGATGTAGTGGTTGTTCTCTTGCAATCTAGCTGATGTCTCGAGGTTTGCCCAAATATGCTCACCATGGCAGAAAGCAAGCTCCGCAATCACCGTATGCATTGGGTCGTCCTCGCAAAGCCCGCACCGCAACAGCTCGTATGAGGAAAGTAGGTTGAACACGCGAATGCCGACTTCCATAGTGCACGTCCACTGGACACCCCTCCCCATAGGGTTCACAGAGGCAAAAGAGCCCACTTTGGCACGATAACAATCAAGGAACCTTGCATCGCCTGTTTGGCGAAATGCCGCCGCAAGGGGGAGAAGGTACTGCATCCTTCCGTATTCCCATGGCACCTTTATGTCGGCAACTCCAGATTCCGGTTTAATGGCATCGTAAGGCCCATCTGGAAAACGATATCCAGCAACGAAATCAGTACGCCATTCGTCTTCCACGGTAATATCTCTTGGCAGATCGAACCATTCCCCGAAAAGCACGAAGGAGCCACCGATTATCCTCTCGGCAGCTCTCCGGATCTCGATATCGAAGGACTTGAATCCAGCAGAGCCACTATCGACAAAAATGCGCCCGTTAAAACCCTCGGCAAGCTCGTTACCTAAACAAGATGCCTTCTGGCGGATGGCGCTGCTACTACTCTTATATATCTGCCTCTTAACCTTACGCGTGGTCCTGTTGGCGACCGCAACGGCAAGACGCCGGCATATACGCTGAACCATGTTAGCCTTTCTTGCCTCTCTTATCCGTAACTTCCGCTTCTAGAACCTTCAGCACCTTATCCATCTGCACTTTCCAGTCGAACTGCTTCTCGGCGAAGGCACGCATCTTGCTGCCAGTCTCCGGGTCTGTAGCCGTCCTATTTGCAAAAGCGACAACCTTGTCAATGGGTATCGGGTCGTCATTGCTGGGAAGCAGGAGAGTGAACTCCTCGTCCCCGTTAAAACCTTTCTCGGGGAACGAATAGATAAACGGTATGCCTCTGGCACAATACTCCCTGGATTTCATCGTTGAACCGAGGGAAATCCCGATTCTATGCAATCCAAGAGAACCGACAGCAACATCCGCGTCATCAAAGAAAGCGTCAAGCTTGCTTCCGGTCGCAGCACCCGCAAATACAATAAAATCTTCTAGCTTCAGCTCGGAAACAAGCTTCTCCAAGGAAGGATTCTCTGCACCCACACCAACGAGCGTAAGCAGCACGGGTCGGGCGCCCTTATACTCAGCAAGCCCGCGAATGAGCCTGTCAACACCATGATGAGGGGAGAACTTGGCGACAGCAAGAAGCCTCACGGCTTCGCAAGGCGCGCCAGCCTTCCTCAATGGAATAGCTCCAAGGTCAATTCCATTGTCGTAGGTGATGTTCGGCACTCCCCAGATAGTGTCGTCATCAAGGTAAGTGATGGCGTAGTCGAAGTAGCGCGGGGCATGTTTCGCCCTAAGGGATTCCAGCCACGCATATGCCCTATGTACGACATAGCTCAAATACTTGCGCGATTCGAGAAGCCTTTTATGGCGCGCATCCCTTTCCATCTCAAAGGGGAAGGTGGGAAACTCCACCGCAAGGACAACCCCATTGCTTCGAAGCTGTTTCGAGAACGAGCAGAAAACGTTATCAAGGTGGTCAAAACGAATAACCACTGCCTCAACACCGTTCGCAAGAGACCAATTGCTCAGAAAAGCATATTTGCTTCTGCGATCTCCCGCGGTCTTCCGAACATGGCTGGCAACGACTTCCCCGCTACTAGGTCGCTCTATCCTCGTTTCTAAGCCGTAGTCCTTACTTATATAGACGTCGTGTCCAGCCTCCTCGGAAGCCTTCGCCTGAGACATCACCTTAGCAGAGATGCCGAGAGATGAGTTTGAGTTAAAGTCAATTGCGGAAGTGAACAGAACGCTCAGTCGACGTCCTCCTTCGGTGCCCGATCTAGACATTTCGTAGGCACCCCCCTGAACAGACCCAAAGGGAGCATCCTTGATCATCACAGCATTCGCCCCAATCATCATATTGTCACCATTCACAATCGGACCGAGCACCTTCACACCCGCGCCGATGTGCTAATTATCGCCGACAGCAGACGCCTCGCAACGCCCTCTACGCCCGCCGTCGCGCAATCACGCAACTCTTGCCAATCTTCGCACGCTTATGCGCCACTACGCCTACGCCCTTGCAGCCGCAGGTTGAACCCTAGCCAATTTCACACTGAGCGAGGTTAACAAATTGCGAAAAGATAAATCTACGTCTCATATAGCCTCGAAAGGCTTGAGTTTATGCCAATACCGCTAATGCGCTCTTCTCTGCTTGTTCGCCGCATTCATAAAAGAGCTCATCTAAGGGCCCCCTTCCGCCCATTGTCCAAATCCGCGACCAGCTCCTCGAGGTAGTGGTCTACACAAAAATACTCCGCCGACGCGAGCGCCGCCTCCTTCATCGAAACAAGACGCTCGCGATCCCTGTCCAAAGCTTTTATTGCGTCGCACATCGCTTCAGCCGTACACTCATCAAGAACGATGCCGTCCTTACCAGACGCGACAAGCTCGGCATTGTAGCCAATATTGCTCGCAACGGTCGGCACCGCTGCCATCTTTGTCTCAACCAAAACGCCCGGAACGCCTTCTGCTGCCCATTTACTGGGAAAAAGATGCAAGTCATACCTAGAGAGCTCGGAAACCGCATCATTTGTCACTGAGTCGAAGACACCATGATAGAAAACGTTCGGAAGCGCCGAAACCCGCGCTTCGAAAGCATCCTTGAATGTCTCCTCAACACGCCCATAGAAGTAGAATTCAACGCCCGCAAGGCGCTCGGCGCAGTCCAGAATGACGTCAGCCCCCTTCGCTGGTCCAATTAGCGAGAAGCTGACACATTTAAGGACGCCGCCCGTTTTATGCGGCAAGACCGTAGCAGTCGGCCTGTTACGGCAGTTAGGGTAAATCGACACATTATCCAAGCCAAGATTCCTTGTTGCATTACACATGGTCTTGGTTTCAACGTAAATACGACCCAGCTTCGCACAGGCTTTCCTATATGCTAAATCGCTCGACAAATGGCTCGGAAGAAGGCCCCCCATTGCCATTAGATAGCACCGAGAGAGAACGCTCGGTCTAACGATTGAGAGCAAACAAAGTAGAGCCCTTTGTATCCTCGCGTTACCGAACCCGAGCATGAAAAGGCCGTCCTTCGACGTCATCAGAAGCCGAACGATCTTGACGGTTCCCACATCCCTGAAGCCGACCTTCTCGACGGGGACGCGATCAGCAAGCGCCTCAGCGAGCAAGGCGTTCTTAACCGTCACTCCGCCGTACGGAGGAGGGAATTGTCCCAGATAGTAGACCTTCAACTGCTAGCACCTACTCCAGGCATCTTCCATGATATTCCAACAGAGCTCATCAAAAGTGATGCCAACAGCCTTTGCTGCATCAGGAAGCAACGAGGTCCCGGTCATGCCGGGAATGGTGTTCGTTTCCAGATACCAGAGGCGATTGCGCTCGTCCAGAATACAATCGGTTCTGGACACACCATAGCAGCCGAGGGCGTCATGGGCTCCCAACGCCATCTCCTCGCACTGCCTAAGTTCTTCTTCAGTGAGATTTGCCGGACAAATGTGCTGCGCCATGCCCTGCTCGTATTTTGCCTCGTAATCATAGAATTCATTAGCCGGGATTATTTCAATGGGAGGAAGAACGCGAGGCTTCTCCCCGCCCAGCACCGCGACCGTCAGCTCCCTGCCTGAAATAAACTGCTCAACCAGAACCGAGGGAGCAAGCTCCAGCGCAGTGTCAATCGCACAAGCGAGATCGTCTCCATTGTCGACGATGGAGACGCCGAGGGCGGACCCTTCGGTTGAAGGCTTTACGACAAGCTTGCCTCCCAGTTTGGTCCTAATGTCTTCTATATTGCATTCCTCACCACGAAGCACCCTGATGTATCCAGGTGTTGGGATGCGGAAAGATTCGACCAACAGTTTTGCCACAAATTTGTCCATTGCAATCGCGCTGGAGAGAACGCCCGGCCCCGTATAGGGCAAGCCAACGCTTTCACAGAACCCCTGGATCGACCCGTTCTCCCCAGCCCCTCCGTGAAGGCAAATGAAGACGCCTTCGACAGAAGAGTCGAGGAGCGTATGAGCCCAGCCCTCAACGCCTGTGTCTATCTTTATGACCTCGTAACGCTTTTCCAGAGCCTCTTCCACGGCTGCGGCCGATAAGAGCGAGACCTCGCGCTCCCCGCTGGCGCCACCGCAAAGCAATGCGATTCGTCTAGCCATTTTCATCATCCTCCAACCGTCCAGTTATTTGATGTCCGACACAACGTAGCGAAGCTTTCCGCGCTTCGTGCGTTCGATTCCGTCGACGCGCTTGAAGGATACGGGGAGCATTCCCTTGGTCCTGTCGCGGAAGCGTTTCTCCGCCTCGGCGATGTCCTCAGTGTAGTTATCCGAAAGAGGAACAAAGCTAATTTCGACCGAGTAGTCCTCTAGCTGATGAATCTGAGCTTCCTTGATCGTCGCCGACTCAGTAAACAAAGCAGAGAGCGCGCCGACCTTGCCTCCGTCGGGAAGCGACAAAAGTTCGCCAGTCCGCCCATCGATCCGCTCGATTACCCTTCGGCCGTTCTTTAGCCTATCGGTGGTAATGGCAAGGTCACCGGTGTCATAACGCAAGAGTGGGAAGGCGAAATTGGTAAGGTTACTACCAACGATTCGCGAATAATCGCCGCATTCAATGAACTCAACGGCGGAGTAATCCTCGTCAACAATGTAATCATGGTCGGCGTCCTCTCCAATGCACGCTACCGCCTCAGTGAGGCCGTACAGAGCATGGGGCTGTACCCCGAACGCCTTCTCTATGATGGACCGCTGATAACCATATAAGTTCTCGGCACTCGCCGTCACGGCCTTGATAGGCTTATCGAAAGTCAGACCGTTTTGCGCAACGAATGACGCAAACGGCATGATGCACGAAGGATACCCGTGGATCCAGGTTAGTCCGTAATCATTAATTGCTTTGAAGTAAGCCATGTAGTTTTCATCGTTGCCGTGGAAAGCCGAGAACTTAATCTGGAAAAGCGGCTGACACTCCCGCCAAAAAGGCGGCTTTCTCTGGTTCGGCGGCACAATGGTCCTGCTGCCGAAGTCGGCATACCTCGTGCCGTATTCAATGCCAATACGGTTCCAGAAGCGCCAAAAAGCCGCCCAAAGATCGCGAACATTGTCGACCGATTGCGGAAAGATGAGACTCGACCCCGTCGATCCGCTCGTGTGTTCAGTGATATGAGGAATCTGCTCGAGACTCTTAGGTTTCAACAGCTCAACATTGTCCCGAACGGTCTGCTTGTCAAGAATTGGAAGAGCGGCGAGATCGTCAGCGGTCTTGATAGACGCAGGGTTGACTCCGCCCTCATCAAACATATTCGTATAGAAAGGAACCTCGTCATAGCAGAACTGCACCATCTTCCGAAGCTTACGGTCCCTAATATCAAGTAGCTCGTCACGCGAGCAAGCGATGCGCGAGTTGTAATCGGCTAGACGCGACTTAAAGTCCCCGCCGAATCTTAGCTCGGCAAGTCGCCCACCTTCACGGCGACAACCGATGTTTTGCACGAAAATCGGCATGGCATTATAGAGCTTCATCTTATCCATATTATATAACTGCCTTTTTGTAGCGGGGATACGTAAAATAAACCTCGTGGGAATTGGCGGGTTGGCTAATGATCCGACAGGAGTCGCGGTACACGCCAAATTCTGGCGCATATGCGACCTCGTCTATTTGCCCATCGGCTTCGGGAACGTCACGAGCAAAGACAAAGGCACTCTCAATGCACCCGTCGCCTACAAGGTGGTCGACAACACGTAGCCCATCCGCCTCAAGCACAATCTCTCGAACCACTTTGCACTTCCCACCACATTGAAGAAGAGCACCGCGTACTATCGTTGCCGCCGAATCCTCAACAGCGCCCGTACTGTACCTGGCAACCCGGAATGGCGCCCAGCACTCGTGCTGTTCCTCACCATTCACCATCACGGTACTGTGCGAATGCGTCTTCTTGAACTCAAGCCTTTTCGCATCCTGATAGGCAAAGGTGCCGCAGTTCACAATCCACGGCCCTCCATCCACAAAGCACTCGAAACTCAATGCGTCGCAATGAACGTGCCCCATGGCATAGGCCGGGCCCGGCTTGCCGGCATCGAAAATCACCTTGACGAAGCCCGCCTTGGTCTGCCGTTCGAGAATGCAGTAGCCTGAATTCTTTAGCACACCATGAAATTCCGGTACAACGCCGAAACGCTCGCGAGCGCAAAGCAACAGCGCGTCGCGACTCTTTGCCACGTTGTCGCCGCAATCGTTGAACAGTGGAGTCCTATCAATCCCGCGCTCCATGGAGTAAAGGCAGTCGCACATCTGCTGAAGTTTAAAAGCTTCAGCATGCTCACCAAAGCCCGAGTCGCGCAAGACAATTGCAGCGCGCATCAGATCCTCAAGCACAATCTTCTGATACATCGGGCTCAGCTCGAAGTGCATTCCGTCATCGAGCACCTGCTCGTTTACCTGCGCCTTTAGCATAGGCAAAGCAAGCTCGAGCGTCTTGCGGTCGCCAAAATAACACGCAAGGATAGCAAGGGCCTTCAAGTTCTCTAGATAGTGATTGGCCAGGAGGTCCTTCTCCAGGTGCTGAGAAAGATGTACGTACTGCTCGGCCAGCGATGCGTTAATTCGCTCGCAAAAGGCATCATCCGTCCTCAATGCGTCATCAAGCTCAGCTCTAAAAGCAAGCCAGCTAACGATGCGCATCGATATGACGTATGGATCCCAGGCGACGCCTCCGCGCTCCCGCGGGCAGGCATCTATCCAGCTGTCCACGATAGCTTTGGCTTTATCAAGGTATCGCTTATCACCCTCATCAAGGAAAGCCTTCGCAAGAGGAAGCAAGTATTCGTGGTAATGCAGGTTAAAACGCCAGAGCGGGGTCGAGAGCTCTGCGTGCCACGATTCGCGCCAATCCATGCGCTCCTCATGATTTAGGAGTTCCACCCTGTCATCAAGAAGAGCATCCACATCAAAACGCGCTAGAAAAACTGGATCGAAGTCAATCTCCGATAATGCGGGAACGCGGCGAATATCCGCCTTGTCCGCATCGGGGCAAGGCCTGTAACCAACATGCAAACGCGTGCTGCCCCCAAGCTTTCGCCAGATTCTATAGGCAATCTGACTAGGCTTGAGGTGCAGCGCGGTGTCTATATAAAGCCGCAGCTTTGACAATTCTTTAATCTCCCCTATTTACCGAGCACGCTCGCAATTCGCTCGCTCGCATGCCCATCCCCATACGGGTTCGAAGCCCGGCTCATTGCCGCATACTCCTCTTCGTCGGACAGCAGACGGGAAAACTCAAGATAGATAACGTCCTCCTCAGTGCCCACAAGCTTCAACGTGCCCGCGGCAACCCCCTCAGGTCGCTCGGTGGTGTCTCGCATCACCAACACCGGCTTGCCCAAGCTAGGAGCTTCCTCCTGTATGCCGCCCGAATCGGTAAGAATGAGATGACTCGCAGCCAGGAAGTTATGGAAGTCAAGTACCTCCAGAGGATTGATGATATGGAGACGATCGAAGCCGTCCAGCTCCTCGTGAGCCGCCTTGCGTACGAGTGGGTTCATGTGAATAGGATAGATCGCCTTGGTGTCGGGGTGCTCCTCCATCACGCGCCTGATCGCGCGGAACATGCGATGCATGGGCTCGCCAAGGTTCTCACGACGATGTGCAGTGATTAAGATCAGGCGGCTGTCGCTGGCCCATTCCAACTCCGGATGGGTATAGTCCTCGCGCACCGTGGTGCGCAGGGCGTCGATGCCGGTGTTGCCGGTCACCCATATCTTCTCGGCACGCTTGCCCTCGTCGAGCAGGTTCTGCTTACTCGCCTTGGTGGGCGCAAAGTAGTACTCGCTGACGATATCCACGGCCTGACGATTGAACTCCTCGGGCCAGGGACTGTATATGTCGTGGGTGCGAAGCCCCGCCTCCACATGCCCCACGGGAATCTGCAGGTAGAAGCAGGCGAGCGCTGCAGCAAAGCTTGTGGTCGTGTCGCCGTGCACGAGCACCACGTCAGGCCCTTCCTCCTCGAGAACGGCCTTCAGCTTCAGCAGTACGTCGCACGTGACGTCGAATAGCGTCTGGCCCGGCTTCATGATTGCCAAGTCATGGTCGGGCGTTACGCCGAAGACGCGCAGAACCTGATCGAGC
Organism: Eggerthella sp. BIOML-A4; assembly: GCF_009875575.1. Taxonomy (NCBI): domain Bacteria; kingdom Bacillati; phylum Actinomycetota; class Coriobacteriia; order Eggerthellales; family Eggerthellaceae; genus Eggerthella; species Eggerthella sp. BIOML-A4. The sequence continues at coordinate 225,765 of NZ_WWRX01000004.1, read as the reverse complement.
ATCTCGCGGTGCTGACCTGTCACGGTCACAACCGTCTGAAACTCGTCGGGGCGGCTCTTGAGCTCGTTCACGAGCGGGCACATCTTGATGGCCTCCGGGCGCGTCCCGAAGACGAGCATCACTTTCTTCAAACCTGCTTCTCCCTGCATCTCTTTAATGACTTACAGCTTGTAGACGTTCTCACCGTCACCACACACGTTGCGCGGGTCGATGAGGATGCGGTCGCCGAACACTTCGGGCTTGCCCTTGATCTGGGAATGGCCCACCATTACGATAACCATCTCCAGGCCATCCAGGAACTCCTCCATGGAGTGCACCTGGCCCGGAACCTCGTCGCGCTCGACCCACGGGTCGTACACCTTCACGCCACCGCCGCACAGGTGCTCTTCCATGGACTCGAGCATCTGCAGCGTGGGGCTCTCGCGCACGTCGTCAACGTCCTCCTTGTAGGTCAGGCCGTAGATGCCCACCTTGGAGGCATCCTTGATCCCACGCTCGGCCATAACCTCGTGGGCACGATGCAGCACATACTCAGGCATGCCCGCGTTGGTCTGAAGCGCCAGACGGATGAAGTTTGCCGTTTCGGGGTAGTCGCCCACCAGGAACCACGGGTCGACGGGGATGCAGTGGCCGCCAACGCCGGGGCCGGGCTGCAGGATGTTCACGCGCGGGTGCTTGTTGGAGATGCGGATGACCTCCGCCACGTCCATGCCGCCGATACGGCAGATCTTGGCAAGCTCGTTGGAGAATGCGATGTTAATTGCGCGGAAGGTGTTCTCGACGACTTTGGTCATCTCAGCGGTACGGATGTCGGTCACGCTGATTTCGCCCTGGCAGAAGGTTGCGTAAATCTTAGCAACCTCCTCGCCCACCTCGAGGTCGTCCGCACCAATCGTACGGTTGTTGTGCAGCAGCTCGTAAACCATGTTTCCGGGGATGATGCGCTCCGGGGCGTGCACGAGCTTAACATCCTCACGCTCGGCCTCGATGAGCAGCGGGCGCACAAAGCGATCCACCGTGTTGGGCGAAATAGTCGACTCGATTACGAGCACGGCGCCCTTCGGGGCGACCTCGAGCACCGTCTTGCAGGCGGCAATCACATAGCAGGGGTCGATCTTCTTGTCCAGCTTATCGTAGGGCGTCGGCACGCTCACGATGTAGGTATCGCACACCTGATACTCGGTCGTGAATTTGATGCCAGATTTCAACGCGTCGGCGAACAGCTCGTCAAGCCCCTCCTCCTTGAAGGTAGTGTGGCCGGCGTTCAGGGTTGCCACGAGTTCTTCGTTGTAGTCGGTTCCCACGACCTCCACGCCGTGCGTGGCCATCATGAGCGCGGTGGGCAGTCCGATATAGCCGAGACCGATGACGTTAACCATTGATTTTAATCCTTTCATTTGTTTGTTTGGTCTTATATACGGCATCGGATAAAACAGCGATCATCTTATCCGCCATAAGCTTTCTTGAGTACTCCCGATTCATGAAATCAACCGCCGCTTCGCTCATTCTGGCGAGATTGCGCGCACGATCAGCCCTCGAGGCAAAAGCCTCGAGTTCGCTGATGTCTTCCTCCTCGCTTCCACACAAAGCAATACCAGCACCGCTCCTACGAACGAGCTCAGATGCATCACCTTCCGGGCCTACGAACAGAACAGGCACACCTCGGGCAAACGACTGGAATATCTTCGATGGAATGGTTCCCGAGAATTCAGCGCTCTTTTGGAGCGAGACAACGGTCATGTGAACCCCTGCGTAGCGCGGTTCAAGCTCGGCCATTGGAACACCATGCTCAAGTTTGAGAAAACCGTAGTCTCCAGTAGCAACCAACTGCTCTAGCTCGTCGCGAGCAGCACCCTCGCCTATAAGCTCATAGCTTGATGCAAGCCCAAGGTTAACGATTCGCTTCACGTACTCCACCGTCGCAGACACGTCCTGAGATAATCCCATAGTCCCAAAGTAACCGAAACGCAAAGGGCCATCCCACATGTGTTTACATGCAACAACATCGGCTCCATTGGGAACAATAACGATACTGTCGCCCGGAACACCAGCCGCCTCAAGGTCTTTCTTAAACCCATCGGTAAGCGCAACGACGCAATCTGCAGCTTTGCAGAAAGATAACTCCAGTGATTTCATCGCAGCTACCTTTGCGCCCCTGCTGCCTGTCGCCAGCATCTGCTTGTAAGTAAGATCGCGAAACTCAACCACAAGGGGCAGGCGGCACTTCTTTGCATAGTGAACGCCGAGCCACGCAGCGAAGACGGTCCCGCATGTGACGAGCACTACATCATAATTACTACCAACAGGCGATTTCTTACCCAGGTTTTTCAGGCCATTAGCGATGAAACTGACACCGCTCTCTATTCGCTTCGCAAAGCTTGTGTTTGGCTGAATCTTTGACGCGGAACGAAAGACTCTAACACCATCAATCAATTCCTCAACTAGAGGTTTCATCTCATAGCCGTCGAACAAGCGACCAACGGGATAATTCGGCCATCCGGTGAACACAGTTACATCATGGCTCTCACGCACCCAGATACGCGAATGCTCGGTCGCCCTGAATGATGCAGCGATATTCTCAGGTTTATAAAACTGCGAAAAATACAGGATACGCATTTCAGTCTCATCTAATTCGATGCTAACATGGTTAGTTTCTTTGCGCCGACAACACGACGCCTACGGTTTGTGCGCTTCATCTGAAATCGCTCACGACAAAATGCTTCTTATGCCGAACAAATCGAGCCCACACACCCATTGCGAGTGATTACGCCGCAGCTTCAAAGAGCTCCTTTCGATCAAACGAACGCAAGCGGAAGGTTGCATTACTTGCCCCTCCTCATCGCCTTGAAGGTCTTCACGAACACACGGGCGTCCAACCCAAGCGACTGATGACGTACATAAAACAACTCGCGGGCTTGCCTCTGACCGCTCTGCCAAGTCGAGTTATTTCGATCAGTCACTGCCCACCAACCCGTGATGCCCGGCTTACAGGACAAGACTTCTTCGCGAGCGTCACCGTATTCGTATGTTTCTTGCAACGTCACGGGACGGGGCCCTATCACTGACAAATCCCCAGATAGTACGTTCAGGAACTGAGGCAGCTCATCGAGCGACGTGCGTCGCAGGATTCGCCCCACACGGGTGATACGCGGATCATCGTCAAGCTTCTGCTCGCGCCTCCAAGTCTCAAGCTGAGCTGAAGACATATACCTCTCAGGATGGTCATGGGCGTCAGAGACCATCGTCCGCAGCTTGAAGATGTAAATCTTCTTACCTCCCTGCCCAATACGCTCCTGCCTAAAAAATGGCTTACCCGGCGTATCGACACAGATCGCAGCACATGCAACAGCTACGGGAACAGCTAGCACCAAACACACCCCCGCGCTAAACGCAATGTCAAAAACTCTCTTTGCTACGAGATAGCCAACGCCACCTTTTTTGGGAGCAGCCACGCTTGAATCAGGCGCAGGAGCCTTATACGCCCCATTTGGTGTGCAACACTCCACGCAATTCGAATTCTTGGTAGACATGTAACATCCAATTGCGGAGTTGCATTCGCATGAGCTCCCTGCGCCCTCATCATTTCTGATATCGATAAGCCTATCCTCATCTAGTCCAGAAGCACACGCTACAGCACGACCCGGATTAGCCCCGGGAGAGGCGATAGCGTTCCTGAAAGCTAGGGCCAAAACCTTCCTGGCCACTATGCGCACACCGCCCCGAAAACGGGTTTTGCAAGAAATTGGGCTTCCATGCCACGGATGCGGTTACAATTGAATTTAGAGATGCGACGCATCCGCAGGCCGTTCGCAAAACAGCTCACGACCTGCGAAAACGCCTTTCCTTTGTTCGTGCTAGATTTGGCGGGAAGCGCGAACGCACCCATGGATTTCTCAGAGAACTCCGGGCGCGTTTTTAATATGCGCAAAGGGATCTGGCCGGCGAGTACGTTCAGAAACTGAGGGAGCTCGTCGAGGGAGGTCTTGCGCAGAAAGCGCCCGACACGCGTGACGCGGGGGTCGTCGTCCACCTTGCGCTCGCGCTCCCATTGCGTTAGCTGCTCGGGACTCAGGTGCTTCTCCACGTCGTCGGAGTCGGCCACCATGGTGCGCAGCTTGAGGATGCGAAGCGGCTTGCCGCGATAGCCGACGCGCTCTTGGAGGTATATTGGGGAGCCGGGGGATTCCAGGCGGATAACCAGGCAAAGAAGAGCGACCGGAATCAACCCTACGATCGTCGCGCACGCCGAGAACACGATATCGAACGCCCGCTTCACGAAGTGGTACCCCAGCCGCCCCTCGACAGCCAGCGGTTCGTACTCGCGTACGCTTTCGGCCGGCGCCGCTCGGGATCCTTCGACTTCGCTCCCTACGGTCGCTTCGCTCAGGATGACAGCCTGGCGGACCCCTCCGGTCGCGTTTTTAGGATGACCGGGGGCGGCAGCTCCACGCTCAGGGCAGCAGCCGTCGTCCAGGGCAACCGCTCCCCCGGCGTCCACTGCCGTTATTCCGTTTTCAAGTTCGTTTTCTGACAATTCCCAATCCGATTTTCGTTTGGATGGTTCGCCCGAACATATCGATCTCCAGATACGCGGTGCGCTTGCGACGGTTGATCTTCCTGATCCAGCCCTCGCGGCCCACCAGCGGGCCCTTCAGCACGATGATCCGGTCGCCCTCGATCACACCCTCGGACACGCCCACCGTCCGATGCCCCTTCTCGGTGAACGCGTCGATCCACGCCACCTCGTCGCGCTCCAAAGGAACGAAACCCCCGTCGTTGCTCAGCACCCAGGCGAACGCCGGCACGCGCCGAAGCTGCGATTCCAGCTCGTCCACGCGGTCGGTCACCACGATCAGGTAGCCGGGGAACAGCGTGGCCGTACAGGTGCGCCACTGGCCGCGGAACTGCTTTTGCACCTCGTAGCGCGGCACGAAGCACTCCTGCAGCACATCGTCCTCGACCAAGCTCTCTATCAGGCGGCATACGGCGAACTCGCGCCCTGCCACCGTCTGCACCACGTACCACATGCACGGCTCCTCAACGCGCGACGGCATGGCTTCGCCCTTCGGCTGCGCCGCCGACGCGCACGTATGACGGGGGTATTCATCCCTTCGAAGCTGGCGAAACGCACACGCGGCATCGTTTTCGCGCATCGAAGTATGTTCGGTCGCGCCCGTAAAGGCGCATGCAGTTTCCTGCGGGGAGATCGAAGGAGGGGTTTCGCCGTCGGCGCCTATCCGTCGAGCTCCTCGCAGCAAGCTGGTTCAAGCTGCGAAGGGCGAGGTCAGGTTTTGCGCACGATCTCAAGTCCCACCCTCACCTGCTTCTGATCGAGCAGGCCGATGTCCAGGTAGGCGATGCGCTTGTGACGGTCGATCTTCTTGATGCGGTCGACGTGACCGCGTAGCGGCCCTTCGTCGATGATGGTGCGGCCGTTGTCTATCGTGCCGCGGGAAAAGCCCACCACGTGGCTCGGCCCGCCGAAATCATGCACGAACGAGGCCTCCTCGGGCCGCAGCGCGAAAGCGCGCCGCTCGGCGCCCAGAAGGCGCGCGAACGCAGTGGAACGTTTGATGGTTTTCTCGAAAGCCTCGATGTCGTCGGAAGCTACGAACAGGTAACCCGGGAACATGGTCTCCGTGAGCAGACGCCAAACGCCCTGGTTCTTCTTGAGGATGCAGTAGCTCAGCGCGAAGCAGTCGCGCACCAGCTCCGGACCGGCAAGCGCCTTGACGCGCTCGGCCACGGCGCGCTCCCTGCCCGGCACCACCTGCAGCACATAGCGAGCCCGACCGCGCGAAGGCACGGGCGGCTCGATCGATTCAGTTGGAGAGATCCTGATGACGCGGGGTTCTCGAACGACGCATCCGACGGACGCGGCGCGAGCGACGCCGCCTATTCGATGCGGCTCGCGACAGTCTTTCTCAGACTGCCCCCCCCCCGGACGGTTTTTGGGTCAGCATGTCATCGCAGATTGCAGAAGCAGGGCGAGCCAGGGCGCACTGCTCCGTCGACGAGCTTGCATGCTCATCGATGAAGCGATATGTTGAAGCCGGAAAGCCCATAAACTTGTACCCTAACCGTTACTCGTTTGTAAAGCGCGCTCTATTTAACCATAGGCTCACGTCATTGCAAGACGCCTCGACACAAAAGACCGGTAACATGTAACAAAAACCCGTTCGGCGCGCAGCGTTGTTTTACAAGATGATAACGGCAGAGCGCCGGAAGTGCAACAGTGAACCGGGGGGGGGGGGGGGGGGGGGGGGGGGGGGGGGGGGGGGAGTTCTCCATAATTTATAAGCTTCTCCATCATCTCAATCTTGACGGACGCCGCGAGGTCTCGATGTCGCTTTGCAAGGCATGCGGCCAGCCGCTCGTCTTTCCGACGCATCTCGCTCAGACGGAAAAGGCGTTCGTGCGCCCGAAACGGGCGTTCATGGCCATTTGAAAGATGAGCGGCGATTTTCCGTCACACGATGACGATTCGGATGATAAATTGGTATCTGCAAATATCCGAAAACAAAGCAGGAGCGATTATGAACCCGGCACCGGCGCATAGCAAAACGACCTCGACGCAGCGGCCCCGACGCTCCCCCGTCCGCATAGCGATATCGACGCTGCTATGGGCGGTCACGGCATGCGTTGTCGTCATCATGGCCGCACGCTTCGCACCTTCAGCCCTGAGCAACGGCAGGCTCATCCCGGAGGCGGCAGCATTCATCCCGTGGCTGGCCCTTCTCAGCGTCCTCGTTCTCATAATCGCAGCGTTGACCAGGCGGAAAGTACTTTCCGCCGTCACCGTTCTCTGCCTTGTCTGCCAGATCGTGTGGCATGTCGGCTTCTTCTTGCCCGCGCCCCGCATCGCCGAGGAGGCGGTCGAAGCCGTCCCGGAGCAGACCACCCCGCGAGACACCGTCATGCGCGTGATGACGCTCAACACGAAGAACGGAAACGCCGATGCCGAGCAGATCGTCTCGATCGTCCGCGACCAGCACGTGGAAGTACTCGCCATGCAAGAGGTCAGCGGCTCGCTGATCGAACGGCTTTCCGCCGCCGGACTGGACGAGCTTTTGCCCTCGCGCGTCATCGGCTTGGCAGGAGCGGGCGACAACGGCGGCGTCAACGTCATCTACACGCTCGCGCCCATGCGCAACGCTTCGGAAAGCATCTTGCCCCTCACCGGATCTGCCGTGCCGGCCTGCACGATAACCGCCGGATCCCACGAGGTGCGCCTCGTCAGCGCGCATCCCACATCGCCCAAGACGGGCACGCTCGGCTTCTGGAACGAGAGCCTCACCAACTTGGGAACCTTGCGCCGATACAGCGATGAATACCTGATCATGGGAGACTTCAACTCCACCTGGGATCACTCCCGCTACCGCAAGATGCTGGGAGACACGCTGGTGGACGCCTCCGAGCAAGCGGGCGAAGGCTTCCACATGACGTATCCGTCGGAACCCCACTATGCCATGGTTCCCGTGCCGCCCATGATCGAGATCGACCACATCGTGTACTCGAAGAACAGCGGTATGTCCGTCGGCGATCTCGAGACCGTCAACGTGCAGGGCTCGGACCACTTCGCCCTCCTCGGAACCTGGGTGATCGAGTAACCGAAGCCGGAAACTCGTCCTCCCCGGCGCACCTCCATCATTTCGAATACCTTTGCATCCCAGCCGATAACTTGTCGGATTGCTGACCGATCGCCCATAGAGGGGAAACGATCGTCCCAGCTCGCACGAGAAACCCCATACGGCGACTAGACTCGCCTCACGCGAACGAACCCGAGAACCGCTTCCCGCCGAGCGCGAGGAGCGGTTCGACCTATCTTCACCCCTCTATCCGAAAGGAGGCGTTCATGCCGTATCGAGGCTTACTCTATTTCGTTTCCCAAAGCGCCAGCTCCGATTACCGCTCCGACCCGTACGCGACGGAACGCCGCAGCCTCCCGAACCGCACGCACGGCATCCGCTACGCATCCGCGCCGAAACGTTCCACCTGCATCAGGACCTACGCTCCCTCCGAGACGGTGCGCCCCGTATGCGCAAGCTCAACCACCGCCGCCAGCCAAGCAAGCCGAAGCGTCGAGCCGCAGCGCATGCTCAAAGCGGTGTTCGCCATGGTGCTCGTCGCCGTCCTGTCTGCGTTTCTCGGAATCTTCGCCGCGCACGCCCTGTCCGCCGCGATCGACGACGGAGCCTTTCCCCTCATAGGATCGGCCGACGCCGCCACCGCCGAAGACGGCTTCAGCACCCCTCGATCGTCATGGGAACAAGGCGTCGTGCCCACCCTGTATCAGGACGACCCGCAATGGGCCGATCGCCCCTACGGATCGAGGACCGTCGGCGATGCGGGCGCCGCCCCGCTGTGCCTGGCCATGGTGCGCATCGAAGCCACCGGGGACGCCAGCATGGGGCCCGTCGAAGTGGCCTCCCTCTCGCAGAGCAGCGGCTATGCCGACACCGTTGAAGCCACCGGGCTCCTGACCGACGGCGCAGCCCAACTAGGGCTCGCATCGCGAGAGATCGATGCGAACGAGTTGGCCATGCGACGCGAGCTCGTGGGAGACCGTCCCATCATCGCCTCCATGAAAGCAGGCTCGTTCGGATCGTCGGACACCTACATCGTGGTCACCGGCATCGACGAGCACGGCGAACTGGCGGTGGTCGATCCGCTCAGCCGCGATCGGACAAGCCGCCATTGGACGTTCGACGAGATCATCTCGCAAGCCACCGGCCTCTGGTCCTACACGGCGGCCGCGTAAAGTCCGCCGCTCTCCCCGCCATTCAGCGCGCCCGATGGGCGCGCTTTTCTTTTATGGAAAGCATGCTTTACATTGCTGGCGCAGGGGTCTATACTTGATGGAAAGCTAGCTTTACATATTCGCATCGGAGAGGAGCGCCATGGAGAACCGGTTGGAGGAGATCCGCAAGGCGCGCGGCATCAAGCAAGAGGATCTCGCGTTGGAGCTGGGCGTGTCGCGCCAGACCATCAGCTCGCTCGAGAAGGGGCGCTACAACCCTTCCATCCTGCTCGCGTTCAAAATAGCCCGCCGCTTCGGCTTGCAGATCGAAGACGTGTTCATCTACCAGGAGGAAGACCATGAATAGGAAGTCCGCTGTCCTCACGCTGTCCATCGGAATCGCCTGCGCGATCGTCGCCGTCGCGCTGGCTCTCGACCTCGGCGGGATCTCCTCGGTCCTGCCCATCGCCGCGAAGGGCGTGTGGGGCTTCGCCGGATGCGCGGCCGCGCTGCTCGTTTGCGGCGCCTTCGCGCTGGCCCACAAGCCCACGCCGCAGCAGATCATCGAGCAGGGCGACGAGCGCAATGCGGCCATCAACGGGAAAGCGGGACTGTGCGCCTTCGAGGCGTTCTCCATGCTTGCGCCTTTGGCGGCGCTCGCGCTGTACGCCTTCGAGCAGATCAGCACGGCCGGCGTGCTCACGATCATCGCCGTCGAGGTCGTAGCCTCGATCGTCTATTTCGCGCAGATCGCCCGCATGCAGCGGATCATGTAGCGCTGGCTCAGGATCCGGCCCTCCTGTCATCCTGAGCGGAGCGCGCCTCAGCGCGCGCTCACCAGCATGGTCTGATACGCGACCTGCACCGTTGCCGGATGCCCGGCGCGCCGAACCACGGCGGTCAGCGCCTCGCCTGGCAGACGGTACGTGTTGTTGTTCTGCGAGATATGCATGGCCACCACCTGCTCGAGCGCGTCGCTCAACAGCGCCTCCAGCTCGTCTGCGGCCTGCACGTTCGACAAGTGGCCCGTATCCGAGCCCACGCGCCGCTTCACCGGATACGGGTAGGGCCCGTCTTTGAGCATCTGCACATCGTGGTTGCTCTCCAGTGCGAGGATGCGCACATCGCGCAACGCCTCGTCGGCCTCGCCGGTGACGATACCCGTGTCGGTCATGAACCCTACCGCGTCTCCGTCGGCCTCGACCCGGAACCCGCACGACGATGCCGCGTCGTGAGACGTGCGGAAGGCGTGCACCTGCATGCCCGCCAGCGACAGCGCGTCGCCCGAGGAGAACGCCCGTAGGTCGCATGCGCCCTCCAGCACGATGATCTCCTTGCTGGCCGCGCGCACGGCGTCGTCGGCGAACACCGCGGGCTCGATGCCCAGCTTCGCCAGGCCGCGCAGCACCACGCCGAGGCCCTTCGTATGGTCGGTATGGTCGTGCGTGATGAGGACGGCCTCGAGGTTCGCCGGATCGAACCCGGCCTCGTCGCAACGCGCGAAGAAATCGCGCTTGCAGATGCCGCAATCCACGAGCACGCCCTTGCCCGTGGCGGTATCCTCGACTACGGCCGCGTTGCCGCGGCTTCCGCTGGCCAGCACGTGCAATGCAAGTCGTTGGTTCATAGGGTTCGCTTCCCGCATCTCTTCTCGGTGTCTCAGTCGGCCTCCGATTGTACCCGAATGCGCGCCCCTCGCGCCCCGCATCCCCAAACGCTCAAAAGGGCGTCCCGAATGGCACGGTTCCTGCCCGGGTTTTTCCTTTCAAAACGCGCCGCGCGCGGGCGGAATTGCCGCCGATCGGGAATCAACGGTTCCCCGCGCCGCCCGTTTCGCCTACTATGGTTCCTCATACGAACATGCAGGTCGAACCAAGGGGGACGGGGTATCATGGCATCAACTGTCGCAGCGTTTCTAGAGCGCAAGGATATCGAGGTCACTTTCCAACGCTACGCCATCGACGCGTTGTCGGCCATGGCGCAGGGTCTGTTCGCTTCGCTTCTCATCGGCACCATCCTGAGCACCGTGGGCGATCTTTCGGGCTTGGCGTTCTTCAACCAAATCGGCACGTTCGCCAAAAGCGTGGCGGGGCCGGCCATGGCCATCGCCATCGGATACGCGCTGCACACCCCGCCGCTCGTGCTGTTCTCGCTGGCCGCTGTGGGCTTCGCCGCCAACGACGCAGGCGGCGCGGGCGGCCCCTTGGCCGTGCTGGTCGTCGCCGTGGTCGCCTCCGAGCTGGGCAAGGCCGTGTCCAAGGAGACGAAAGTGGACATCATCGTCACGCCCGCCGTCACCATCCTAGGAGGCTGCGGGCTGGCTCTGATGGCTGCACCGTGGATCGGCGCGCTGGCCTCGTCGGTGGGCGGGTTCATCATGTGGGCCACCGAGCTGCAGCCCTTCTTCATGGGCGTCATCGTGTCGGTTGTCATCGGCATCGCGCTGACGCTGCCCATCTCGTCGGCGGCCATCTGCGCCGCTCTCGGGCTGACGGGGCTCGCGGGCGGCGCGGCGCTGGCAGGGTGCTGTGCCCAGATGGTGGGCTTCGCCGTGCTGAGCTTCCGCGAGAATCGCTGGGGCGGCCTGCTGTCGCAGGGTCTGGGAACCTCCATGCTGCAGATGGGAAACATCGTGAAGAAGCCGCTGATCTGGGTGCCGGCCATCGTCGCCTCGGCCGTCACCGGGCCGGTGGCCACGTGCGTGTTCCAGCTGAGCCAGAACGGACCCGCCGTGGCATCGGGCATGGGAACGTGCGGGCTCGTAGGCCCCATCGGCGTGTACACCGGCTGGATATCGGGCATGGAGGCCGGGGCGGCCGCGCCCGGCGCGTTCGACTGGATCGGCCTCGCGCTGGTCTGCTTCGTTCTGCCGGCGCTTATCGCCTGGGCCGTGGGCGCGCTCATGCGCAAGGCCGGCCTCATCGCCGAAGGGGATCTACTGCTGGAGGCGTAAGGCGCCAGCACGGAGCGCCGGCGCATGCGCAGCCGCTCGCGCCGGCGCTCCCTTCACAGCCGCTTCCTTCGCAGCGGCTCCCCCTCTCCTACTACAGCTGCTCGACGATGCCCGTGATCAGGCGCGAGAAATCGCCCTCGCGCGTCTTCGCCACGTCCAGCACCTCGAGTCCCGTGGGGCTTGCGCCCTCGATGCCGCAGCCCATGTTCGACACCAGCGAGATGCCCAGCACGCGCATCCCCACGTGCCGCGCGGCGATGACTTCCTCGCACACGCTCATCGCCACCGTATCGGCGCCCCACGAACGGAACATGCGGATCTCGGCCGGCGTCTCGAAGCTGGGTCCGAGCGCGCCCAGGTACACGCCCTCTCGCACCCGCACGCCGCGCTCGGCCGCCACGTCGTGGGCGATGGCGCGCAGCTCGGGGTCGAACGCGTCCAGCATGGAGAAGAAGCGGTCCGACAAGTTCGCCGGGTCGGGCGCGGCGATGGGATTGCGCCCCGTGAAATTGATCTGATCGGCCATGATACAGAAATCGCCCACCTCGTAGTTCGGGTTGAGCGCACCGGCCGCGTTCGTGGTGATAAGCGTGCGCACGCCCAGGCGCTCCATGAGCCACACCGGGTAGGCCACCTCCTGGGCGCTGTTCCCCTCGTAGGCGTGCAGACGACCCTGCATGGCCAGCACGCACTTGCCGCCCAGCGTGCCGCAGACGAAGCGGCCCACATGGCTTTCGGCCGTACTCGTCTTCATGCGCGGCACCTCCGCGTAGGGGATGCTCGCCGCATCGGCGATCTCGTTCGCCAGCGGATTCAGGCCCGAACCCAGCACGAGGCCGATCGTCGGTTCGCGACCTTCCAGCCGCTGGCGCAGCACGTAGGCCGAAAGCGTCAGGTTGTCGTCGAGGATGTTGCGTTCAAGCATGGAAGCCCTCCGTTCGTAGGTTTCGTCCTATTATAGCCGTCCACGCGCGAGCGTCCGGGACGGACGGACGCTCGCAGCAGCGATCTCGGCGGGTTCGGCGCGGGTTCGGCAGTTCCGGCGGGTTCCACGAGCGCCGATTTTGCGCGGAGGCGGCGCCGACGGGCCTCGCGCACCGTTTCGCTGGGGTCACGTGCAGCAAAATCGAGGTTTTGGCACCGACGACCCGCCCGGACACCGCGTTTTGCAGGGATCGCGAACCGCGACCTGGGGTTTCGCTTCGGCATCCTTCGAAGAAGGAGCTGGGAACCGGCCGATGACTGCCAAAACCTCGTTTTTGCCGCACATCCGAGGGCGAAACCGTGCAACCGGCAGCGCATAAGCCTGTCCTGCCCGCGCGGGACGCCGCGTCCTGCCGGAAGCGCCGGGGCTCGCACGGAAACCGCGCCGCCCCGAAGATCCGTCTACACGGCGCGCTTTCGGGCGGTGAGGACGCGGGGGCGCCCGGCGAGATCGGCCGTGACGCGAACATCGGAGAAGCCGGCCTCTTCGGCAAGGCGGGCGGCCTCGTCCAGGCAGGTCTCGTGCAGCTCGAAGGCGAAGCCGCCGCCCTCCTTGAGGGCGCGGCGGCACCAGGGAAGCAGGCGGCGCAGCACGTCAAGCCCGTCGGCGCCGCCGTCGAGCGCGAGCGCAGGCTCGAATTCGGCCACCTCGCGGGGGATATCGTCCATGACGGCCGTGGGCACGTACGGCGGGTTGGACACCACGAGGTCGAACGCGCCCATGAGCGTAGGATCGACGCCCTCGCCCAGATCGCACGACAGCACCTCGACGCGGTCGCCCAGCTCGAGGGCAGCCACGTTGTCGCGAGCGAGCGCGACGGCCTCGGGCACGATGTCGGTCGCCACCACGCGCGCGAGCGGATGCTCGTAGGCGACGGAGCAGGCGATGCAGCCGGAACCGGTGCAGAGGTCGGCCACGAGCAGCTCGGGGGGCTCGGGAGCGGGTTCACCCGAGGCGACGGCCGGCGTCGATTCATCCTCGGCGACGCCCTGGTCGGCCGTTCGCTCGGGGCGTTGCTCCCCGGCTTCGCCTTCCGGCCAAGGGACAGGGGGAAGGTCGTCTTCCGGCCATGCATGCTGCGCCACCCGCTTCGGCGCCGCCGGCAGCAGCGCCAAGGCTTCACTGACCAGCACCTCGGTCTCGGGGCGCGGGATCAGCACGCCGGGGCGAACCTTCACCGTGATATGGCGAAATCCGACCTCGCCCGTGATGTACTGCAGAGGCTCGCCCTTGCCGCGGCGCGTGACGTAGGCGCGCAGCACATCGCGCTCCTCCATCGACAGCGGCTGCTCGAAATTCGCGTACAGCTCGATGCGGGAAAGGCCGGTCGCTTCGGACAGCAGCCACTGCGCGGACAGCCGCGGGTTCTCGTCGCCCTTGCGCTCGAGGTAGCCCACCGTCCAATCAAGGGCGGCCTGAATGGTCCAGATGTCGTTCAATCTAGACCGCGGCTTCCAGCTTCTGCGCGCGGTCGGCGGCCTGCAGAGCGGTGATCACGTCTCCCAGGCCGTCGCCCAGAAGCACGCCGTTGTACGTGCCGTTGAAGCCGATGCGGTGGTCGGTCACGCGGTCCTGCGGGCCGTTGTACGTGCGGATCTTCTCGGAGCGGTCGCCCGATCCGATCTGCGCGAGGCGCTTCGCGCCCTCGGCGGCCTGCTGCTCGGCCAACATCTTCTCGTACAGACGGGCGCGCAGCACGGCCATGGCCGCGATCTTGTTCTGCAGCTGCGACTTCTGATCCTGCGACTGCACCACGAGGCCCGAAGGCAGGTGCGTGATGCGCACGGCCGAGTCGGTGGTGTTCACGCACTGGCCGCCCGGGCCGCCGGCGCGGTACACGTCGATGCGCAGATCGTTCTCGTTGATCTCGACCTCCACCTCGTCGGCCTCGGGCAGCACGGCCACGGTGGCCGTGGAGGTGTGGATGCGGCCCTGGCTCTCGGTCTTCGGAACGCGTTGCACGCGGTGCACGCCGCTCTCGAACTTCATGACCGAGTACACGTGGTCGCCTTTGACCTTGAACTGGATCTCCTTGAAGCCGCCGGCTTCGGAGGCCGACATGTCCATCGTCTCGGTCTTCCAGCCTTGCGCGCTCGCGAACCGCTCGTACATCTTGTACAGCTCGCCCGCGAAGATGGCCGCCTCGTCGCCGCCGGCAGCTGCGCGGATCTCTACGATGATGTCCTTGTCGTCGGCCGGGTCGGCCGGGATCAGCATGAACTTGATATCCTCTTCGAGCGCCGGCAGCTTCGCCTCGATGCCGGCGATTTCCTCCAACGCGAATTCCTTCATGTCCGGATCGGCCAGCATCTCCCTGGCTTCGGCCAGATCGTCGGCCGCCTGCACGTACTCGCGCGCCTTCTTCGCCAGAGGACCCTGGTTGGCGTACTCTTTGGCCAGGCGGTTGTATTCCTTCTGATCTGCGAGGACTGCCGGATCGCCCATCTTCGCCTGCACATCCTCGTAGGCTTCGATGATCTTCGTCAGCTTCTCGCGCATATCGTTATCCTGCATGATGGGTGCTGTCCTTTTCGACGTGGTTCCCGTGCTCGCGCGCCCCGCGCGCCAAGAACGCCCGCTCCAAGCATGCGGAGCGGGCGCCTATGCTGTAACTGGTTTATGATAGCAGATCGACCGTCGATCCGCATCTTATCCTAGATCGCCAGATACTCTGCGGCCTCTTCGGCGCAGACGGCGCCGTCGGACACGGCGGTCACCACCTGGTGCAGGAACTTCGTGCGCACGTCGCCCGCGGCGAACACGCCGGGCACCTCGGTCGCGCACGACTCATCGGCCACGATGTATCCCGTTTCGTCGCACTGCAGCGCGCCGCCCAGAAACTCGGTGTTGGGCTCGGTGCCAACGGCCACGAACAGGCCGTCCACGGCGATGTCGCGCTCCTCGCCCGTCTCGAGCATCTCGAGGCGCACGCCGGCCAGCTTGCCCTCGTCGGCCACGAGCTTGCGGGGCACGGCGTTCCACACGAACTCGAGGTTCGGCAGGTCCTCCAGGCGCTTGTGGTAGATGGCCGTGGCGCGCAGCTTGTCGCGCCGGTGCACGAGGTACACTTTCTTGCAAATGCGCGACAGATAGATGGCGTCGCCCGCGGCCGTGTTGCCGCCGCCCACCACCATGACCTCCTTGTCGCGGAAGAAGTTGCCGTCGCACGTGGCGCAGTACGACACGCCGCGCCCTTGCAGGTCCTCCTCCAGCTCGAGTCCCAGCTTGCGCGGGCGCGCGCCCGTGGCGATGATCACGCTCTTGGCGCGGTACTCGTTGAACGCGGTGGTCAGAACCTTCGGGTTCTGGGTGAAGTCGACCGACACCACCTCTTCGCCGACGTTGCTCGCGCCGAAACGATCGGCCTGCTGCTTCATGGCGAAGGCCAGTTCGAAGCCTCCCGTTCCCTCGGGAAAGCCCGGGTAGTTCTCCATGTGCTCGGTCTGAGCAAGCTGTCCGCCCGGCGAGATGCGCTCGAACAGCACCACGTTCAAGCCTGCGCGCGCGGCGTACAGTCCCGCCGTGAGCCCGGCCGGACCGGCTCCGATGACGGCGACGTCGATGACGTCGTTCGTCGATGCCGCCTTGCACGCGGCAGATGTTTCGTTGCTCGCGGTTTCCTCGGTCATGCATGCCTCCTGGTTTCGCGGGTATCCGTGTTTTCCGAGTGTAAGTATAAGGTACGTCGCCTAAATGTCACAAACTTGGCACCAATATGCGCTAAAACGGCAGGAACGGAGCGCGACCGGCAACGCATGCGTGACGGATTCCAGCATGCGCCCCGCGTCCGCCCCCTCCGCACTACCATGAATGCGATCGCTATCGAAAGGACCGGGCATGAATCACGCGAGCAACATGACGAACGCGGATTCGGCAGGGAGCGAAACCCCCGCCGAGCTACGCACCCTGTATCTTGCCGGAGGATGCTTCTGGGGGCTCGAAGCCTATCTGAAACGACTGCCGGGCGTTCGCGGAACCGTCGTCGGCTACGCGAACGGTTCCACCGAGAACCCCAGCTATCACGACGTATGTCGCTGGAACACGGGTCACGCCGAAACCGTGGCCGTAACCTACGACCCGCGCGTGCTGCCCACCGACGTGCTGCTGGACGCCTTCTTCGAGGCCATCGACCCCACGTCGGTCGACCGTCAGGGAAACGACCGCGGCACCCAGTACCGCTCGGGCATCTATTGGACCGACGAGGCCGACCTGCCCGCCATCGAGGCGTCGCTGCTGCGCCAGCAGGCGCGCTATACGAGCCCCATCGTCACCGAGGTGGAGCCGCTCGACGGCTTCTACCCCGCCGAGGAGTACCACCAGAACTACCTCGAGAAGAACCCGGGCGGCTACTGCCACATCGACGTTCGCAGCGCCGACGCGTTCGCCGAGCGCATGGGACTCGAGGAAGGCCGGGCCTGCGTGCAGGTGGACGGGCTGTGCGAACCGCTCGCGTTGGGCGAGGGCGCCGCGACGGCGGGCGCGGTCGAGCGCGAGGACATCCCCGCGCCGTCCGTGTCGCGTCGCGCAGACGGGCCGCGCAACGAAGACGGCCTTGCAGATGCGGACGTGGACGCGCTCATCCGCGAGGCGGGCTACGCCGCCCCCTCCGACGACGAGCTGCGCCGCATGCTGTCGGCCGACCAGTACCGCGTTACGCGCATGAACGCTACCGAGCCGCCCTTCCGCAACGCCTACGACCGCACGTTCGAACCGGGCATCTACGTGGACGTGACCAGCGGCGAGCCGCTGTTCTCCTCGGCCGACAAGTTCGATGCCGGATGCGGCTGGCCCGCCTTCTCGCGCCCCATCGCGCGCGAGGTGGTCACCGAGCGCCTCGACCGGCCGCTGGGCACCTATCGAACCGAGGTCCGCAGCCGTGCGGGCGATGCTCATCTCGGCCACGTGTTCACCGACGGCCCGGCCGAGACGGGCGGGTTGCGCTACTGCATCAACAGCGCAGCGCTGCGCTTCGTGCCCTACGCGCGCATGGACGCCGAAGGCTACGGCTACCTCAAGCCCCTCGTCGAGCAAGAGCTCGACCCCGCATCATCCTGAGCGAAGCAGCGGAAGCCGCGAAGTCGAAGGATCCCGTGCGGCGCCAGCGGGGAATCTCACGGCTGGCGCCGCACGGGATCCTTCGCGTCCCCGCTGCGCGGGGCCTCCCTGCGCTCGCTCAGGATGACAGGGCGCCCGCTAGCAGGCCTCGCTTGCCGCGGGCTCTGCCGCGCGATCGGGCCGACGCGCGCGATGACGGTAGCGCAGCAGAGCGGCGGCCGCCACGGACAGCACCATCTGCACGGCGGTCACCGACAGCCAGATGCCGTCGAGCCCGAACAGGCGCGCCGCGCCGAACACGATGAGGACGACCAGCAGCGCCTCGCCGTACACGATGGCGCTCGACGCCTTCGCGTCGTCCACCGCGTAGAAATACGAAGTGGACGCATGGGTGAACCCGTAGAACACGTACGCGGTGGAGAAGACGGGCAGCGCGTACGCGATGAGCCCTGCCGTCTCGTCGGACGCCCCGAACAGCAGCGGCACCTGATTCCGCAGCAGGTACATGGCCGCCAACCCCAACACGCCCAGGCTGATGGTGATCAGGTAGTTCGTGTTGCGGAAGCGGCGCACGCCGTCGGCGTCGCCCGCGCCGTAGTGCTTGGAGATGAGCGGCTGCGAGCCGTCGCCCACGCCCTGGATGAGCATCTGGATGACGCAGGCGGTGTACGACACCACTGCGTAGGCCGCCAGCGCCTGCTCGCCGCCGTACATCGACAGGTTCACGTTGATGGCCACCACCGTGGCCTCGGGCAAAAGGGTCAGCCCGAACGGCGCCAGCCCCAACCGCAGCGCATGCAGCGCGATATGCCGGTCGGGACGCAAGTCGGCCACGGCGATGCGGTTCTCCCTTTTCAGGAAAAAGCCCAGCACCAGCAGAAACGCCGAAACCTGCGAGACCACGGTGGCCGCCGCCGCACCGGCGGTGCCCATGCCCAGCAAGATGACGAACACGTAGTCAAGCGCCACGTTCATCAAGCCGGCGAACACCTGCACGGCCATCGCGTAGGCCACTTTCCCCTGGTTGCGGATAAGCGGCGTGCAGCCGGTCACGAGGATCTGGAACGGGACGCCCCAGGCGATGACGCCCGTGTACGCCGCCGCCTGCGCCAGCGTCTCGCCCTGGCCTCCTAAAAGCTCGCAAATGGGCGTCGCCAGCGTGAACAGCAGCGCCATGATGGGCACGGCGGACAGCGCGAGCATCGTGAGCGTGGTGCCCATGGCGCGCCGCGCCTTCGCCTCGTTTCCGGCGCCGCGCGCGATGGACGAGATCACGCCGCCGCCCATGCCGACGCCCGTGCCCACGGCCATGATGAACGCCACCAGCGGGAAGGCTACGTTGATGCCGGCCAGGCCCGCGTCTCCTACCGCGTGTCCCACGAACACGCCGTCGATGATGCTGTACACGCCGCCCAGCGTGAACGTGATCATCGTGGGGACGATGTATTTCAAATACTCTTTGAGCATGCCTCTAGTAATCATGTCATGTCGCTCCGATATGCAATTTGCTGAGATTTTTTCCGCATGGTACTCTAAACCTTAAAGCTGCTTTAAGGTAAAGCCCGCAATGTGCGGGATTCGCCGAATCTTCAGACCATCGATAAGGAACGCGCCCATGACCTTGCCCCGCCTCTACGACATCAAAGAAGCAGCCCGCTACCTGGGCGTCGCCTCCTCCACGCTGCGCTATTGGGAAAGCGAGGGCCTCGTGCAAGCCGGACGGGGCGAAGCGAACGGCTACCGCCAGTATTCGCTGCACGATCTCATCGAGGCCAGCGAGATCGCGTTCTACCGCAAACTGGGCGTGCCGGTCAAGGAGCTGCGGGGGTACCGAGCGCTTTCGGCGCGCAGCCTGGACGAGGCCCTCGCGCGCACCGAGGACGGCGTCGAGCAGCGCATCGCCGAGCTGGAAGCCACGAAGGCGCGCCTCGCCCGCCAGCGCGCGCTCAACGCGAAAGCCGAGGAGCTGCGACGGGCGGGCATGCAGCCCGGCTCCCCGGCCATCGGCAGCCTGAGCGCCATCGACTACGATGCCGCGGCTCCCTGGAAGCTGCTCGTGGAGGAGCCCTGGCGCTACGGGGTGGTCGTCTTTGCGGACAAGCCTGACGAGGTTTACGAGTCGGCCGTGGACGCAGGCGCGCAGGACGGTGCCGTGCTTTGGCGCCGATCGAGCGCTCACGACGAGACGACCTGCCGGGAGTGCCTGCTCAAAGTGTCCCCCACTGCCGACGCCAGCAACGCCGCCGCGCTGTTCGCCGAAGCCTCCCGCCAAGGCATCGAGCCTCAGGCGGTGGTGGGAAACTACCTTCTGACGGCATCGGACGAAACAGGACGCTGGGACTGCCATCGCGCCTGGGTGGTGGGGGAAACGCCGCGCGATCCCGCAGACGACCGGTAAGCCCGGGCGACATCCGGCATGCGGGCGCAAAAAAGCCCCCTCCGAGCGGAGAGGGCTTCGCCGCCTCAGGCCGAGGAAGAAGCTAGCCGATCATCGAGAGGATGTTCTGCTTGGGCTGCACGCCCACGGCCTGGTTCTTCACCTGGCCGTTTTCGAACACCATGAGAGTGGGCACGCTCATGACGCCGTACTTCTGCGCGATGTCGGGGCTCTGGTCGATGTCGAGCTTGTAGACGGCTGCCTTGCCGGCCGTCTCGGCGGCAACCTCGTCGAGCGTGGGCGCGAGCATCTTGCACGGACCGCACCACGTGGCGAAGAAGTCCACGAGAACGGGACCCTGCGCATCAAGCACCTTGGACTGGAAATCGGAAGAAGAAACGACCTCGCTCATGTTAAAGCCTCCTTTGTAGGGGCCGCGCGCATCTCTCACCCGCGGCAATTCTTGTTCGCATCGTATTGTAAACGCGTTTGCTCAACTGTGCATCAAATTGTTACGGTTCGGAGCATGAATCTCGACATTCCCGACATTTTCGCCCGGTGAACGGTCGTCGAGGACGGTCTCCTCCATCGTTGCTCCACAGACGGCGGCCTTGTTGCACGTCTTGCCTGCGAATGCTCGAGGGGCGGGCGCGCTGAGATATAATCGGAGACGACCCACAGAAAGGAACCCGCATGAGCGAAACGACCGAGCACGCCTTCGCAGCACCCGCCTCCTCGCCCGCATCGTCGCACGTGCCCGCTTGGCGCGGACACGGCACCGTCCCGGTGAACCTCGTGCTGGAAGGCGGCGCCATGCGCGGCCAGTTCACGGCCGGCGTGCTGGACTTCTTCATGGATCAGAAGCTGTTCTGCGAGCGCGTCATCGGCGTGTCGGCGGGTGCGCTGTGCGGCTACAACTACGTGGCCGGCGAAGACGGCCGCACGTGCTACCTCAACACGAAGTACTGCGACGACTGGCGTTATCTGTCCATGAAGAGCTTCGTGCGCACCGGCAACGCCTGCGGGCGCGAGTTCGCCTTCGACGAGATCCCCAACCGCCTGGAGCCGTTCGACTACGCCGGGTTCGACCAGTCGCCCATGCAGCTGATCGCCGTTTCCAGCGACCTCGTCACCGGCGAGGCGGACTACCACCCCTTCGCCGACTCGCTGGCCGACCTGCCCTACCTCATCGCGTCGTCGTCCATGCCGCTGGTCAGCCAGATCGTGGACGTCGACGGCAAGCTGCTGCTGGACGGCGGCACCTGCGACAGCGTGCCCATTATGTACTCGATGCTGACGGGCGCGCGCAAGCACATCGTGGTGCTCACGCAGGCGACCGACTACGTGAAAGGACCGAACAAGCTCATGGCCATCCTGCGCCAGCGCTATGGACTGTACCCCCACTACCTCGAGCGCCTGCAGCACCGCCACTACGAGTACAACCGCACGTACCGCGCGCTGCCTCGCCTGCACGATGCCGGAAAGCTGTTCCTCATCAGGCCTCCCGAGCCGGTTACCGTGGGCAGCATGGAGCGCGACGCCGACAAGCTGTTCGCGCTCTACGAGCAGGGCTACGCCGAAGCGGCCCGTCGCTGGCCCGCGCTCCAGGCGTACCTGGAGGCGTAAAGGCCGGCTCAGCGCACCCGCATCGCAAGGCGTCCCGTTCGCACGAACGGCCTGCGCATGTGGCCCTCTTCCCGCGCAGTTGTCCGGCGCACAGCGGCGCGCCCGCGCCGAAGCCGCAGGACGTCGCGCCACGCTCTCGCCCGCATCGAAGCCGCAGGACGTCGCGTCGCGCTCGCGCCCGTGTAGAACCGCGCCCGCGCCCCCACCGCACCACGGATGCGCAGAACCGGCGGAGCCCGCGCGGGCGACGCGATCCGGCTCCGACCCCTCCTCGCCTCGAGGCACCCTGATGCGCTCAAATGTTTCACGTGAAACAATCTGGTGCTTGAGAACAGATGTTTCACGTGAAACATTCGGATCCTTCGCCGTTTCTAGCGGTTCGCCAAGGGCGGCTCGATCCCGGTGCCCCCTCTTTCGCGGCATGCGGGGGCGGGACTCGCGGGCGGAGCGCGAGGCGCGCGGGACGGGCAGGCAAAGCGCAGGGCGCGCGGGACTCGCGGGCGGAGCGCGGGGCGCGCGGGGCGGGAGGGCAAGCCGTCGCGTCCGACGCGAATGGGCTCGCTTCAGCATCGGCCTGACGACAGGCTGGCAAGCGGGATGGCAGAGATTGCACGCTATGCACGATTATTTGGGTCCGTCGTCAAAGGCGTAGGAAGAAAACCCAGGTCGGAAGAAACGGCGATGGCGGCGAATCGTGCATAGCGTGCAATCTCTGCCATGCAGAGGCATGCAGAGGCGACGCGAGCGGGGGCACGGGCGACCCGCCGTAGAGCCTATGCCAACACGGGCTCCACCCTGCACCCCGCTTCGACGCGCCCGATTATTTCACGTGAAGCAATCGGGCGCTTGAGAGCAAATGTTTCACGCGAAGCATCTTGGCCGCGCGCAGGTGCCGCGTGCCGAAAAATCACACGCGGACGGACCAGGCGCGCGGGGACCAGGCGCGCGGGTGCGGCGCTCCAGAGGGTCTGACGGGAACGCAGGCTCCCTAGGCGTCGCGGTCCGCTTCCCCGCCTTCGGCCGGCCCGCCTTCCGCAGCGCGCTCGTCGAAGCCTCCTTGCAACGCGTCGGCATCGAGCCGGTCGCGCGCATCCTGAGCCCGGAACTCGGACACGAACCCAGCTGAGAAGATGCCGGCCGGAATGGCCACCACGCCGATTGACAGGAGCATCGTGCAGAAGCCGACGAGGCGCCCGGCGGCCGTGACGGGCACGAGGTCGCCGTAGCCCGTGGTGGTGATGGTGGTCATCGCCCAGTACATGCCCGTGAACACGCTGTCGAACTTCTCGGGCTGCACGGGATGCTCGATTTCGTACATGAGCACGCTGGCCGTTACGGTGAGCAGGGCGAGCACCATGAATGCCGCCACGATCTCCGGGCGGCGCTTTCGGAACACGCACGCGATGGAGCGCAGACCGCGCATGTAGCGCGACAGCTTGATAAGGCGCACGAGGCGGACGATGCGAGCCGCGTTCAGCATGGGGGACGACACGGGCACGAACAGCACGAGCAAACCGGGCGCGAAGGCCAGCAGGTCGATGATCCCCATCGGCGACAGCGCGTAGCGCATGCGTGCGCGAGCGGGCGATGCGTCGGGATGGACGAGGTCGGCAGTCCACAGGCGCGCAGCGTACTCCAAGCCGAAGCACACGCTGGACGCCAGCCCGAAGGCCAGAAGCGCCGCCGACACCCCGGCCGGGATGCCGGGCTGCGTCTCGGCGAACACGAGGATCGCGTTCGCGACGATGAGCGCGAACAGCGCGATGCCCACGATGCGCGCGACGGCGTTGCCGCGCCGCACGTCCTCGAGCGCAAAGTACGCCTGCCGCTTGAACGCCGAGGGGGCGCGGCGGGGCGCGCGCTTCGCATCCCGCGCACCCCCCGCGTGCCCTGCGTTTCGCCTCGCTGCGCCCATCGCGTCGGCCCCTTACGCCTGCTCGAGGGTCACGGCGGTGCCGGAGGCGGTCACCATAAGCATGTTGCCTTGACCCAGCACCTCGTAATCCATGTCCACGCCCACCACGGCGTGCGCGCCCATGGAGGCCGCACGCTGCTCCAGCTCCTGCAGAGCCTCGTTGCGGGTCTGCAGAAGCTCCTGCTCGTAGCCCTCGCTGCGGCCGCCCACGATGTTGCGGATGCCCGCGCCGAAATCGCGCAGGAAGTTGATGCCGGTGATAACCTCGCCGAACACGATGCCGTAGTAGCCGGTGATGCGGTAGCCTTCGACGGAGGGGGTAGTGGTCACGATCATGGGCGTTCCTTTCAACGGACGAGCGAACCGATGCGCTTTGCGTGTCCGTTAGCATACCACGATCAGCGCGGAGCCGAGGGTGTACAATAGCAACGTTTACCTGCACCTATGCCAAACATGCACGAAAGGCAACCTATGACCGTCGACCTCGTTTCGCTCGCCATCATCGCGCTCGTCGCGGCAGCCTGCCCGATCGTCGCCAAACTCATCCCCAACAAGCTGGTTCCCGAGACGGTGTTCCTGCTCATCGCCGGAGCGTTGCTGGGGCCGAACATGACGGGCGCCATCGTGCTCACCGACGCGGTAGGGCTGCTGTCCGACCTCGGCCTGGCGTTTTTGTTCCTGCTAGCCGGCTACGAGATCAATCCGAAGAGCCTCACCGGGAGCCAGGGCAAGCGCGGGCTGGCAACCTGGTGCGTATCCATCGTCCTGGCGTTCCTCTTCGTGCATTTCGCCAGCGGCCTGTTTTCCAACGAGCTCGAGTCGGTTGCCATCGCCATCGCGTTGACCACGACGGCGTTGGGCACGCTCATGCCCATCCTGAAGGAGCGCGGGCTCATGGGAACGCAGGTGGGCGAATCCGTCCTCGCTTACGGCACCTGGGGCGAGCTGGGCCCGGTGCTGGCCATGGCGCTGCTCTTGTCCACGCGCGCGGAATGGAAGACCGTTCTCATCCTGCTCGCGTTCGTCGCCTTGTGCGTGGTGGCGGCCGTCGTTCCCGCGAAGGCGAAGAAGGCCGGGCACAAGCTGTTCAACTTCCTCACCGAGAACGCGGAAGGCACCTCCCAGACCATGATGCGCGTCACCGTGCTGCTGCTGGTGGGGCTGGTGGCGCTCTCCGCGGCGTTCGACCTCGACATCGTGCTGGGCGCGTTCGCCGCCGGGTTCGTGCTGCGCTACATCATTCCCGAGGGCGATCACGCGCTGGAGCATAAGCTGGACGGCGTGGCGTACGGCTTCCTCATTCCCGTGTTCTTCGTCGCCTCGGGCGCGAAGATCGACCTCATGGCCGTGTTCCAACAGCCTGTGGTGCTGGTCGGGTTCATCGTGCTGCTCCTGCTCATCCGCACCGTGCCCATATTCGTCGCACTCGCCACCGGCAAGGACACGCGCAGCATCTCCACGCACAACCGCTTGACCATCGCCCTGTACTGCACCACGGCGCTGCCCATCATCGTGGCGGTGACCTCGGTAGCCGTGAGCGCAAACGCCATGTCGCAGGAGACGGCCAGCGTGCTGGTGGCCGCCGGAGCCATCACCGTGTTCCTCATGCCGCTGATGGGCATGCTCACTTATCGCGTGGCCGACGCGAAGCCCATCGAGGCCGTGAAGGAGATCAGCCGCAACCCGCGCGACATCGGCGACATCCTGCGCGAGCACTGGGAGCTGGAGCGCATGCTGGCACGCAAGGAGGCGCTCGAGCGGCTGGCGGCACGGCGCGAGGAGCGCGGCCGAGACGGCGAGTCCTGGGAGGAGCAAGCGGCGCTGCTGCAACGTCGCTCGGCCCGCAAGCGCGCCATCGACGAGGCGCTCGACCTGGCCGCGCAGGAGATAGCGCGTCGCGAGCTGGCACCCGATGCCCGTCCCGACGGAGACGACCCGCTGCTGGCGCAGGCTCTGCAGCATCGCGAAGAGCGGCGGCGTCGCATGGCCGAGCGCGTTGTGCGCGAGTACCGTCGGCGCATGGACGAGATGGGTCGTGCGGCAGAGCGGATGGGACTGAGCGAAGACGACGTCAGGCAGATGTTCGAGGACGCGCGACAACGTCGCGACGAGCACCCCGACGAACGCGACGGCCGGCGGCGCTAGCCCGCGCGGCGGGCCGAGGACCCGTTCGCAGCCTCCGCGCCGCTGTCGCAATCAGGGAAGAACACCTCCATGCGGCTGGCCGGCGCCTGCTTGCCGGCCAGCGAGCCTGCGACCATGCACACGCCAGCCACGACGATGCCTATGACGATCTGATGCAGATCGGCCACTTTGAAGCCGAGCGCCATCGTTGCGCAATACGCCAGCATACCGCCCGCCATCGACCACAGCGCACCCGTCCGGTTCGCCCGCCTCCAGAACAGGCCGCACACCATCACCCAGAAAAACGCCGTCTCAAGGCCGCCGAAGGCGAACATGTTGATCTTCCATATGACGTCGGGCGGCACGACGGCCAGCACGAACACCACCGCGCCCAGCCCCAGCGTAACCGCCTGGCTCGACACGGACAGCGCACGCTCCCCCATGCGGCGGCCGCGCGCTTCGGCGTAATGCATCCACACGTCCTTGACCAGCGCCGAGGATGACGAGATAAGCAGCGAGGACACGGTGGAGATGGAGGCGGCCACCGGCCCTATGATGGCGATGCCCGCCAGCACCGGCGGCAACGTCCGCGAGATGGCCAGCGGGATGATGTTGTCCACGCTGCCGCCGTAGGCCGCCAGATCCTCGGTGAGCACGCCGGCGGCCAACACGCCGAGCGCCGTGACGCCGATCATCATGGCGCCGATGATGACGGTGCCCACGATCATGGCGCGGTGGAGCGATTTCACGTCCTTGTACCCCATCGTGCGCACCACCGACTGCGGCAGGACGAACGTGAACACGCCCACGAGTAGCCACTGGGTAAGGTACAGCGACGGCGGCATGTTGCCGCCGGACGTGGGCTCCAGCATCTCGGGGTGATTCTGCGCGATCGAGCCCATGATGGCCTCGTAGCCGCCGCCGGCGTCCAGGATGCCCGCGGCCAGGACCACGATGCCCACGAGCATGGCGATGCCGCAGAGCGCATCGGTCAGCGCCACGCCGCGGAAGCCGCCGATGGTGGTGAACAGGATCACGGCAACGCCGAAGAGCACGAGGCCGAACACGTAGGAGTAGCCGGTCACGGCCTCGAACAGCTTCGCACCGCCCACGAACTGCGCGATCATGGTGGCGCCGAAGAACACGACGACGATGGCGGCCGACAAGTTCGCGAGCGCGTTCGATCCGTAGCGAGCCCGGATGACGTCGGCCACCGTGATCGCATCGAGCTTGCGCGCGATGAGCGCCATCTTCTTGCCCACGATGCCGTACAGCAGAACGAGCGCCGTCACCTGCACCACGGCCATGTACACCCAGCCGAAGCCGATGCTCCACGCCTGGCCCGGACCGCCCACGAACGAGCTCACCGACCCGTACGTGGCGATGGTGGTCATGGCCAGCACGAAGCCGCCCAGGCCGCGGTTGCCGATGAAGTACTCCTTCACGAAGCCGCCGCCGTCCGACGCGCTCTGCGTGCGGTGGCGCACGACCACGCTGAGCCCTACGGCGAACGCGAGGAACAGCGCGACGGGGACGAGCGCGGCGAGGTTACCCATCGAGGCCCTCCTCGTCGTCCAGCGGGAAGTCGGCGAACACGAACCGCGCCAGCACGATGGCGGCGATGACCGCGGCGACCCATGTGCCCATGCACCCCGCGATTATCCACAAAGGCGTGCCGAACAGCTGGACGTCGAAGCCTGCGAGCCCGAACCCGCCCACGAGCCACACCGCCACGATGACGGCCAGCGCTGCCGCCGTGGCCTTCGCCTCCCTGTTCGTCTGAGCGAGCTTATCCCGATAGCTCGCAAGTTCCCTCTGCGCCATGCGCGCACCTCCCCGCCGTCGCCGCGCCGTTTCGTCCAACGTATGGTACACCAAGCGCAGCCGTCCCGCGCGCCCCAGTTGGGGCTAGATGGCCGATGACACCTTTTCCAGCAAATCGGCTTTGCCGTTGACGCCCATCTTCGCGTAGATGCGGCGCACGTGGCTCTTCACCGTGTTGAGCGACACCACCAACTCGTCGGCGGCCTCGGCGAACGTGCGGCCCTCCATGAGCAGGCGCAGCACGTCCTCCTCGCGGCGCGTCAGGTCGTAGGAGCGCGCGAGGCGCGCGCAAGTGGCGTCGAGGCCGGTGCCCCATTCCGACCCCGGCGCGGCAGCCGGCGTTGCAGGTCGGGGAGCCGGCCGATGGAGCTGCAGATAAGCCACGGCAGCGGCCATGTCGCGGTTGCGCCAGCGGCGCTCGAGCAGCAGGCACGACGGGAACGACAAGAGACACGCGCAGGCGGCGAACGTCGCGGCCGCATCGACGCCCCGCGTATCGAGCGCCATAAGCGATCCGACAAGGGTCACGCCGAAGCAGGCAGCCCACGCGCCCGCCGCCCGATACGCCGTGCGGTTGACGCGCGTGCGGAAAAACGCCCGCACCACCGCCGCGCAGAACGCGGCGTACACGACGCACGTCAGCGCCAGCACCGCCACCGTCAACCACGAAACCATCGCCGCCCCTTCCCTTTTGCCGCTTGGATCGTCCCAGCATAGCGCAAGCCGCCCGGCGCGGCCGGCAGAACCGGTGATGAAAAACTTCATCATTGCCGCATCGCCGAGGGTCGTGCTAGGTTGGATGCAGAAGAACACGAAGAAGGAGAGCCTTATGAGCGCAGCACGCAGCAGAATCGCACGGACCCTGATCGGCGCCGCCTGCATCGGGGCGGCCACCTGCGCGTTCGTCTGGTTCGCCTTCCAGTTCGCCCCCGGCGAGCCGCGCGAGCTGACCGTCGGAGACGAGAGCTACGCGTCGTCCATCGAAGCCAGCGGAAACAGCCGATACGTCGCAGAAGGGATTGTCGACATCCCCTTCGGGCAAACTTACAAAACCGATGGATTGACCTGGGGTAAATGGTTCAGCGTCAGCGAGGATGAACGGAGCTCCTGGTCCGACGAGGAGCGCGAGCAACGCCTCGCGTCTGAATCGTACCTCTACGACTCCAGCGGCATCGAGTTCGCCGCACAGGGACTCAAGACGGTCTCGCTGGAGGCTTTCGCGGAGTGGTACCCTCATTATGCGGAGACGACGGGCTACACCGAGGCACGCAAGCACGCATGCAAGGTACTGCTCGTCGATATCGCGATGACGAACACAAGCGATCATGCCCAAACGCTCCCCCGTTTCGTTCTATGGAGCGAGGACGCCAACGGAGCGAACGACACGCTGGAAAATGGGATGGGCAGCGACAAATACCTGTTCGAAGAAATGTACGGCGAATCCTCCGACCGCGGCCTCGTGGAAAAGCACCTACCCGATGGCTGGAACGTGCTCGAGCCCGGAGAAACGCGCAGTTGGACCGTACCGTCCCTCATCTACGAGAACACGTTCCGCGATCCGGCGGCCTACGAGAACATCGACCCGTCCCGCTTCTGCGTCGCTTTGGCCGACTACGACCCGCCCACCATCTATCGCCTCTGGCTCGGCTAGGGCGCGCGCCCTCCGTCATCCTGAGCGCAGGCGGCGAAGCCGCCGGAGTCGAAGGATCCCGCGCGGCGCCAGCCGTGGCGCTTCCTGCTGTCGCCGCATGGGATCCTTCGACTCCGCGCCTTGCAGCGCTGCGCTCAGGATGACAACCTAGGGCGTAGTTACTCGCGCACGGCGCGCTCGCGCTTCAACCGGCGAAGCTTGCGGGCGATGCGGACGAACCCGCACGCCATGAGGATCATGATCGCCGCCCACAGCACGGCGATCGGCAGCATTTCCGGCAGGAAACTGCCTCTATGCAGCAGGCTCGCCGCTGTCGTCACCTGGACGAGGAGCACGGCCAGCACCAGCACCTCGATGCGGCGCAGATGCGCGATCTTGGAGTCGATGTCGGAGAACAGGTCGAAGGGCGCGCCATCGCGCGGGCGGCGCAGGTACGCCCAGCGGCCGTACGTTCCGACGCACTCGATGTCCAGATCGCGCAGGAAGTCCAGATAACAGCGGCCCTCGGAGCTGCCCGCCGTATGCTCCAGCAGCTCCAGACGGTACTCGTACTCCCCCGGCGCTCCCTCCTCGAACACGTAGCGGATCCCGCATACGTCGACGAGGGCCAGCCCGCGCGCGGCCCAGGCGTTCAGCCAGTCCTCCTCGCGGTCGAAATCCCATGCCCAGAACAGCCGGTGCATGACCCGCTTCATGCCGACCACCTCCCCACGATCTCCTCGCCGTTTCCCACCAGCTCGCGCAGCCGGTCGAGCTCGACCCGCACCGCATCGCGGCCGGCGCCCGTCAACCGGTACTCCTTCTTGCGCCCCGACCCTGCGCCGGGCGCCGGCTCGATCCAGCGCCGTTTCTGCAGCGTGTCGAGCGCGCCGTACAGGGTGCCCGCCGCCAGGCGCACGCGGCCGTTGCTCAGGCGCTCGGCGTTTTGCATGATGCCGTAGCCGTGCAGCGGCTCGTCGAGCGAGAGCAGGATGTAGAACACCGCCTCGGTCAGCGCGATCGATTCCACGGTTCCCTCCGTTCCAAAACTATATCGGCTTCCGATATAGTCAGTATATCGGAAGCCGATATAGTACGCAACCGTGAAAAAGAAAGCGACCCCGGCACGCTGCCGAGGTCGCTGTCACGCGGAGGATGGGGAGCAAGCGTCTACAGCGCGGCCTCGCGCAGCTTCTCCACCAGCTGCTCGACCGGCCACGCGCCGAGGTCGCCCTCGTGGCGCTCGCGCACGCTGACCGTGCCGTTCTCGATCTCCTTGTCGCCCAGCACCACCATGTACGGGATCTTCTGGCTTTGCGCCTTCGCGATCTTCACGCGCATGGGCTCGTTCTGGTCGTACACCTCGATGCGGCCGCCCGCGGCCTTCAGCTGCTTCGCCAGCTCGGCCGCGGCCTCGTTGTGACGGTCGGCCAGCGGCAGCACGGCCACCTGCACGGGGGCCAGCCACAGCGGCAGCGCCCCGGCGTAGTGCTCGATGAGGATGCCGAGGAAGCGCTCGATGGAGCCGAAGATGGCGCGATGGAGCATCCAGGGGCGCTCCTCGGTGTTGTCCTCGGTGCGGTAGGTCAGTTCGAAGCGCTCGGGCATGTTGAAGTCCACCTGCACGGTGGAGCACTGCCAGGTGCGCCCGATGGCGTCCTTCACCTTGATGTCGATCTTCGGGCCGTAGAACGCGCCGTCGCCCTCGTTGATGTCGTAGGCCAGCTCGTGGCGCGCGCAGGCTTCCTTGAGCGCGTTGGTGGCGTGCTCCCACATGTCGTCGGTTCCGATGCTCTTCTCCGGGCGCGTGGAGATCTCGGCCTCGTACTGGAACCCGAACGTGGACATGATGTGGTCCACGAGGTCGAGGATGGCCACCACCTCGTCCACTACCTGGTCGCGCGTGCAGAACACGTGCGCGTCGTCCTGAGTGAAGCCGCGGGCGCGCAGCAGGCCGTGCACGACGCCGCTCATCTCGTGGCGGTACACGGTGCCGAACTCGAAGTAGCGCAGCGGCAGGTCGCGGTAGGAATGCAGCTCGCTCTTGTACAGCATCACGTGGCCCGGGCAGTTCATGGGCTTCACGGCGTACTCGGTGAGGCGCGGATCCTCGTCGGTGCCCTCGTTGATGTTGAAGAA
The DNA here is from genome assembly GCF_009875575.1 of Eggerthella sp. BIOML-A4. Classification (NCBI taxonomy): domain Bacteria; kingdom Bacillati; phylum Actinomycetota; class Coriobacteriia; order Eggerthellales; family Eggerthellaceae; genus Eggerthella; species Eggerthella sp. BIOML-A4. The sequence goes on along the minus strand of NZ_WWRX01000004.1, from coordinate 194,397 downwards.
GTACATGTTCTCTTTGTAGAAGCCGTAGTGGCCCGAGGTCTTCCACACGTCGGCGTTGTACACGTGCGGCGTGATGACCTCCTCGTAGCCGCGCTCGTACAGGTCGCGGCGCAGCCACTCCTGCATGGTGCGGATCACGCGCGCGCCCTTGGGCAGGTACATGGGCAGACCCACGCCGGCCAGCGGGTCCATGGTGTAGATGCCCAGCTCGCGGCCCAGCTTGCGATGGTCGCGCTTCTCGGCCTCCTCCAGGTTGCGCAGGTGCTCGTCCAGCTCCTTCTGCTTGAAGAAGGCGGTGCCGTAGATGCGGGTGAGCATCTCGCGCTCGGCATCGCCGCGCCAGTACGCGCCGGCCAGCTTGGTCAACTTGAACGCGCCCAGCTTGCCGGTAGAGGGCAGGTGCGGGCCGCGGCACAGGTCGGTGAACTTGCCGATGGTGTACGTGGTGATGACGGCGTCCTCCGGCAGCTCGGCGATGAGCTCCAGCTTGAACGGCTGGCTCGCGAAGATCTCCTCGGCCTCGGCGCGCGTGACCACGCGGCGCTCGAAGGCTTCGTCGGCCTTCACGATCTCGGCCATGCGGGCCTCGATGGCGGCAAAGTCGTCCGGCGACAGCGCGCGGTCGAGCTTCACGTCGTAGTAGAAACCGTCCTCGATGGCCGGCCCCACACCGAACTGCACGTCGCCGTAGAGGTCGACGAGCGCGGCGGCCATGACGTGCGCGGTGGAGTGGCGCAGAAGCTCCAGCCCCTCGTCGCTCTTGGCCGTGACGATGGCAACCGAGTCGCCTTCGGCCACGGGAGCCGAGAGGTCGACCGGCTGGTCGTTCACGATGCCCGCGAGCGCGGCCTTCGCCAGGCCGGCGCCGATGGACGCGGCCACGTCGGCGACGGTGGAGCCGTCTGCGAGCTCTTTCTTCGAGCCGTCGGGAAGTACGATGTTCATATCTGTTCCTTTCCTGTGCCGGGCGCGCACAAAGCGCCTGCACGATCGGTTCGCAGCGAGCGCGCCTTGTGCCCGCCTTTGCGACAAAACAACGAAGCCGCCCCGTTGTTCGCGAGGCGGCTTCGATTGCATTGCGAAGTGGTTACTGCACGCCGTGCTCGGACTGAGCGGGGCGCGCCTGCCTCGTCTGCTGCTGGGTCGCCGCCTGCTGCGGCTGCTGCGTTCGAGCGCCGCGCTGCTGCGGGGCACGACGCGTGCGCGGACCACCGGCAACGGGCGTGGCGCAGTACGGGCACACGGTCCAGGTGGGGTCGAGCGCGTGGTTGCAGGTGCCGCAAAGGTTCTTGAGACGCTGGTGGCAGTTCGGGCACAGCACGAAGTCGGCTTCCACCGGGTAGCCGCAGTTCGCGCACTCGCCGTACTTCATGAGCTCGCGCTGCTTCAGCGCGATCTCCAGCTCCTGCTCGTCGCGGTCGATCTGCAGCAGCGGCGGGCGCAGCAAGCAGTACGCGATGATGCCGAGCAACGGGACGAGCGCCACGATAGCCCACACGTACCAGTAGGAACCGCGCAGGTACGCATCGCGCACCACCCAGACGATGGACAGCACATACAGGATGACCAGCAGCACCACAACCACGGTGAACGCGGCTTGCAGTTCAGGAGTCCACAGCTGGTTAAGCAGTTCGCTCATTTCAACCTCGTTTTCTTGTATATTCAGCGACTGGTGCACAGGTATGGAAAACGCGCAATACATGCACACGATCAGTCATTATAGCAAAGTTGCCGAAAAACAAGCTCACGTGCAGGTAATTTCCGCAAGCTGTTGAATTCGAGGGCTGGTTCGAGAGCCGCCCCCTACCAGACTCTGAAGCTAAGCCCGGGCGCACGGAAGCGCGGCCGAGCCGAGCCGATGAGCGGGTTCGCGGTCGAGCCGGGCCGACGCACGGTTTCGGAGTGCCTGCGTGCAGCAAAATCGCCGGTTTGGCACGCCAGACCCGCCCGGATGCCATATTCCCAGGAGGCCGCCGAACACGATCTGGGGTTTCGCTTCGGCCTTTTTCGGGAAACGAGGCCGAAGTTCGTCGAGATGTGCCAAACCGACGATCTTGCTGCACCTCGACAAGCGAAACCGTGCGGAGGCGGACGCGAATCAACTTCCATGACAATGTTAGCCTCGTCAACCGTGCCGAAAACGGTTCCCAAATCGCACGATCTGGAAAAACGCCGGACGAAATACCGCGCGATGCCGAACAAGACAAGAGAACGGGGTCAGCGCCCCATCCATCCCCCGTCGTCCTGAGCGAGTGCGGCAAGTCGAAGGATAGCGATAGTGACGGACGCAACTCACAAAGAAAGCATTGAAGGTGGGTAGCGAACTTCTAGGATTGATCCTCGTCGGGGACGTACTCCATGATGTCGCCCGGCTGCACGTCGAATCGCTCGCAGATGCGAAGGATGGTGTCCGTGGTGACGGACTCCCCTTTGGAGAGCTTGGCGATGGTAGTTGACGAAAGCCCTATCTCTGTTTTGAGATCGGTCTTTTTATACCCCATCCGCGCAAGCATATCGAAAAGCTTGAAAAACCTAATGGAAGCCATCATTGTTCCTCCTCGCTGCTGACAGACTACCAGCAAACCGCAGCGTCGAAAAGCCGAGGATTAAAAGCACTATTTCCTTTTCATCAGCTCTGGATTAGAATATCCGAATATACAGATTTATTTCATTAGATTCGGATTTGAGGTTAAGATGTTCCGACAGTTACCGATCATCGAAACTATAGCCGATGCCGTCGACGAACTCACCGACGTGCGCATGACGCTCAGCGGCCTAGCCTCTTTAACCCTGGCGCTTGCGAACAGCGGCATGCACGAGCCCGACACCATAAGGCTGATCTCCTGCCTGCTAGACTACTGCGCGCTCACGACCGAAGCCGCCTCCGATAAATTCGACGAAGCTCCCCGTGATACGACTCGACCAGATCGCCTTTCATAACCGAGAAAAAAGCTATCGAAGCATCACGCCTGCGTGATATCTCCATGAGTTCACCTCGTTATCAGACGCGATCCAACCCTTTTTTCCTGCTCTTTGTCGAAAAATCAAAAGAACCGACCTTGTGCTTTCAGAGCTTCGTAATGATCCATATCTCGCATCTTGAACATTTTGGCAGGATGACCTCCGGCAACAGCACCCTTTGGAACATGATCGACGACGACACTCCCAGCCTGTATAACAGCGCCCTCTCCGATATGAGCCCCTCCAAGAACGATGACTTGATCCCCAAGCCATACGTTGTCTTCAATCACCACATCTTTATCAATCTTCGCCATACCATACGGAACGGCATCACCGTAGTCGAAGTCATGAAACGAACCAATTATCGAACACCCTCTTCCCGAATGAAAATTGCTCCCGATCCGAATTTCTCCTTCGCCAACAATTCTCATACCGTTAAAGTTAACGTTGTCTCCCAGAACGACGCTTTTCGATACCCATGAATAGCGATTCACTTTGAGACCTTTGCCCACCGTACGCGCACGGGTTCTCACGACCGCACCGAAAAGCACCTGCTTTACTTTCGAAATCAACCGTTTCACTCAGCATCCTCTCTCAAATCTATTGGTCACTCGCACCGTTCAAATAACGAGAATCCGAGAGCATTGTCATGTCTATCAAGACATCCGCAGGAATATCCACGCGAGCAACCCTTCCCACGACTTCCCCCACCAACGAGGGCGAGATGCCCGTGCCCGGTCTCTTAAACGTGAGCATCCCCTTATCTATCACGCTTCCAGCGGGTATATCCGCCGCCGCGACAAGAGACCGACGAGCATTGGCCCTTGCAGCAGTTTCCGATTCGCTATGTCGTAACGAGGAATCGCCAAGTAGTGTTTCAACGAAGCACACGCCTTCGAGGATCGTTCGGGCATCAGAGGGATCCATGGCGTGGTAATGGTCATTTCCTGGAAGCGTCTTATCGAGCGTGAAGTGCTTCTCCACAATGCGAGCTCCAAGCACGTAAGCCGTCTTGACAACCTCGGCAGAGGGGTCGGGCTTACAATGGTCCGAATACCCCACAATTACGTCTGGAAATTCCCGGGTGATCGATGCAATCCTGCTCAAATTAGCATGCTCGTACGGCGTTGGATATTCGAGCACGCAATGCAGCAGAGCGAGCGGACTGTCGTTCACGGCGCGTACCGCCTGAACGGCAGAACGCATCTCGGTCAAGTCGCCAGCCCCAACCGAAAGAATCATAGGCTTGCCTTTTCGAGCCTGATGCTCGATGAAAGGGATGTTCGTCAGGTCGGATGAAGACACTTTGTATACCCCCATCAGGGGTTCTAGATAATCAGCCGACTCGAAATCAAAGGGGGTCGAGCAGAAACCTATCCCGATCGAGTCGCAATAGACGGAAAGTTCTCGATACTCCCTCTCTCCAAACGAGTCGTATCGCTTGAAAAGCTCGTATTGGCTCGTTGAGGATTCCTCGCTCGTATCCCAATACGAAGGAGAATGTCGGGAAGCGAGCGATTCGGCCTTGTACGTCTGAAATTTCACCGCATGAACGCCAGCTTCGCTCGCTTCTTTGCACATGAGCTTTGCCGCCTCCATAGGGCTGATGCCACGCTGCCGAGCGATATCGTAATAATTGACGCCGATCTCAGCTATGAGTGTAAACGCCCCGCTTGCAATCCTATCCTCTAAGTTCATAGTACGTCTCCCAAAACGATCCTCTTTACTCTTCGTATCCCTAATCTCAAATCGTTCTCAAGCATCAGCTTGCGCATCTCTCGCCGTACGGACCTCGCCCCCGCAAGCCACGCTATTGTTGAAGCGAGGTCTTCGTCGGAAACCTCGCTTCCGAGCCCCAGGTTGATGAACCCGTTATCCATTTGAGCAAACGTGTGGAGCTGCTCGCGTTCGTTCTCCGCGAGAACAATTGTAGGCACGCCCATGCAGGCAAGCTCGAACGTGGTGCGCCCTTGGGAGGAAAGAGCCATGTCGGCCTTACGCATATGGTCGCTCATGCGCAACACGTTGCGACTCACCTCTATCCCGCACTCAGGAACGCTTTGCACCGCAGGATTGTCGTATCCCGAGCCGAGAACGAAATCAAACGTCACGTCCACTGCCTCTGCATTATGCCTTTTTGCCAGTTCGTACACCCGCGCCGTCAAATCGAGCGGATCCGTTCCTCCAAACGTGACGAGAATCCGGCGCACCTCATCCGAATCTTCCGAAGGCTGCGTTATAAGGAACTCGTCCCGCAAGCAGACGTACCCCTTACCCGAATACACGTTTCCATGCGGAGACGCCCCTTCGTAAATGGCGTTGACAACAGCATCGGCCAACCTTGCGCCTTCACCCAAATCCTCGAACGTCACCAAGCGCTTAACATACCTCTTCACATCAGCCATAAGACTGGCATCGCTATCAAGGCAATCGTATACGAATACATCGGGACGGCGCTCCTCCAGCCATCGGAGCATCTCTTCGTCGTCCTCCACCTCTAAAACCGGCATATTCGCCGATTTCAACTTGGCGATTCCTTCTCTATGACGTGCATTGCATACGAATACGACGTCATGCTCTATCAGTTCGTACCCAAGCGTTAATGCACGGTACACATGCCCAAGGCCAAGCTCCTTATGCCCGTCGACCCGAAACACGATGAGCCTTCGAGAGAGCATGGCTTCGCACACGATCCAATCTTGCATCGTGTCGATGTCGACCGCTTCGTCAGCAGGGACCTCAAAAACCGTAACGTTGTCCCCTATGCGAGACGAAGGCCCGATACACGAACGCTTCGAAACCAAAAATGCACCGGTTTCAACATAGTTCGGCGGAAGCTCCTGTCGATTGAGACGTCGTTCGTAATTCGGAACAAAACGATTCCGACCGTCTTTGCCCCAGCTCAAATGAGGAGCGTTTGTCGCACTCACCATCGTATCCGAATCGGAATTCAAAAACCGCTCAATCGCCGTATCGAGAGTGCGCACTGTTAGCAAAGGCGAGGTAGGCTGCATCGTGATGACGATGTCGTATCGCACACCCCGCAACGCTTCCACACGAACCACTGCGTCATTCACTACCGGATCGAGCGTAATATCGTCTCCGGAAAGTTCCGGGCTGCGCTCAAGAGCAACAACGCCATCGATCTGTTCTACGAAATCCAGTATCTCTCTCGAATCAGTGCTAACGGCAACATCGGTGATACAGCTGCTCTCTGCTGCACATGAAATCGCATAGTCAATCAACGGCCTGCCGTGCATAAGGCGCATATTCTTTCGTGGTATCCCTTTCGAGCCTCCTCGAGCAGGAATGACAGCGAGCACGTTCCTCTCCACATTCATCAAATGAAGGCACCTTTCCTGGAGACGACACGTCGACGAACAACCCTTTGATTCGGCGACTTTTCCAACTTCTTCGCAGCCCTACTCGCATCCGCACAACAAAAACCTTGATCATGTGCCGACGTGGCTAGAACGAACACAAAGAACAGCAAGTAATGACTCGTCATGGTCGAATGCATCACCATGCCGACAAGAAAAAACGGAACCCAAACGCCAGCCGTCTCTTTTCTGGCATAAGGGGCGATGACAATGCTGAACACAGCAAAGTAAAAAATTGTATAGAGAACCCCGTGCTTAAGAAGCAAGTTGATGACCGCGTGGTGCGGCTGCACAACCCTGTACCCATGCAACGAAGCACTCGCGAGCAAAGTGTCTTTATCGCCAAAAGGGTTTCCAATGTTCATGACGCGCCGGATGTCGATATCGTATCCACGAAAAATCAAAAGCGGATCCTTGGAAATCTGCTCGATAGCATAAAGATTGGAATTGAACCTGATAGCATTAGAGGTATCATTCAAACCTCGCGATGCTAAAGAGGCCGAAACGGTATCGCCTCCGACGACAGCCGTACTCCACCACCAGCTAAACGTCACGATTGAAAAGAACATGAGAGCGAAGAGCAAAAACAACACGACAGGATGCACGGATCTCGAAGGCTGAGAAACCGACCCCTTTCGTCGCGCTCTGATCCATATCACAGCATTTATTAAAGCAAAGCATAGAAGCATCATTTGATATCCCCTGCTGTTGAGGACGAGAGCCGCAACTACACATACCGCTACGCCAAGCTTTCGCTTCTCGTACCAGCACCAGCAGAAAAACAGGAACAGCACCACGCCAAAATAGTTCTTGTCGTACGAACCAAAAACATAATAAGGAGTTTCCGCGTCGCGGCGAAAAACGGAAACCAGCACAACCGCAAGGGCAAGGCAATAAAAGACGCGTTTCATGAAGGGACTAATCTCGAACGAGGACGGTCGTATGCAATAGAAGAAAAGAACCGTTAGCAGGAGAAAACTCGTGTCGATGAACAAATCCCGCATGGAATAGGGAGAAATCGCCATCGTGAGGAGAATCGAACCAGCAAGGCCGAAAAGGCAAAGGATCATCGGCAACGACATCTTTGTCTCGTCCAGCTCTTCTCTTCCAAAGAGACCGGTCGCAATCACCAATACTGCGGTAAGAACCACCGATGCATAAACTTTGTTTGCCGGCGACAAGAGAAAAAGAACAAGCAGCAAAAGAACCATCAAGATTGAGTACACAATGCCAATGTGACTTTTTCTCGCGCTCGGCGCTGTAGTATCAGTTTTTTGCGCAATCACGAATTTGCTCCTGTACGAACCATAGCTCCTGAACGTTTCATATAGAAAAGCCCCACTGAATACGTGAATAGGTAGGACACCGCGTTAGAAATGAGCATGAGAAGGCAAAGCACCCAAAGACTACCGACCCAAGAAGAGAAAGCAATCGAAGCGGCATACAAAACCAAACGGAACAGCGACGAAACAACCTGAAGGCGGGGCGGGGCAACTTTAAGAACTACGACCATATTGAACGAGTTGACAACCGCAAATATCGATGCTGCATTTCCCAACGGCATCAACGACAAGGCCTGGTCATAAAGCGTAGGATAGAGAATCATCGCGAACAGCGGCCCAATGAAGAAGGCAATCGCATACATGAAAAGCCCCACTGCGAGTATGAACAGATTCACTAAGTGATACCTGCGGACGGTTATCTTGACTACGCCGTCGCTCATGTAACTGAGCATGATGGAACTGATCGGTGAGGAGAAAAACGAGAACGTCTTGCCGAAAAAGGTTGCAACGTAATAGGTCGACACAGCCGAAGGCCCTAAGGCCGGATACAGCAGCAACCGATCAACGTACACCGACGAATAGGTGATGAGATTGCTCGCTATAAGAGACACATAGGTGCGCAGCGACGACCCAAAAAGCCTTGTTTTGCCATACGGTTCTGAAAACACGTTTGAGCATCGTGCAAAACATGCGAGGGCAAATGCTTCTCCAAGTATGAACACGAAAGGCCAGAATCCGCTTGCGAAAGCAACGCCCATACCTACCACATAACCCAAAGCAGTTAAGAGGTTGACTAGCAACAGCTTCTTGGAATTGAAATGAAGCCTGAACGCGACGAGACAATACGCCTTCACGATACTCATACCCGTAAGGATCCCAACAGCTAACGCCATCAATAGATCCATCGATAGAAGTTGCCAGCACACTATCGCAGTCGCCACTGCCAGTACGGGGGCAGAAATGGATAGGAGGTATTTGAAGTCTCCCGGTCCTATTCCGGCTTTCTCATAGCGTTCGTTGCGAATAATCCTCGTATTGCACAAGGTGCTCCCGAACGACGGCTCAAGCGCGTTGACGATCCCTATCGCCACCAGGAACAAACCGTATCGATCGCCGTCAAGCTTCCACGCCAAAAACGGATACACGAGAAGCTGCAGCGTCCCTACGAGAACCACGGTCGCACCGATAGTGAGAGCGAAATCGGTCGATGCTTTTTTCAAGAAGTCTTTTTTCATGGTTTCACGATCATCGAATAACCGTTTTGCCCCGATCAGGACTCAAGAAAGCCTCTAACGAGCCGTTCCGTATTCTCGAGCGCAGCCTCGTGCCAGACGTAGGATTTCAAGCTGTCAGAAACGGATTCGACCTCTACGCTCATGCGCCCCACAAATTCAGATGCGTCCTTCACAAGCTCGGCCGCACCTGACCTCATCAGCGGTTGAGCAATTTCACTGTCAACCGTATCCAGGATGAACACGCGCTTTCTATAGGCTATAGCCTCGAAAAGCACCGTGCTCGATATCCCTACGACAACTGTCGCCCTTTGCAGATACCAATCGATATCCCCGGTCTCCGCGATCTCAACCCTGGTGCCGACCTCCGTCAATTCAGGATGGACGATCCTCCACGAGTTTCTTTCGGAAGGATGCAGTTTCACGACAATGCGGTATTCGTTCGCACGCGGATCCCGAGCAAGATCGCACACGAACGAGGAAACCGCACCGTTGTCATAACCCTGAGACACCACCAAGACGAAAGGAACGTGCTCGTCTACCTGTTCTTTTTCGATGTCGAAAGACGCTTTCAACCCTCGCTCAAGCGGAATGGATCCTACGGCGATCATCCGTCGACCCCAATCCGGCACAACGCATTCGTCAATCCAATACTGACCGAATGCGGCGATACGGTCAGGAAGGTATCTTCCGCAGTCCGGCGCATCAAGATTGTACGCAATATGACCAGGCCCTATTTGCCCATGCTGGAGTTCGATTACCGGTATGCCCAGCTCATGAAGAACTTCGTTGCAGACGAGACAGAACACCGAGTAATGCTCGACCTCGACGACGCATTCAGGTTGCCATCTTGAGAAGATTTCACGAAACGATTTCGAAAGCGCGTAATAGCCAGTCACCACGTAAGAGGTTCTTTTAGCCAGAGCCTCCCGATCAATCTCGACATCGAATTCACACTCGAGCAGCCCCACCAATTCCGCAAGGTCGGACAAAACGCAACGAGACGCTTTCTCCCACTTTCTTGTTGCAAGAGCAACAAGCCATCTAGCCTCTAGGATATCCGTGTATATCGTAAGATCTTCAAGGGAGTCTTTTACATGGGCAAGCTTATGGGGACGCTCCAGAATCGAGCAGTCGTCTGCAAGGTCTCGAGCCAGATCCTCGAGGAACACGTTGCAAACGCCGTTCGAACCAGCGGTTTTCTTCCAATTGCCTAAAAAGACAACCTTCTTGCCTTCCCTTACCCCCGTCTCGATACCGCTCCGCGATTCACCCAGCTGCATGAGGAGACGAGGCAGGCTTCTTGCGATATTAGCCTTTGAAAACTGCGCATGAAAATCAGGATGCCCACCGAATTCGAAACGTCGAACCTGCTTGCATACCGAGTCGAACAGCCACTTCCTCAGAAGATGCCAATAGTGCATGCCATCGACATTTCGACTGAAAACATCATGGCGATTCTCAAATGCAAGAAACGCTTGCACGAGAAGCACCCTGTTCCCGTAATCCACTCCAGCCACGCCCGGTTCGTTCAAATCCGTAAACAAACTCATAGCCGCCAAAAGCTTCCATAAGACGAGAAGCGCTTCGCGTCCAATATTCCTTTAACATCCAAAAGCACCTTGCTTTCGTCGGGCTTGTCTCCGAAGAAAGCATCAATACGCTCGAAGCCCAGCTCTTTGAACTCATCATGGGCAACCGCGACAATCAGGCAATCTGCGTTCGCAATATCACCCGACTCGCGTAGCTGCATGCCGTAAACCTGCTTCACCTCGTCTCCCGAAGCCCAAGGATCCACCACCGACGGCTCGACTCCATATTCCTTTAGCCTCATGACAATGTCGTACACCTTGGAATTTCGAACATCGGGACAGTTCTCTTTGAAGGTAATGCCCAAGACGACCACGTTCGAGGACTTGGGAGCAAGCCCAACTCGCACCATCTCCCTGATGGCCGTCTCGGCAACAAACCCTCCCATGGCATCGTTCACTCTTCTGCCCGAAAGAATGATCTGAGAGTGGTAACCGAGCTTCTCGGCCTCGTAGGTAAAGTAATACGGATCAACGCCGATGCAATGCCCACCAACCAGTCCTGGTTTAAAGCCGAGCGCATTCCACTTCGTGTTCATGCCCTCCACGACTTCGCTCGTATCGATACCCATGCGGTCGAAGACCATGGCAAGCTCGTTCATGAAGGCAATATTGATATCGCGCTGGGAGTTCTCCACTACCTTAATTGCTTCAGCTGTTTTGATCGAGGAGACCGGATAGGTGCCTGCCTCTATCACGATGTCGTACACGCGTTTGATTTCTTCAAGGGACTCATCATCCATGCCCGAAACGATTTTTCGGATAGTGGTCAAGGTATGGACTTTGTCCCCGGGGTTGATTCGCTCAGGACTGTAACCCACTTTGAAATCAACGCCGCACCGCAATCCGGATTCCCTCTCAAGGATAGGAACGCATACGTCCTCCGTGACCCCAGGATAGACGGTAGATTCGAAAACCACGATCGAACCCCATTCAAGGTGACGGCCAAGCATGGTCGACGCCCCAACAACCGGCGACAGATCGGGGGTCTTGTCCTGATTGATCGGAGTAGGAACAGCAACTATATGAAAACGCGCTTCCCGTAAACGTTCGGGATTCGACGTGAAGTCGACGCCTGTGGAGCTGATCGCCTCGTCGCCTACTTCTTTCGTCGGATCGACCCCCTTTCGGTACAAGCGGATTTTCTCTTCGTTGACATCGAATCCGACAACTTCGATATGCTTAGCGAACTCAACCGCTATCGGCATGCCAACATATCCCAGTCCGATAAGGGATAGCTTCGTCTTCCGCTCGACCAAATCTTGGTACACGCTCACTTTACCGTTTTCCTATTCTCTTCAGAACTGCATGAAACATCTGCCAAAACAGGCAGTAGCCTGCATATGGCTTGCTCAAACCTTCAATCTCCGTATACAGGAACCATGTTCCCTTCACTGCCGAAACCTTATTCGCGCTGAGCGAATCGCTTCGCTTCCTATTCGCCGCCAACACTTCATCGAACCCATGAAGACATCCGTACAGCTTTATAACCTGGAGCCACGTTGCGGCATCCTGCCTTTTTCGTATATCCGGCATGACGAGAGCTTTTTTATCGACGAGCTCGGTATCGAACATGATCGTGTGCGAGCAGGTGGGAGGTTTTTTCAGAAATTTTTTATAGTCGAGACGCTCATCGATATGAACGATGTTGCGAAAGCTTCCGTCTTCGTTCACCGTCTCGTACGACGTCATGCATGCTCCGAAACGGTTCTCGGTCATGAAGGTGATCTGCCTCTCCAACTTCTCTTTCTTCCAGTAGTCGTCGGAATCCAAATAGGCAATAAACCTGCCGCACGCAGCCGCTAAAGCCCTGTTCCTAGAAAAAGCCGCTCCCCTGTTGCAATCGTTTCTCAATACGACGAAACGATGATCCCGCTCCGAAAACTGAAGGGCTATCTCAAGCGATCCATCCGAACTGCAGTCGTCAACCAGAATCGCCTCCCAGGAAGACAGGCTTTGAGATACGATCGAATCCAATGTTTCAGCCAGATATCGCTCGCAGTTGTAAAGAGGAATGATGATGCTCACGAGTGGGGCGTCGGCCTCGCCGAATTCCCAAAACTCGATCAGATGCTCGTCAGCGCCGGCGTGTATGGAGCAGAACTTTCGCACTTCGAAGGCGCGCGTCTTATCGTCGCGTAAAGACTCCACTTCAGAAGACAACGCTCATACCCCCGTCTTGTTGATGATGGATTTGAATGTTTCGAGAAATACAACCACGTCCAGTTTGAGATTCGCGTTCCGCACGTAGTACAGCTCAAGTTGTTGGCGACTGCCGTCTTCGTAGGTTGCATCGTTTCTTGCTTGAACCTGCCACCAGCCGGTGATGCCGGGCTTCATGCTCAGGAAAGCGTCCACATCCGTACCGTACGCAGGCAGCTCGTCGGCCACCACGGGACGCGGGCCCACGATGCTCATAGAGCCAGCAAGCACGTTGAGGAACTGGGGCAGCTCGTCGAGGGAGGTCCTGCGCAGGAAGCGCCCGACTCGCGTGACGCGGGGATCGTCCTCCACCTTGCGCTCGCTTCTCCACTGCGCCAGCTGCTCAGGGCTCAGATGCTTCTCGACATCGTCGGAGTCGGCCACCATGGTGCGCAGCTTGAAGATGCGTAACGGTTGGCCGCGATAGCCGATGCGCTCTTGGCGGTATATCGGCGAACCGGGGGATTCGAGGCGAATGATCAGTAAGAGCAGCGCGATCGGCGCCAAGCCAACAACGACCACGCACAGCGAGAACGCTATATCGAAAGCGCGTTTAACAAAGCGGTAGACCAGACCGTTCCCGGCGGTCTCAGCGACGTGCTCCTCCTCAGAAACAGCGAACGCGCTTTCCCCGGCTTCCGCCGCTAGCGTGCCGCCTTCGAGTAAATCTTCTGTTGTCGTTTGAGTTTCAACCACCAGCACACGACCCTTGCGGTCAGCACCCCCCCCCCCGTTGAGCGATTCAGCCTCATGCGGACTTCCTCACGATTTCCAGACCGACGCTGGCGGGGACGGTACGACCGAACAGGCTGACGTCGATGTAGGCGCGACGCTTGTGGCGGTCGATCTTGCGGATGTCGCCCTCGAAGCCCATGAGCGGACCGCGCGTGACGGTGATCTTGTCACCGCTTATGTAGCCCTCGCTCATGCGCACGGTATGGTTGCCGTCCATGAACGACAGGAACCAGTCGCGTTCCTTACCAGTGAGCGGGAAGAACGAGTTCTCCTCGTTGCCCAGCAGACGAATGGGCATGGGCACGCGCGACAGCTCCCTATTGAGAGCCTCGGGGTCATCGGTCACGAAGAACAGGTACCCCGGGAACAGCAGCCGCTTCACCAGGCGCCATTCGCCGCGGATCTTCCACATGACCTCGTATTCGGGCATGAAGCAGTCCTCCATGACGGAGGGCGGTACCAAACGGCGGCACATCTCGAGCGTCGAGGACTCACGACCCGCTTGCACTTGCGCCACGTACCACATGCCTGCTCCTTTCCCTCGCACATGTCGAACCGCTCCGTCAAAAGAAAAGAGGATGAATAGCTGCGCCCCGCCGCCGCCCTCAGGCAACGGCCGCTCATGCAGAGCCGGCTGCGCATCTATTCATCCTCTTGTCGATCGACGGAACGCGCTTTGCGACGATTTCGCCTTCTCAAGATATGTAACGAGCCTTGCGACTCCCGTATTTGTTGCTCAAATACAACAATCACGGCGAAAGAAAAAGGCGACGAGCGCCCTTCCCTCCCTTAACGATCATGCAATGTTGTATATAGTCCGTTGTTATATACACAACATCCACGATACGCTGCGACGATGCGAAACATACTTCAAATAAAAGTCGGTCTGCGCATCAAGGATCTGCGAGCCGTCCACGATGTCAGCCAAGAGCGGTTCGCCAACAAAATCGGCATGGACCGCACCTATCTGGCCTCCATCGAGGTCGGGCAGCGCAACGTCACCCTGCAGAACCTCGCGAAAATCGCGAACGGGTTCGACATGACGCTTTCCGAGTTCTTCGAGGGTATTCCCCGCGTCGACCCAAATACCTGACCATTTCGATCAGCGGTTCGTTCGTCGCGGTCTTTATTATACCTACATGTTGTATAAATACAACAAAAAGGTAACGAATGACGATAAATCCGCAACGAGCGGCATTGCCATACCAACGCCGTCCCGCAGCGCAACGGAATCGCGAGGCTCCGTCGCTGGTCGAGACGATCCCCTCCGTCAGTCCGCCGCCAAGGCGCACGCCTCTTGCTTGAAGAGCGGATGATCGGTACCCAGACCCTGAAGCTCTAACGAGACACCGGGAAGTTTGGCCGTGATCTCGAGGGTGCCGCCCAGGCTGGTGATGTAGCGCCGCAGCGTCTCCACCTGCATGACGTCGATGCTGCCGTTCTCCAGGTCGGAGATGCGCTTCTGGCTGACGCCCATCTTGGCGGCGACCTCCTTCTGCGTCATGCCGCACGCCTTGCGCGCCTGCTGCAGCTCATAGCCCTTGATCTTCGCCTCGACGAGAAGACGGCCTTCCTCCAACATTTCAGGAGTGATGTCAGGACGCGTTTCAAGAAATTCTTCGATGGAAAGGCTCTTCTTCATTTCTCATCCTCCAACTCGCTCAAATGCTGTCGGTAAAGCCTATCGGCTCTCGGAATAGCCCGCGCATACCAACGATTCCATCGCTCGCGGGTTCCGCCAGCCGATTTGTCGCCCGCCAGCAGCGTCACCGCACGCCGCTTCGGGTCGAACGCGAACAATATCCTGATCTCGCTTCTGCCGGAAGAAGGAGGTCTAAGCTCTTTCATGTTCTTGAACGACGAACCTTTCACCGTGTCCACAAGCGGCCTTCCCAGTCCTGGGCCCACATCGCGAAGCTCGTTCAGCGCCACCGTCACACCGATGATCGTCTCCTTATCCTGCTCCTTAAGCCATGGAGCTATCAGGCTCAGGTCAACTTCCCAGTTCCCCATAATATACCTCACACGTTATTTTATGTCCAGCATTCCTCCTCGTTCAATGATAGCGACGCGATCTCACGCGCAGATGGCAGGGATCTAGCGCGGGTTCCCCCTGAATCCAGCGCCTTTCCCACGCCGCCCCAACGCGGTTTCCACGCGCGGCACCTACGAATCCAACGCGGATTACACGCGGTTCACCGACAAATCCAACGCGGTTTCTATACGATTCAAAAGAGCCGTCGCCCCTGCAACACGAAAACGCCCCCTGTGCATCTTCGGGATGCACAGGGGGCGCAAGTAAAGCTGACTACATGAGTCCGCGATGCTTCCACCTTTGAAGCGCTCGTTGATCGCCTCCATGATGGCACCGTCCTGCGGTCGTTTCGCTCAGGATGGCAACGTGCGGAGCCCTGGCGGCTTCGTCCAGAACGACGAATCGCACGGGTTCCTTCGACAAGTGGCTCGATGGCCGAACGCCGGATCGCAAAATCAACCGCGCACCTCGACGGCGCTCCGCACGCCCTAGCGCTCAACCCACCTTCGGCCGCTTTCCTTCGCCCGGTACATGGCAACGTCAGCGCGATCCAGCAGCGAGCGAACGGTGTCATCCGGCCGCACGAAGCACACGCCGCAACTTGCCGCAAGCGAGAACGACCCCGCCTCAGCCTGGAACGCATGGCGCTCGATCGCGTCGATCTCAGCGAACAGACGCTCCAGATCGCCTTCCGAAAGTCCTTTCGGCGCGCACAGCACGAACTCATCGCCGCCGAAACGTCCGACCCACCCGTCGAAAGAGCGTGAGAAACTGCGCATCTTGCTCGCGAAGTACTGCAAGGCGTCGTCGCCGGCAATATGCCCGTACGTATCGTTGATCTGCTTGAATCCATCGATGTCGAGCAGAACCACGGCGGCCTCTCCCGCCGGCGATCCGCCACGTGCAGCCTGAACGAGAGATTCCAGCTCGTTGTTGATGAAGGTCTTGTTGTACAGCTTCGTGAACCCGTCGCGCACGGCGAGTTCGTTGAACTTCGTGATCATTTGGGTGATCTCGATGTTGTCGCGCACCTCGATGTCGGCCACCAGCAGGCTGTCCGTCACATCCTTGATCAGCTCGAGCACAAGCTCGGCGCCCTCTATGTCCATCGGCACGCTGGTCACGTGAAGCACGCGACCGTCGAGGTACTCGATCTTGAACACGGCGTCCTGCATCGTCAGGCAAGCGCGCGACGAGCAGTTGAGACACGGATCGTCCTGGTTCCACAGCTGGTAGCAGGGACCGTCGACCTCGATCAGACGATCCCCATCGCGGTCGTACGCGAACACCCGGTGGTCGCGCGGATCGACCAACCGGTAATAATCGAATCTCAGCAGGTCGGTCGCGGCGCTCGCAACCTCAGGATGGATGCTCGCGTACGGGAACACAGGCTACCCCAGCTCCGCCAGCTGCGCTTCCACGCGAGCCAGCTTGTCGGTCATCTCGGCATGCTTGGCGCGATCCTTCTCCACGATCTCGGGCGCGGCCTTCGCCAAAAAGCCCGGGTTCGACAGCTTCTTGCCCAGCTTCGCGGCGTCGGCGGCCAGCTTCACGCGCTCCTTCTCCAGGCGGGCGCGCTCGGCTTCAAAGTCCACCAGGCCCGACAGCACGATGTACACCTCGAGGCCCGGCGCCAGCGTCACGCTGGACTCGGCCGGCTTCTCCACGTCGGCGGCCATCTGAAGCGAGGCCACATTGCCCATGCCCTCGATCAGCCCGCGCTGCGCCTCCAAGCGCGCGATGTCGTCCTCCCCCGCTTTCACGGCCACGGCCAGCTGCGTCTTCGGCGAGATGCCGTAGCGGGCGCGCGTGCTGCGGATGGCCGATACCGTCTCGCACACCATGTCGATGGCACGCTCGGCATCCGCGTCCACGTACTGCGCCAGCGCATCGGCATCGGGCCATGCGGCCACGATGAGGTACGGCGCCTCCGTGCGGTCGATAGGCAGCTGCTGATAGATCTCTTCCGTCACGAACGGCATGATGGGGTGCAGCAGGCGCAGCGCCTGGTCGAGCACGAACACGAGGTTACGCTGGCACGCCGCGCGATCCTCAGGCGAGCCGTTCAGGCGCGCCTTCGAAAACTCGATGTACCAGTCGCAGAACTCGTTCCAGAAGAACGAGAACAGCTCGCGCGTGATCTCGCCGAACTCGAAGTTCCCGTACGCCTCGTCGACGCGGGCCACGAGCCCCGCCAGGCGCGAGAATATCCAACGGTCGGCCGGCGTCACGGGCTCGGGCGCGCCCGGCACGTAGTCGTCGAGGTTCATCGTCACGAAGCGCGCCGCGTTGCGGATCTTGTTCGCGAAATTGCGCGAGCTTTCCAGCTTCGCCTCGTTGAACTTGAGGTCCTGCGCACCCGTCACCTGCATGAGCAGGCCGAAGCGCATGCCGTCGGCTCCGTAGTCCTCCATGAGGCGCAGCGGGTCCACGCCGTTGCCGCGGCTCTTCGACATGGGCTTGCCGTCGGCGGCCATCACCGTGGGATGGATGATGACGTGCTCGAACGGGATGCGATCGGTGCAGTACATGGATGCCATCACCATGCGCGCCACCCACAAGCCCATGATGTCGCGAGCCGTGGACAGCACCTGGGTGGGATACGCCTGCTTCATCTGCGGCGCGTCCATGCCCTCCTCGGTCCAGCCCATCGTGGCGAACGGCCACAGCTGCGACGAGAACCACGTGTCCAGCACGTCCTCGTCCTGGCGCACGGGCTTCCCGCACACGGGGCACGTCTCGACGTCCTCCACCGACGCGTCCTCCCAGCCGCACTCGTCGCAGTAGAACATGGGGATGCGGTGGCCCCACCACAGCTGGCGCGAGATGCACCAGTCCTTGAGGTTGTCCAGCCAGTCGAGGTACACCTGCTTCCAGCGCTCGGGGTGGAACTGGATGGAGCCGTCCTCCACCACGCGCGCCGCGTCCTGCTTGAGGCCGTCCACGGCCACGAACCACTGCTCGGACTCCCAGGGCTCGAGCTTCGTGTGGCAGCGGTAGCACGTCATGACGGAGTGGTCGTGGTCCTCCACCTTCTCCAGCAAGCCCAGCTCGTCGAACGCGGCCACGACGGCTTCGCGGGCCTCGTCGCGGTCCATGCCGCTGAACGCGCCGAAGCCGTCCACCACGTGCGCGGTCTCGTCGAAGATATTGATGCGCTCGAGGCCGTTGCGCTCGCCCATCGCCCAGTCGTTCGGGTCGTGCGCGGGCGTGGTCTTCACGCAGCCGGTACCGAACTCCCTGTCCACGTGCCAGTCGGCGAAGATGGGGATCTCGCGGTCGACGAGCGGCAGTTTCACCGTCTTGCCCACGAGGTGCTTGAAGCGCTCGTCCTTCGGGTTCACCGCCACGCCCGTGTCGCCGAGCATCGTCTCGGGGCGCGTCGTGGCCACCACGAGGTACTCCAGGCCGTCCTCGGGCTCGGTCAGCGGGTAGCGCAGGTACCACAGGTGCCCCGCCTCGTCCACGTACTCGGCCTCGTCGTCGGAGATGGACGTCGTGCAGTGGGGGCACCAGTTCACGATGCGCTTGCCCTTGTAGATGAGGTCGTCGTGGTACCAGTCCACGAACAGCTTGCGCACGGCCTTCACGTAGGCCGGCTCCAGCGTGAAGTGCTCGTCGGCGTAGTCGCACGAGCAGCCCATGCCCTTGATCTGGTTCACGATGGTGGTGCCGTACTCCTTGTACCAGTCGTAGCACGCCTCGATGAACGCCTCGCGGCCGATTTCCAAACGGCTGATGCCCTGGTCGGCCAGCTTCTTGTCCACCTTGGTCTGCGTGGAGATGCCGGCGTGGTCGGTGCCGAGGATCCAGCGCGTGGGACGGCCCTGCATGCGGGCGCGGCGGATGCACGTGTCCTGGATGGTGTCGTTGAGGGCGTGGCCCATGTGCAGCACGCCCGTGATGTTCGGCGGCGGGATGACGATGGTGTAGGGCTGCCCCGTGCCCGCGCCCAGCTCGGGCGTGCGCTGGAAGTAGCCCGCGTCCATCCACGCGTCGAAAAGCGGGCGCTCGTGGGCGGCGAAGTCGTAGTCGATCTTCTTGCCGCTCTTGTCGTTCGTGTTATCGGCCATGATCTGCTCTTTCGTCCTCAAAGTCTCTCAAACCGAAAAGCGGGCGCGCCGCTCGTCCGCGATCCGCCCGCTCGTTTACCGTATCCTGCGCCCGCGCTACGCGCTTTGCAGGCTTGCCGCATCGCCCGCCGGAAGAGCTTCCGCCCCGTCCGTCGGCTCGATGTCGGGCTTTGTCTCCCCCGTGATGTCCGTCGCACGGATGGTCACCGTCGACGGGCCTTTCTGCTCGGGCAGGTCGTACATCACGTCCTGCAGCACGCGCTCGCAGATGGAGCGCAGACCGCGGGCGCCCGTGCCGTGCTCCACCGCTTCGTGAGCGATGACTTTCAAGGCTTCCGGCTCGAACGTCAGCACGGAATCCTCGAACTCGAACATCTTGGTGTACTGCTTCACCAGAGCGTTCTTCGGCTCGGTGAGGATGCGCACGAGATCTTCCTCGGAAAGCTCGTTGAGCGACGTCACCACGGGGATGCGCCCCACGAACTCGGGGATCATGCCGTACTTGTTCAGATCCTCCGGCAGCACGCGCGCCAAAAGCTCGGCCTCGGCGTGCTTCTTGCTCTCGGGCAGCTCGGCGTTGAAGCCCAGGCCCTTCTTGCCCACGCGGTCGGCGATGATGTCGGCAAGCCCGACAAACGCGCCGCCCAGGATGAACAGGATGTTCGTGGTGTCGATATGGATGAGCTCCTGCTGCGGGTGCTTGCGGCCGCCCTGCGGCGGCACGCTGGCCTCCGTGCCCTCCACGATCTTCAGCAGCGCCTGCTGCACGCCCTCGCCCGACACGTCGCGCGTGATGGACAGGTTCTCGGCCTTGCGGGCCACCTTGTCGATCTCGTCGATGTAGATGATGCCGATCTCGGCGCGCGGGATATCGAAGTCGGCCGCGGTCATGAGCTTGAGCAGGATGTTCTCCACATCCTCGCCCACGTAGCCCGCCTCGGTGAGGGTGGTGGCGTCGGCGATGGCGAACGGCACGCGCAACGTGCGGGCCAGCGTCTGCGCAAGCAGCGTCTTGCCCGAGCCCGTGGGACCCAGAAGCATGATGTTGCTCTTCGCCAGCTCCACGTCGCCGTCTACGGCGTCCGCGCCCAGGCTGATGCGCTTGTAGTGGTTGTACACCGCCACCGACAGCGCGCGCTTCGCCTGCTCCTGGCCCACCACGTGCTCGGAGAGCTCGGCGTACAGCTCGTGGGGCGTGGGCAGGTCGGCCAGCACGTCCTCCGGCGCCGGATCGGCGACCGAAGCCGTCACGACCCCGTCGCCCACCCGCGCGTGACGGCCCTCCTCGGCGTGGGAGAAGCCCTCCGCCATTGCTGCCTCGTCGTGGCCCGGAACGCTCAGCCCCAGGTCGCGCATCATGGCATCGGCGCACACGGAGATGCACTCGTCGCAGATGTAGATGCCGTTCGGCCCCGATATCATGGCCGCCACCTGATGCGGCTGCTTGCCGCAGAAGGCGCAGGCGATATCGGCGTCTCGGCCTTCGAATTCGTCGTCGCGTCTGTCGTTCATGTATCCTGTTCGCTTCTCTACTCGTCGGTGCTCGGCGCAACCGCGCGCGAGGTGGTGATGCGGTCGACCAGGCCGTAGGCGACGGCCTCTTCGGCGGTCATATAGTTGTCGCGCTCGGTGTCGTTCTGGATGGTCTCCAGCGTCTGGCCCGTGTTGTCCGCGAGGATCTTGTTCAGGCGGTTGCGGGTCTTCAGCATGAAGTCGGCCACGATGGCGATCTCGGTCTGCTGGCCCTGCGCGCCGCCGGACGGCTGGTGGATGAGCACCATGGAGTTCGGCAGGCACAGGCGCTTACCCTTGGCGCCGTTGGACAGCAGCACGGCGGCCATAGAGGCGCACTCGCCCAGGCAGATGGTGGACACATCGCACTTGATGAAGTCCATCGTGTCAAGGATGGCAAGACCCGCGGTCACCGAGCCGCCCGGCGAGTTGATGTACAGGGAGATGTCCTTGTCCGGATCGGCGCTCTCGAGGTGCAGCAGCTGCGCCACCACAGAGTTGGCCACGTTGTCGTCGATCTGCTCGCCCAGGAAGATAACGCGATCGTTGAGCAGGCGGGAGTAGATGTCGTAGCTGCGCTCGCCGCGCGGGGACTGCTCGATAACGTAGGGAATCAGTGCTGATTTGGGATCAAAGCTCATAAGGTTGCCTCGCTTGTCTCTTGCGGCCGCTCGGCGGCCTGCTTGCGTTTATGCCATAGTGAGGTTTATCGCTGCGCTGTGCAAGGCCGGGGTACCGTTTCGTTACCTCGAGCCGCCCGGCGACGCGCGGATGCGCGGCCGGACGGCTCGATGTGCTCACGGTGCTATTCTGCGTCGTCGGCCTTGGCCTCGACGTCCTCGTCCTTCTTCGCAGCCTTCTTCGGAGCGGCCTTCTTGGCGGGCTTCTTCGCGGGCTCGTCGCCTGCGGCCTCGTCCTTCTTGGCCGTCTTCTTGGCCGCAGCCTTCTTGGCCGGCTTCTTTTCCTCGTCCTTCTTCTTCGAGAGGTCGAGCTCGGTCACGACGGCCTTGTCCATGATGTCCTTCACGGCCTTGGTGCGGATCACGCCCTGGCGCACCATGTGCAGCTGGCCGTTCGAGCGCCACTCGGCCTCCAGAGCCGCGGGATCCTCGACGCCGCTCTTCACGAACTCCTCGGTGACCTCCTCGGCCGTAGCCTCCATGCCGAAGTGGCGGGCCCACGCGTCAAGCGCGAGATCCTGCTTGGACATGTCCTCGGCCTGCTTCTTCACGTCCTCCTTGAACTGGTCGGGCGTGATGCCTTGCTGGGCGAGGTACACGTCGAAGGTCATGCCCTGGCTCTGCAGCTGCTGGAAGAAGTCCTGGATCAAGCTGGCCTCCGCGTCCTCCAGCATGGCCTCGGGGACGTCGCCCTCCACGCGCTCGGCGAGCGCGTACAGGCAGGCGTTCTCCTTCAGGCGCGGCATCATGTCGGCCTTCTGGCTGGTGACGGACTCGGCGATGCGCGCACGCAGGTCCTCGACGCTTTCGAAGCCCATCTGCTCCTTGGCCCACTCGTCGTTGACCTCGGGAACGATCTTCTTCTTGACGACCTTGACCTCGACCTCGAAGTTGATCTTCTCGGTCTTGCCGGCCAGCGCGGACAGCATGATGGGCGGATCGGCGGGCATGTCCAGCGTGAACGTAGCGGTCTGGCCCTTCTTCAGGCCCACCAGCTGCTCGTCGAACTCGGCCGGGAACAGGTTCGCGCCCAAGCCGTAGGGACGGTTCTCGGTCGTGAGCGACGGAATCTCCTCGCCCTTGTCGTCGGTGGCCTTCATGGCCAGGTCGATATAGCTGTCTTCCTTCACCTTCGTGGCGGCGGAAGCGTCCTCGAACGAGTAGTAGTGCTCGCGCAGGGCGTCGATCTGCTCGTCGATCTCGGCATCGGTCGTGCCTTCGGCGGGCAGCTCGATCTCGACGGGCTCGTAGCTGGAAATCTCGATCTCGGGCTTCACCGTGACGGTGAACGAGAAGGTGTAGGGCTTGCCGGCCTCGACGAGGTCCGTCTCGTCGAATTCAGGCTTGGCGATGGGGTACAGGTCGCAATCGTCGATGGCGAGAGGATAGGTGCCGTTGACCACGTCGTCGGTGACCGTCGCGCGCACGGCTTCGGCGCCCAGGGCGTTGTCGATGATCGGGCGCGGGGCCTTGCCCTTGCGGAACCCGGGGAAGTTGTACTTGTTGGCGAAGTCCTTGTAGGTCTTCTTGATGCGGGCATCGATGTCCGCGGCATCGACGGTAACGGTCACTTTCGTGCGGTTATCTTCCAATGCCTCAACTTTTGTTTCCACGTAACTATCCTCCATCATTCATATGTCGCCTTGCGGCATCGTTCGGTGCGACTGCCTTGGCCTTCCCTTGCAGCGATGCGTTACGACCTGCAAAGCAAGCCAAGCACACCGAGACGGAATTATCGCACATATGCGCCCAGCCGGGAAGTAAAGATGAGGCAGGTTCACGAAGAACCGACGAAACCGGGACGCAACCAGGGTGCAACGGAAACGAAACCGGGGAACCGCCCGTTGAAAATTCCGCCGGCATCGAAAGTCATGCTACCATGAGACGACTTTCGACAAGGACGCAAGGAGCCCCTTATGCCCCAGGACCGCACCCTCAAAGCCATCAAATCCCGCAGCCGCAGCGAGCAGGTGTCGGTGGTCTCGCTGCTGCTCCTGCCGCTTTTGGGGATGTGCTGCCTGCTGATCCCCGACACCGTCACCGACGCGCTGCCGTATCTGCTGGGAGGCCTCATGGCGGTATCGGGCGCGGCGGGCCTCGTGTACGCGGTTGCGCACGCGAGCGGCGCGCGAGCCGACGCGCGCAGCCTCGTCGAGGAACCGGCCGTGCTGGGGCGGGCCGTGGTCATGTGCGTGCTCGGCGGCGTCATCCTCGTGCAGGGACATGCCTCCATCAGCTTCGTCGGCGTGATGTGGGGCCTCCTGGGCCTGTACAAGGCCGCCGACGAGATCGACGAGGTGGTGCACGCGCTCAAGGGAAGGAGGCCCTTCGCGTTGAAGCTGGCATTCACCGTGTTCGAGATGGTGCTGGCCGTGCTGCTTATCATCAGCCCGTTCGCGAACATCGAGCACCACGTGCTGTTGCTGGGCCTGGAACTGATCGCCTACCCCTTCCGGATCGAGTCGGGCGATTCGGGCAAGCTCACCGTCGAAACGGAAGCGTAGCGCCATTGGACGGCAAGGAAGGCGCCTCTTGCCCGAATCTCGAAGGTTACAAATCGATTTTGCCCTCCCGCTAATCGCCCGATCACGGTATCATGAAGCCGAAAGCGAAACGCACCCGAAACGCAGCAGCCGGAGGCTTCCATGCCCACCATCGATCTCAACATATTGCAGGAACGCGAGCTGGCGCGCTTGCTGGACTACGAGCGCGCAACGTGCACCGTCGACGGCGACCTCGTGTATCACTGCGCCTTCCCCTATCGCCCCGACGACGACCTGCAGGTAGAGCTCATCGCGCACGGCGCGCTCATGCAGAAAATCGACGACCGCCGCGGCACCGTGGTCACCATCACGTCGGACGGCTACTCCTACTTTCCCATGCTCAAACAGGAGGAAGAGGAGCGCAAGCGCCGCGAGCGTCGCGAAACGCGCCTCGTGGGCACCGCCGCTTTGTTCGCCGCCCTCAGCGTAGTCATAGGCTTTCTGTTGGGAAAGTTCTTCGCCTAGCTCGCCCGAACGCCGAAGCTGCGAGCCTTTTTCTGCTCATGCACGCTTTTGTCAAGCGCATGCGGGTCCAACGATGCGTTTAGCTTGACAAAAGCGTGCATGGGAAACGGACGCGCAGCCTTCGCATCCCGCATTGGGGCGAAGCGCGCCGCGACGTATCTTGATGGTGCGGGCGAAAGGACTTGAACCTTCACGAGTTTCCCCACCAGAACCTAAATCTGGCGCGTCTGCCAATTCCGCCACGCCCGCACGCGTTGCATCGCGCCCGAAAGCGCGCAGCGACCATGATACCAAAAACGGCGGGAAAGAAAACCGTCGTCCGAACGCTTTTCGTGCGCGCGCCCTCTTTCTGCTACTATGATGCGACTCAACGGGAAAGGAACGCATCATGGGAATCAAGAAGGTCGTCCAGGCGTGGAACTCGGTCAGCCTGGTGAAGCGCATCGTCATCGGACTGGTGATCGGCGGCGTGCTGGGCGTGGCGGTGCCGAACATCGAGGTCGTCGAGCTGCTGGGCACGCTGTTCGTGTCGGCGCTGAAAGGCGTCGCGCCGATTCTGGTGTTCTTCCTGGTTATCAGCGCGCTTGCGAACGCTCGCGCAGCCGGATCGATGAAAACCGTCGTGCTCCTGTACGTGGTGAGCACGTTCGTCGCGGCGCTCGTGGCCGTGGTGGCCAGCTTCCTGTTCCCCATCGAGCTCACGCTGAGCGCTCCGGCGGCCGACCAGAGCTCGCCGTCGGGCATCGGGGAGGTGCTGGGCGCGCTCGTGATGAACGTGGTGTCGAACCCGGTGGACGCGCTTATGAACGCGAACTACATCGGCATCCTGGCTTGGGCCGTGGTGCTGGGCATCGCGCTGCGCGCCGCGTCGCAGAGCACGAAGGACGTGTTCGCCAGCGTGTCCGACGCCGTGTCGCAGGTGGTGCGCTGGGTGATCTCGCTGGCGCCCTTCGGCATCTTGGGCCTCGTGTACACCACGGTGAGCGCGAACGGCCTGGAGATATTCACCGAGTACGGCCAGCTTCTGCTGGTGCTGGTGGGCTGCATGCTGTTCATCGCGTTCGTCACGAACCCGCTGCT
Source organism: Eggerthella sp. BIOML-A4 (assembly GCF_009875575.1). NCBI lineage: Bacteria > Bacillati > Actinomycetota > Coriobacteriia > Eggerthellales > Eggerthellaceae > Eggerthella > Eggerthella sp. BIOML-A4. Next base: position 168,627 of record NZ_WWRX01000004.1, on the reverse strand, counting down.
GGTGTTCTGGGGCATCCGCAAGAACCCCTACCCCCTCGTGCTGCGCTGCCTGAAGGACAGCGGCATCACGGCGTTCTTCACGCGCAGCTCGGCGGCGAACATCCCGGTGAACATGGAGCTGTGCCGCAAGCTGGGGCTGGACAAGGACAACTACTCGGTGTCCATCCCGCTGGGAGCCACCATAAACATGGCGGGCGCTGCGGTGACCATCTCGGTCATGGCCATGGCGGCCGCCCACACCATGGGCGTGTCCATCGATCTGCCCACCGCCGTCATCCTCAGCGCGCTGGCAGCGGTGTCCGCCTGCGGCGCGTCGGGCGTGGCAGGAGGGTCGCTGCTGCTCATCCCGCTGGCATGTTCGCTGTTCGGCATCGGCAACGACGTGGCTATGCAGGTGGTGGCCATCGGCTTCATCATCGGCGTGGTTCAGGATTCGTGCGAGACGGCGCTCAACTCGTCGTCCGACGTGCTGTTCACCGCCACGTCGGAGTACCGCGAGTGGCGCAAAGCCGGCAAGGAGATCACGTTCGGCGAGGATGCGTTCAGCGAGAACGAGCTGGCGTAAGGGGAACGGTTCCTCTGCAAGAAGAAGGGCGGCTCCAGGGCCGCCCTTCTTCTTGCACGCGTTGCTATTGGTCGACCACCGTCACCGTATAGGCGTTGTCGCCGACGGTGAAGGGCTTCAGCAGGTTCTCGACCAGCGTATGCGCCTGAGCCTTGGCTTGCTCCAGCATGTTAGCCTGGTTCACCTTGCCCTCGGCATCTTGCTGCGCCACCTTCAGCGCCTCGGCCGTATCTTGCTTGTTCTCCCAGTTGAACAGCGCGAACGATGAATCGTAGAACTCGAGGGAGTTCGGGTCGATCTCGATGCCCAGAAGCTGCGGCGCCGGCAGGCTCACCGTGATGGCGTTGCCGCTGACCTCGACGCGGGCCTGCGCCAGATCCACGCCTGCGCGCACCTCGGCATCGTAGACCATGGTGAAGGCCTTCTTCGTGATGAAGTCGATGTCGCCGTTCTCGTAGCGCACGAGGCCGCGGTAGTCCAGCTTGGCCGTGGCAAGCTCGCTGCAATCGGACAGCTGCTCCTGGATGGACGTGGACGACAGCGAGATGCTGGGCTCGAACGTGCGCTGCACGGCGAGCGTTCCGAACACGCCGGCCGCGATCAGCGCGACGGCGACGATAACCATGACTATCTTCTTCATGCCTCTCCTACCTCGTCAGCTTTCACGCTGCAAGGATATCATGGGAGAAGAACCCGAAAACGCCGCCTCACGACTTCAACGAACGGTTGTTGCCCGACCGTCACGAGCCGGGATGCGCCGCCGCGTTCGTCCATTTCCGCGCCCGCGAGTTCGCACGGCATCGGGCAGGGAGTCCAAGTCCTCGACTTATGCGCGCCTCTGCCAAGGGGGCGCGGTATTCCGCTCGACGCCCCGAGCGCAGACCACGAGCCGTAATCGGGCGGCTCCCTGCGGCACCGCACGAGAAACCCCTCGCGGGCGATTCGCGCTTATCGGTCGAGGCGGGCGTAGGATTGGCCGTCGCGCTGCTCCACCTTGATGCCGTCCAGGTCGTCGAGATAGGGCCTGAACTGCGCGTAGCCCAGATCGCGCAGCTTGAACGTGCGGAACTTGCCGCGCACGCGCTTGCCCAGCACGGACAGCGCGATCCCCTCCGGCTCGGCGGCGGCCACGGTCTGGCGGATGAACGCCTCGGGGTCGGACGGGGCAGCGGCGCCTTCGGCGACAGCCTTCGCAGTCGCTTTGGCTGGACGCTTCGGTGCGCGCTTCGCGGGCGCTTCGGACTCCCGCTTCGGCGCTTCCCCGACGGGCTCCTCCTGCGTCGCCGTAGCCTCGGCGACCGGCTGCTCGGCCTTGGGGGCCTTCGCCCTCGCGGGCTTGCGCTTCGGCTTCGCAGCGGGCTTCTGCTCCTCGGTTGGCGCGGCGGCCTGGGCAGGCACCTCGCCGTCCGAGCGCTCACCCTTCTCGGTCTGCTTCTTCCCCGCCTGCTTGCGCCCTTCCGAGCCTCTCGAGCGAGAAGCAGCCGCGCGCATGCGGGCGGCACGTCCGGGACGGTTGTCCGAGGGAGGCTGCTCGGCAGGCTCGGCTTCGACGACAGGTTCGGCCAGACGATCATGCTGCTCGCCTGCGGGCTCCGCTGAGAGTTCCGGTTCCTGAACCGGCTTCTCCTCGGTAGCCTCGGATCCCTGCTGCGCCGCGACCTGATCCTTGCGACGACGCGGCTGACGGCGCGACGCGGGCTTCTTCTCGACCGGCTTCGCCTCAGCGGCGCCCTGTGCGTCCGTCGATCCTTCAGATTCTGCAACCGGCGCGTCTTTCACGTCGTCGGCCTGCTTGGTCTCGGGTGCCTGCTCTGCCTCCGGGGAAGCGTCCTTCGGAGCGTTCGCACCCTCAGCCAGCACCACGGCCACCGAGCTGCCGTCCTTGATGATCTGCACGCTGGCGAACTCGTCGAGCAGCTTCGACAGCAGGTTCGTGCCGTAGCTGCGCACGTCGAAGTCGGGGTAGCGCTTCAGCAGACGGCTGCCCACCTCTCCGAGCCCCGTCGACTTGCCGTTGTTCTGGTTGTCCGTGATGATGTTCACCACGGCCTGCTCGATCTCGTCCTTGCTCATGGTGGTGGTTCCAGCGCCCTGGCCGTTCGACGACGAGCCCTGGTCGTGACGGTTCCTGTTGCGTCCGCCCGACTTGCCGCCCGTGTCGCCCAGCAGAAGCTCCAGCGTGGTGAAAATGTCGCATGCCTTTCTGAACGGCGTGGGCGTCTTCTTCTCGCCCATGCCGATGACCGTGAGGCCGCTTTCGCGGATACGGCTGGCCAGACGCGTGAAATCGCTGTCGCTCGACACGATGCAGAAGCCCTCCACCGAGCGCGTGTACAGGATGTCCATGGCGTCGATGATCATGGCCGAGTCGGTGGCATTCTTGCCTTGAGTGTAGCCGAACTGCTGGATGGGCGTGATGGAGTTCTCCAGCAGCGCGTCTTTCCACTTGGCATGGAGCGTGAGCGTCCAGTCGCCGTAGATGCGCTTGTAGGTGACGGTGCCGTACTTCGACAGCTCGTCGGTGATGGGCTTTATATATTTCGCCGACACGTTGTCGGCATCGATCAAAAGTGCGAACCGCTTTTCAGACGATTGCTTGATATCCACGTAGTGCTCCTCATTCCGATTGCGGGAGGGCCGGATGCCCTGCCCCTCGGGCGTCGACTCTTCTTCGGGCGCCGCGCTAGGCAGCCGTTTTCGACGTCTTGGATGATTCTATACTACTTGAAAGCAAGCGATCGACAGGCGTTTGCAAAATGGTTGATACATTTTGCTCATATTCCTCTTGCACTCCCGGTAGAAAATCCGTATACTACCACCTTGCGCCTTGGTGGGTGTAGTTCAGTCGGCTAGAACGCCAGATTGTGGCTCTGGAGGTCGTGGGTTCGAGTCCCATCATCCACCCCAGCGCGAGTTTGAAAAAAGTACTTGCAATTGCTGGAAACATGCTTTAAAATAATCCAGCGCTTTGCGCACTTGGAACTTTGACATAGGCGTTATTTCTGGACTGTTAGCTTAGTTGGTAGAGCAGGGGACTCTTAATCCCAAGGTCCGGGGTTCGAGTCCCCGACAGTCCACCATTTGAATTCTAAAGGTCAGACATCATGTCTGGCCTTTTTCATTTTCCCCCTTCTCCTCTGAATTGTGGGCACCTTGTGTATGATGGCGGAAGCATCTGCGACAAAACGCTCCTTCGCGCGTGTTGGTAGCGGAAAGGAGATGGGATATGGATGTAGGTTGCGAGGCTCTGGGAGCCGGAACGTCCCGGAGCGACCGTCCGCTTGCTGCAGCGAACGGACGAAAACCGCACGCTGGCCAGCCGAGCGGAACCGTGCACGTCCTCGACGCCGTGGCGCTCGAAAGCGCCATGGAGCGCTGGGGCGACACCGTGCTTCGCTTGGCTACCAGCCGCATGGGCAGCGTCGCCGACGCTGAGGACGTGTTTCAAACCGTGTTCATGCGCCTGCTGCAATCGAGAGAGCGGTTCACCGACGACGAGCATCTGAAGGCGTGGCTTCTGCGCGTGACGATCAACTGCTGCAACGACGTGCACCGCAGCCCCTGGAGCAAGCGCCGCGCCGAGCTTGACGATGCCACGCTGTCCACGTTGCGCGCCTCCGAGCTGGACGAGCCGGGACGCGAAGCGCCCGACGACGCTTTCGGCAACCGCAACCTCGAGCCCGGCGACTTGGCCGCGGCTCTCGCCCGCCTCACGCCCCAGCAGCGCACCGCCGTGCACCTGTTCTACTTCGAAGGATATGCAACCGACGAGATAGCGCAGATCACCGGCGAGCGCTCAGGCACCGTCCGATCCCACCTCCACCGCGCGCGCAAGGCCCTCAAGATCAATCTAGGAGCGCACTCATGAACGAAAACGATTTCCGCAAGGAGTACGAGCGCATGCAGCACCAGGTGCGCGCGTCGTCCGATCTCAAAGAACGCACGCTAGCCGCCGCCGAGCGGGCAGCCGACCGCTTCGCCTCCTCCGCTCAGCCGGTCGCGACCGCGTCAGCCAAGCGCCCACATCGGCGCGCCGGATCGCGCAGCGGCGGCGTCGCAGTTGCGCGTCGCTGGGGTCTGCCCGCCGCAGCCTGCCTCGTCGCCGCGGCCATCGTCGCCGGCGGCGTGCCCATGGTCATGGGCGCGATGGACGCGGACGGCCATACGGCCATCTCCCTGAGCGACGCCCAACAGGCAAGCGGCTTCGCCGTGCGCGCCTACGCCTCCGACGGCAGCGCGCCGCTCGCGCCCGGCGAGGGGGGCACCGTTGCGTTCGACCGCGACTTGGGCTACCGCTTCTCAGGAGGCGACGACTACAAAGTGAGCGGCTTCTTCACCGGCTGCCTCTTCCACGTTGAGGGCGAGGGCATCTCCCGCGTGCAGGCGAACCTGACGGGCGGAGCCCTGTACCGCGTGACGTTCGAAGACGGACCGACCGACCCCGACGACCCGCGCATGGGCGAGCTGGCAAGCTGGAAGCCCACGGCGCGCGGTACCGGCGAGTACTACGGCGGCTACGATTTCGTCGGAAGCTCCATGCGGAACGGAGAGAGTAAGCTGAGCCTCGCGAAGCTCATGGGTTCCACCATCGACGTCTCCGCAAGCGACGACCCCGGCATCGCGGACGGCACGACGAGTTTCGGCCTCTGGACGAACGAGGGCGAGCCTCCTGAAAACATCATGGGCGACCTGCAATCCCCCGTCATCGACCTGTTCGAAGGACAGACGCTCACCGTCACCGTGACGTTCGAGGACGGGCGCACGTCCACCCAGGCCATCGAGCTGCACGCGGCCAACTTCGAGACCGAAATGGTCGACGGCACCCCCCGCCTGACCACCCGTCTCGCCGCAGACGACGCCGAAGCCCCCTCGGCAGCGAAATCGCTCTACGGCATCGTGGTGAAAGCGGGAAGCGGCCCGTTCCCCTTCCCGCTCGACGACGCGAACGACCGCGCCGACGAAGTGCTGCCCGCGTCGACCATCGAGCGCCAGGACGATACCTGGCGGGCAACCGTCGAGGAGAACGGCGCGCGCGTCGACGCGACCCTGCCCGAAAACGCGCTCACACCGTCCGACGGCGAAGTCGCGTTCGACTTCGGATACGAAAGCACCGGCTCCTCTCACCCAGACTCCGAAAGCTCGCAACAGCCGACCGCGCGCTTGGCCATGAGCTCCCCTTCCATCTCGCTCTCCGACACTCTTCCGGGCGGAAAGGCGCTCGACGACTGCCTCTTTGTCGTGGACGGATGGCTGGGCAACGCGCGCTACATGGACAAATGCTCGCGCGAGGTGTGGGGCTACGGCTACAACGACGACGGCACGCTTACGAGCGACGACTACCGTTACGCGTCCACGACGGTGACGCTGCGCAACCTTGAAGATACGGCCGTCCCCGTTTGGACGCCCGTGCTCTACGATTTCGCCCTGCGCAACGATGACGGAACGCTCGACATGGTGCGGACGGGTTACGATCTGGACTTCGAGGCAACGGGCGACACCGTGCCCTCCGACGACCCCCAGCACGTCGTCATCGCGCCGGGCGGCACAGTGCAGCTGACCGTGGTGCGCGTCCTGCCCACGTACGTCCTGGAGAGCGGAAACCTGGTGCTCGTGCCGACCGACGACGGCAGCCCGTTCTCCCAGGCCTTCTCCCTCGGCGGGCAGATCTAGCTGCCCCGCCGCTTCATCGCGGAGCCCCCGCAGACTCGGCCTGCGGGGGCTCCTTCGCTCCCCCCCCCTATTCGCGCACGAGCTTCCGGGCGCCGACGTACGTCACCGCGAAGTAGGCGCCGTACACCGCCAGGAACGCGCCGGCGCAGGCCAACGCCATCGACGTGATGTCGAGGTGCCCGAACACGGCCACGACGTCGGTGACCACCACGAGCGCGCACGCGGCGTGCGCGACGGCCAGCAGCAGCGGGAACAGGAAGTACACGAGCACCTGAACGAACAGCGCGCTGCTGATCATGCCCTCGGGAGCCCCCAGCTTTCGCAGCAGCCCGTAGCGCTGCGCGTTATCGGAAGCGTCGGACAGCTGCTGGATGGCGAGTATGGCCGCACAGGCGATGACCAGCACGAAGCCCAGGTAGATGGCCAGGTACGCCACAATGGTGGACAGGCTGATGCTCTGGTCGATCACCTCGGCGCGCGTCATGGACAGCGTGATCGGCCAGGTGTCGGGGTTGTCGGTGTCCGCCACGGCGTCCATCATCTCGCCGAACGCGGCCTCGTCCTCGTCGCTTGCGCACTGCACGTCGAGGACGGACTGGAGGATCGCCGATCCTGCCGGCACCGCCTCGTCGGGCACCACGAGCGTGCCCGTGTTCATCGGAAACGGCGTGGTCTGCAGGCTCTCGCCCCGGAATTCGGCCACGCGCAGGTCGCGCCCGCCCACGGACAGCACGGTGCCGCGATCCACCGCGTCGCGGTAGAACCCGCTCGTGATGTCGGAGTCGCTGAAAACCGCGCACTCCCCCGCGCCCAGCTCGAGCGCCGGTCGACCCGCCAGCTCGAGCGCGGCGTTCACCTGCGACAGCTTCGCCAGGTACACGGGGTACGCGCCGTAACCGCTGTTGACGGACGCGCCCGCGTAGTCGGACAGCTTGAGGCCGCTCGCGCGCTCCACGTCGTCCATCACGAGGCCGTCGGCCGGATCGACCAAAAAGTCGATCTGCGCCGTGCGGGACGCCGCCGCATCGAAGTCGCCCGCGCCCACGGCCGCCACGCTCGCGCGCAGCCCCGCGGCCATATCGTAGCCCTGCCGCTCGGCGAAGGCCCCGAATTCACCCAGTTCGGCAGGCTGATAGCCCGCCTCGGCGTTGTACGAGCCGAACGACGTGGACACGCTGGCGCTGTAGCCGGTGCTCTTGTCCAGCGAGCCGTCGATGGCGTTGCGGATGCCGATGCCGCCGCACACGCTGGTGATGGCCAGGAACAGCACGAGGCACACCACCGACAGCGACGCGAACGCGGTGTTCACCTTCGCGTTCAGCTGCCGCAGCGCGAACATGTTAAGCCCGCGCAGGTACAGCGGCTTGATCAGCTGTACCAGCTTCAACAGGAAGCCCGACAGCGCGTAGAAGAACAGCACCGTGCCTGCGCACACGAGCAACGTGGCCGCCGCGAATTCGGGCGAGGGCTCCATCAGCCCGTTGTCGATGAGCAGCTTGTACGACACGCCTATCAGCACGAGCGACGCCGCGAACAGCGCGAGCGACAGCGGCAAGCTGGTCAGCCGCATCTCCTCGTTCTTACGCTGCGCGTGCAGAAGGTCGATAAGCTTCGCCCGCGCCACCGTGCGCGCGTTCAACAGCGCGGCCGTCAGGAAGATGGCCGCGAACACGATGGCGGTCTTCGCCAACGCGTCGGCCGAGAACACGAACGCGAAGCCGCCCGCCTCGGCCACGTCGGCCTGGAACAGCGCGCTCGTCAGCTGCAAGAGAAGCTGCGACAGCCCGATGCCCACGACGAGCCCCGCCGCAAGCGAGGCCGCGCCCGCGATCAGCGATTCCAGCGCCACGATCTTCACCACGTCGCCCGTGCTCATGCCCAAGGCGAGGTACACCCCGAACTCGCGCTTGCGCCGCTTGATGAGGAAACTGTTCGCGTACACCACGAGGAACACGAGCACGAACGCAATGAACACCGACACGCCGCCGATGACCATGCCCAGCAGATCGAACATCTTGCTTTGCGTCTCGGAGAACGCGAGCACGCCCTGCTGGGCCGTCATGGAGTTGAACGCGTAGAACACCGCCACGCCCAGCATGACCGTGAGGAAGTAGATGCCGAAGTCCGCCAGCGACTTGCGCACGTTGCCGAGCGCGAGCCTAGCAAGCATGGCGCGTCACCTCGTCCGCGGCATCGTCCTCGCCCGCGCCGCCCATGCTGGAGACCACGTCCACGATGCGGCGGTAGAACGCCGAACGCTCCGTGCCGTTACGGCGCAGCTCGCCGTACAGGCCGCCATCCTTGATGAACACGATGCGGTTGCAGTAGCTGGCCGAGAACGAGTCGTGCGTGACCATGAGGATGGTGGATCCCCGCTCGTTGAGGTGCGCAAGCGATTCGAGCAGCTGGCGCGCCGATTTCGAATCGAGCGCGCCGGTGGGCTCGTCGGCCAGCACAAGATGCGGGCGGGTCACCGTGGCGCGCGCCGCGGCCACGCGCTGCTTCTGGCCGCCGGACATCTGGTAGGGGTACTTCTGCAGCACATCCTCGATGCCCAGCGTGCGCGCCGCCTCACGCACGCGCGGGTCGATCTCGCGCACGGGCGCCTTCTGGATGGTCAGCGCCAGCGCGATGTTCTCGTACGCCGTGAGCGTGTCCAGCAGGTTCGAGTCCTGGAAGATGAAGCCCAGGTCCTCGCGCCGGAACTTCGCCAGCTCCTTGCCAGCGAGCGCGGTCACGTCGCGCCCGCCGACGACGATGGTGCCGCTCGACGGCTTGTCGATGGTGGCCAGGCAGTTCAGTAGCGTCGATTTGCCCGACCCGCTGGGCCCCATGATGCCGGTGAACTCGCCGCACGCCACCGCGAAGCTCACGCGGTCGAGCGCCTGCGTCACGCTGCCGTCGTGCTTGCGCCCCTCGGCGCCGTAGCGCTTGCTGAGAGCGCGCACCTCCACCACCGTCGACGCGCCGACGTCCCTTGCATCCATATTCAGCTCCTTCTTCTCGTTTTGCTCCTGCTCCCAGGTTACGAGCCGCTCCTTACAGCGCCTTGCAGCGCGCCTTGCGGCTTCCTTACCGCACCTTGCGGCTGCCTTACGATACGAAGAAGCGGATTACCGCGCTCGGCCGCATGTGTCATACTGGCAAGCACGAAAGAGAAAGGGGTTCGACGATGACCGGCGCATTCGGCATGGTGGAGACGCACTTGCGCGGCAAGCGCATCCTGCTGGTGGACGACGAGCGCGAGCTGGCCGACATGGTGGCCACCATCTTGCACGGCGCGGGGTTCGCCTCCGTCGACATCGCGAATTCCAGCGCCGAAGCGCTCTCCTCGATCGCGGCGCGCAGCGCCTCCCCCGAGCACGCGTACCAGCTGTTCGTGCTCGACGTGATGATGCCCGGCATGGACGGCTTCGAGCTGCTCGGACGCATCCGTCAGCTGCCCGCGCACACCTCGACGCCCGCGCTGTTCCTCACGGCGAAAGACGAGCCTTTCGATCGCGTGTCGGGACTCACGTTGGGCGCCGACGATTACATCGCGAAGCCGTTTCTGCCCCAAGAGCTGGTGCTGCGCATCGCCGCCGTGCTGCGCCGCTGCTATGCCGCCGAGAACCCGCTGTTGGAGCTGGCTGCGAGCCGCGTGAACTTCGCCACCGCCGAGGTGGAGCGCGCCGACGGGCAGACGGTGCCGCTCACCGCCAAAGAACACGAGATCCTGAGCGTGCTCGCGCGCAACGCCGGGCGCATCGTCACCATCGATTCCCTGTGCGAGGCGTGCTGGGGCACGTCGTTCGGCTACGAGAACTCGCTCATGGCGCACATCCGTCGCCTGCGCGAGAAGATCGAGGCAGACCCGTCGGCGCCGGTTTCGCTCGTCACGGCGCGCGGACTGGGCTACAAGCTGGTCGAGCGCGGCTAGCTCATGGGCCGCGCCCCTCGCACATCTGCTCGAGACCGTCGCACAAGGCGACCGGCGGGCTTCGCGCGCTTCTTCACCAAGCAGCTGCTGCTGTTCGTGGCGCTGGCGCTGCTCATCGTGGTCATCGACTTCTTCCTGTACGCCGTCATCGCCTACCGGGAATCGAACTCGAACTTCAACGACGGCACGCCCGCGTCCACGACGCGCGCAGTCGACCAAGCTCTCGAGCAGGATGCCGACGGCTCATGGACGCTTGGGGAGAACGGCCTGGAGGCGCTCGGCCAGCAGGACGCCTGGGCGCTCGTCATCGGGACGGACGGCGCGGTGGCCTGGTCGCAGGACAAGCCGGAGGACGTGCCCGACCGGTTCAGCGTGAACGACGTGGCGATGGCAGCGCATTATGCGGCCGTCGCCGACTATCCGGCGTTTTTCTGGGATCGGGACGACGGCCTGCTGGTCGTGGGTTTCCCGAAGAACGAGTTCTGGACGATGACGCTCACCTACCCCGCGTCGACCGTGCGCAACTTCCCGCTGTACGTGCTGCTGATATTCGCAGTCGACCTCGGGATCTTGTACACCATCTACGCGGTGTCGCGTCGCCGGACGCAAAACGCCGTGGCTCCCATCGCCGAAGCGCTCGACGCGCTGTCTGACGGGCGCGCGGCCGAGCTGCACCTCAAAGGGGATCTGCGCGACATCGGCGACCAGATCACCGAGACGAGCGCCGTCATCGAGCAGAAGGACGCCGCGCGCGCAAGCTGGATTCGCGGCATCTCCCACGACATCCGCACGCCGCTGTCGATGATTCTCGGCTACGCCGACGCGCTCGTGCAGGACGAGGGCGCAGCCGAAGAGGCGCGCGCAAGCGCGCGGGTCATCAGAGCGCAGGGGCTCAAGATCAAGGACCTCGTCACCGATCTCAACACCGCCTCGCAGCTGGACTACGACATGCAGCCGATGCGCCTGGAACGCGTGCATGCGGCGCGCCTGCTGCGCACCGTGGCGGCCGCGCATGCGAACAGCGGGCTGGACGAAGCGCATCCTATCGAGCTCGACATCGCAGAGGACGCGCTGAACGCGGTGGTGCTGGGGGACGAGAGGCTGCTCACGCGCGCGGTGGAGAACGCCATCTCCAACGCGCGGCTGCACAACGAGCAGGGATGCACGATCAGCGTCGAACTGGCGCTGCGAGACAACGCGTACTGCACGATCCGCGTGAGCGACGACGGTGCTGGAATCGCGGCTGCCGACCTCGCCGCGCTCGAAGCGCGCCTCGCGCGCTCGCGCACGGCGCGCAGCGCGGCTGGGTCGTTCAACCGCGATCACGGCCTGGGGCTCGTTCTGGTCGACCGCATCGCCCGCGCGCACGAGGGATCGCTCTCCCTCGACGGCGCGCCGGGCGAAGGCTTCTCCGTGACCCTCGCCCTCCCGCTGGCGTAGCGACGGAAGGGTTTACGCTCCGCAGACGCCGATGCCGATGAGGCCGGGGCCGGTATGCACCACGAGCACGGGGCTGATCTGCCCTTCGTACCAGGCGTCCACGTTGTGCACGCGCTGCTCCAGCTCGTGCTTTACTTCGGCCGCCTCCGCAGCGGCATCGCCGTTCACCACGGCCATCGTGCAACGCGGATACCGCGCCGCTGCCTCCTCGGCGCAGCGCATGGCCTTCTTCAGCGATTGACGGCGACCCTTGGCCTTCGCCACGGTGCAGTACACGCCCTTCTCGTTGCAGGTGATCACCGGGCGCATGTCCAGCAGACTGCCCACCGCGTACGTCACGTTGCCTATGCGGCCGCCCTTATGCAGGTATTCCAGCGTGTCCACGCAGAAGAACACCTTCGTGCTCTCCACGATGCGCTCGCTGTCGCGTCGCAGGTCGTCGAGCGTGGCGCCGTCGGCCAGCCTGCGCGCCACCGCAAGCGCGACCAAGCCCGCGCCCATGCCGATGTTCTTCGTGTCCACGATGCAGCAGTCCAGCTCGGGCATCCCGACGGTGATCGATCGCATGAGCTCGCATGTGGCCGACAGGCCGCTCGAGATAGTGACGATGACGGCCTGCTCGTAACCGTCGTCCACGACGCGCTGCAGCACCTCGCGCGCAATCGCAGGAGTCGGCGTGGACGTAGTGGGGATCTCCTCGGAGAAGCGGTCGTATACCTGTTGCGGCGTGATGGTCACTTTATCGAGAAAGCTCTCGCGTTCGTAGTTCACCTGCAACGGCACGACGTACATGCCGTACCGCTCGACGTCCGCCGGCGGCACGTCGGTGCACGAGTCGATGACGAGAGCGATGCGAGAGGTGTCCATGCGACCTGCTTTCGTTCGTCCGGGCATCGCCCGGGTTACTATCTAGTATCAATAACTAGATTATTGGTTGAAACGTACTATGTCAAGCAGTTCTAAAGATTGACTCCAAACGGTCGCCTTGCTATGCTCGTTTTGTTTCCTCCGCACGCGCGCGAAAGGCTCCTTCATGAACGACGCATCCGTCAGCACATCGACCTATGCCGAGCATCTCGTCTCCCTGCACCTCCCTCGCTACGACGAGATACCCTCCATCGACCTGTACATGGACCAACTGGTGGGTTTTCTCGAAGACACGCTGGCTCCGCTGTACCAGCCCGGCGAGAAGATCATCACGCGTTCCATGGTGAACAACTACGTGAAGCAGGGCGTGCTGGCATCGGCCGCAGGCAAGAAGTACACGCGCTCCCACATCGCATACCTCATCGTCATCTGCACCCTTAAGCAGACGTTCTCCATAGCGGAAATCGACCGGCTCATCCGCATGCAAATCGCCAGCTTCGACACGCGCGTGGCCTACGACTACTACTGCGATGCGTTCGAAGCCGCGCTGCGAGCGTTGTTCGCAGCCCTTCCAACCAGCCCGAAAGGCCTGATGAGCGGAGAAAATGAGGGGGATTTCGAGCGGGATCTGGTGCTGGCTTCCACGGCGGCTGTCGCCTACACGCTCTACATCAAAGCGAGCATCGCCGTAGCGGGCGGGCGGCCCAAATAACGCCTTCCGCTCATTTCGTGCGCAAAGCCGAGCGGATGCGACCGGCTCGGTTACAATAAAAGGGTTGATCCCATCCCAACGAATGGAGGAGCCCTTGGAAGCGCTCATGCTCGCCCTGCTCTTGCTGGCGGCCGTCCTCGTCTCGTCGGTCATCGACCAGCTGGTGCCCAAGATCTCCTCGCCCCTCATACAGATCCTGCTTGGCCTCGGCATCGCGCTTCTCGCTTCCTCGCAAATCAAGATCGAACTCGATGACAAGCTGTTCCTCGTGCTGTTCATCGCTCCTTTGCTCTACGACGAGGCCAAGAACATCGACAAGGCATCGCTGTGGCGCAACCGCAAGCCCGTGCTGTCGCTGGCCATCGGACTGGTGCTTGCCACGGCGCTCGTCGTGGGGTTCGCCGTCCACTGGCTCGTGCCGTCCATCAGCTTGTTCGCCGCTTTCGCGCTGGGCGCGGCGCTCGGCCCGACCGATGCCGTGGCGGTAGCGTCGCTTTCCAAGGAAACGAGCATCTCCTCACGTTCCAAGAGCATTCTCGAAGGCGAGTCGCTCATCAACGACGCCTCGGGCATCGTGGCGTTCCAATTCGCCATCGCAGCCGCCGTCACCGGCACGTTCTCCCTCGTCGACGCCACAGCCGACTTCCTGTTCAGCTTCTTCGGCGGTATCCTCATGGGCATCGCCCTGGGCTACCTGGGCAACTTCCTAGTGCGCAAGGTTCGCTCGTGGGGCCTGGAGAACACGACCTTCCACGTGTTGTTCGAGGTGTTCACGCCGTTCATCGTGTACCTTGTGGCCAACGCGCTGCACACGAGCGGCATCCTGGCCGTGGTGGCGGCAGGTCTCGTGAACGTCATCTCGCCGCGCATCATCGGGCCGTCCATCTCGCGCATGAACATCGTCTCGACAAGCGTCTGGCGGGTGCTGTCCTTCGCGCTCAACGGCGTGGTGTTCGTGTTGCTGGGCACGCAGCTGCCGCTCGCCTTTCAAGGAACATGGGAAAGCACGGCCGTTTCGAACGACAAGCTCATCGCGTACGTGCTGGGTCTCGCCTTCATCGTGATCTTCGCACGATTCGTTTGGGTGATGGCCATGGAATGGGTGCACAGCCGCGCCGAACGCGCAGATCGCCCGTTCGGGTTGGAGAACGTGCGCACGGCTGCCGTCATGACCCTGGGCGGCCCGAAAGGAGCCATCACGCTGGCCGTGGCGTTCACCATATCCTACGCGGTGCCGCAGCGCGACCTCATGATATTCATGGCCTGCGGCGTGATCGTAGTAACCCTGCTTCTGGCCACGTTCGTCGTGCCCCTGCTGGCACCGAAGAAGCCGCCCACCGACGAGGACCTGCGCTGCGACGAGACCGAGGTGAGCATCGAGATACTGCGCACCGTCATCGAGGACTTGGCCGCGCGCCAGACCGCCGAGAACCGTGCGGCCACGCAGATGGTGATCCGCTCCTACAACGACCGCATCGCGCGCATCAAAAGCCGCAACGACATCGAGGACGAGCCGAACACGGCCCTGCGCCTGCAAGCGGTGCGCTGGGAGCAGGAGCTCGCGCTCAAGCTCATCGACGACGAGGAGATCTACCCCATCATCGGCTACCAGTACCTCAGCCGCCTCGCCCGCATCGAGAACATGCTGAAGCATCATCGAGGCCGCTGGTCGGCTCAGAACTTCATGCTGCGCCTGCGAGCCATAGCGCGCTCGGGATGGCACCGCATCGTCGCCGGACTGCCCGGCATCAACGTCACGGAACGCGTGCAGGCCATCCGCGATCTGCAGATGCAATGCGCCGAGCACGTGGTGGAGCGCCTGCAGCAGAAGCTGGCCTCCCCCGAATCGGACGAACCGGCCGAGGACGTCAGCACGCTCTTGCTGGAATACCAGCGTTCCATCACGGCCTTGCGCAATGCCAACCCGTCCATCACCGCCCTCACGAACACGGCAAGCAAGGCCCAAGACATCGAACGCTACGGCTTGCGCCTCGAGCTCGAGCAGATCCAAGCGCGCTACGAAGACGGCGACCTGTGCCGATCCTCGTACAAGCGCCTGCGCGAGAATGTCGCCCTGATGCAGGTCGACCTGGAGGACAACGTATAGGATGCGGCCTCCGTCCGTCGTCCCGAGCGAGAGACGGCAGACTACAGATCCTGCACGTTCATCTTGTTGAGCTGCCGCGACATCTCCATCTTGCGGCGCTGGCGCACATACACCAGCGTGAAGACGACCGCAGGAAGGCAGTACAGGGCAAGGGCGAGAACGGAGGCGAAAAAGGCTCCCGCAGAGAACATGACGCGAAACGCCTCGATGAAGTTCGGGGCGGAGAAGCCGATGGCGGCCACGAGGGACGCTATCGGCAGCACCAAGCCCGCAATCGCGTTTCTCGCCCTCGAGGCCGCGAACTGAAGCGCCACCAATCCGGCGAACAGCGCGACAGCGGCGAGCAGCATGACGAAGGCAGCAGGTCCGAAAAGCATGTCATCCTCCTTCAAAGTGGCGAACCTTGCGATATTCGGATATGAGCACTTTGGCGGCGTCGAAGTCGATGCGCTCGTTCACTGCGAGCCGCTTGATCAGGGCGATGTACGGATCGGTCTCGCGATCCTCCCCTATCCTGATCTTCTGGATGAGCCGGTCGAGCCGCAGTCGGACCGTTGGATAGGTGACTCCGTACTGACGCGCGACCTCTTTCAAGGAACCGGACGCAAGTAAGAACCGCTTGACGAACGCGACATCCTCGTCGTCGAGATCGACCATCCATTCGGGAACCACTTCAATGCTCAACGTGCACACCTCCTTTAGTTTTATTAAAGATACTCTTTAATAAAACTAAAGTCAAGTAATGAGAGCTATCGCCATCCGCTAATCGAATCACCCCATATCTTCAGTGTGCTCGACACGGAAAACGGATGTTTCGATCATTGTTTGAGGTATCAATTGTGACCATACCCTAAACGTCCGTTGTTAAACCATTGGCGGCACAGGTTCGTTCTGGGCTTCATGCGCCGCGAGCCACGCGGAGACCGAGAGAATCCGACAAGATCGAGCGACAGTTCTCCGAAAAACACGTCTATCGAAACAAGCGCTGCCGCCAAGAAAGGCCGAATGGGCCGACACCGGAAGATTCCGATGCCAGCCCATTCGCGTCGTCTAGATTAGGCTATTCACCGTCCAGCTTTTGAGGCCAAGTCATCGGGTGGCCTTCCCAATGCTTTATCGCCGTCTGCCTCTACTGCTTTTCGAAAACACGGGAACGATCAAGTTTCCAATGACGGAAACAACCGGTACCGCCAAAAACCAGAACGATGCCGTTTCACGCGTTACTAAGAACGAAACAAACGCCAGCAACGAAAATATAGTGAGCATTATCATTGATAGGATCGGGCCTCTTTTTGCCTGCTCTATTTCATTGTCAACAAGCCTATCCTGCCTTTTCGACTCGTCAATGGTAAAAGCGTCATTCCATCTGCATATTCGCTCACGTGTCTCAGGATCATACAGCTTATGAACATCCGGATGGGGCAATAGACCCGAAAACGACACAGACTTGCTTTCGGAACTCAAAATAATCCCAGCTGATTCGAGTTCATCTTCTGAAGCAGCGTCGAGAATGTCAACAGCGGCTAGGAGCTCTTCCGAACGCTTATCAAGCGCTTCTTGCTTGCCGATATTCGAGCCCTTTTCATCCTGGCCAAGTTCGAGACGGCTTTCTCCATCGAGTCCTTTCGGACGTTCTCTAGCTTTTTGCTGTTGTCCAGACCGGGGATCGTCAACAATTCCATTGCCGTCATCGCTCACAACCTCCTCCTTCATAGCATTGCAAACTATCAACATATGGCAACAATGATTGTACACCAGAAGCAATCGCATACAGCGAAGGACGCTATACGGTTATCCTAAATTTTTCAGAAGGCGACCTGTGCCGATCCTCGTACAAGCGCCTGCGCGAGAATGTCGCCCTGATGCAGGTCGACCTGGAGGACAACGTATAAAAAAGGCCGCCCATCGGGCGGCCTTCCTTCGAACGAAACCTACATCTTGGCCGGAGCGGAAACGCCCAGCAGGTCCAGCGTCTTGGCCAGCACGATGCGCGTGGCGTCCACGAGGGCAAGACGCGCGTTCGTCACAGCCTCCTCCTCGCCGATGACGTGGCAGTTCGTGTAGAACGAATGGAACAGCGAGGCCAGATCCTGAGCGTAGTGCGTCAAACGGAACGCCGCGCGGTCGCGAGCCGCCTGAGCCACGAGCGGGCCGAAGTCGTCCATCTTGCGCATCAGCGCCAGCTCGGACTCGTGCGTGAGCGGCGAGAGGTCCACGTTCGCCGGGATCACCTTCGAGGCCAGCTCGTCCATCGACATGTCGCCGTTCGCGGCCGCTTCGGCATCGGCCGGGTCGGCCGCCTTGCGCAGGATCGAGCAGATGCGCGCGTGCGCGTACTGCACGTAGTACACCGGGTTCGACGCGTCCTTCTTCTTCGCCACCTCGATGTCGAAGTCGATGGGCTGGTCGGAGGACTTCGCCAGCATGAGGTAGCGGGTGGCGTCCACGCCCACCTCGTCGATGAGCTCCTCGAACGTGATCATCTCGCCCGTGCGCTTCGACATGCGCACGGCCTCGCCGTCGCGGAACAGGTTCACCAGCTGGCCGAGCATGATCTCGAGCGCGCCGGGCCAGCCCCACGCGGCCAGCATGGCCTCGCAGCGGGCGATGTAGCCGTGGTGGTCGGCGCCCCAGATGTTGATGAGGTGGTCGAAGCCGCGCTCCATCTTGTTGTAGTGGTACGCCACGTCGCTCATGAAGTACGTCATCTCGCCGTTGGCCTTGATGAGCACGCGATCCTTCTCGTCGTCGAACGCGCTGGACCTGAACCAGGTGGCGCCGTCCTCGACGTAGATGTAGCCCTTCTCGTCCATGGCCTTGAGGCTGCGGTCCACCGCGCTCAAGCCGTCCTCATCGGGCACGTACAGCGAGCGCTCGGAGAACCAGCATCCGAAGGTGGTGCCGAACCGCTCGGTGACGCGGTGCTGCTCGGCCAACTCGTAGGCATAGGCGCGCTCGCGGAAGTTCTCCATGCGCTCCTTCGGGTCGGCATCGAGCCACTTGTCGCCGTCCTCATCGATGATGGTCTGCGCGATATCCTTCACGTAAGAGCCTGCATAGCACGCCTCGGGCATCTCCACGTCGCGGCCCAGCAGCTGCTGGTAGCGCACGGCCACCGACTCGCCGAAGTTGTCCATCTGCGTGCCGGCATCGTTGATGTAGAACTCTTCGAACACGTCGTAGCCCGCATGGCGCATGACGCGCGCCGTGGCATCGCCCAGCGCGGCCCAGCGGCCATGGCCCACGTGCAAGGGGCCGGTGGGGTTCGCCGAGATGTACTCCAGGTTGATCTTGCGCTCGCCCTCGGGAATCTCGCCCTTGCCGAAGTCGTCCTTCTCGGCGCGAGCCGCCGCCACGACGCCCTGCAGGACGGCGTTCGCCAGACGAATGTTGATGAAGCCGGGGCCGGCGATGTCGACGGAAGCGATCATGTCGTTCTCGGGCAGGTGGTCGACGATGATCTGAGCGATCTCGCGAGGATTCTTCTTGGCAAGCTTTGCCGAACGCATGGCGACGGTGGACGCCCAGTCGCCGTTGCTCTCGTCGCGCGGGCGCTCGAGAGCCGCCTCGGGAGCCTGCTCGAGCGTGAGCGTTCCGTCCTCGCACGCGGCCGCGACGGCCGCGTCGATCAGCTGTTCAAGTTGTTCGCGAATTTGCATGGTACGCATCTTTCCTTAGCGGATGGGTCTTTCGTTTACACGTCTCACGATTCTACCATGTTCCCGAGCGTTTGGGGCACGCAGCCCCCACGCGTTTCACTCGAACGCCCGTTATGCAGAAAACATACACACGACCTCGGATAATCTCCGTTTCGTTGCGCACATATGGTACAGTGACCCAGCAACCGACGAGAGAAAGGACCGGCATGGAATTGCGATTCGAGCATGGGAACTTCGATGACGCGCGCATCGTACGCACACGCGTGTTCATGGAGGAACAGGGTTTCCAGGACGAGTTCGACGACATCGACGACGATCCGCGCACCATCCACGTAACGCTTTACGACGCAAACGCCCTTGTCGGCTGCGCACGCACCTTCCCCGATCCCGACCGCCCCGATCAGCCGGGTCGCTGGGTGTTCGGCCGCCTGGCCGTGCTTCCCGAGGCGCGCCGCGGCGGCTTCGGGGCCGCGCTGCTGGCCGAGTCCGAGCGCCTGGCGCGCGAGGCCGGCGCGACCGAAATGCACCTGCACGCCCAATGCCGCGTCACGCCGTTCTACGGGCGTATGGGCTACGCGCAGTACGGTCCCGTCGAGCTGGACGAGCACGTCGAGCACATCTGGATGGAGAAACTCCTGGATGAGACAGGGGGACGAGGTTAGTGCCTCATTCCGCAAGCATACCGCATCCGTATCGACAGGGAATGAGGCATTAGCCCCGTCCCCCTGTCTCATCCAGGAGTTTCTCCATCCAGATGTGCTCGACGTGCTCGTCCAGCTCGACGGGAC